>MUCR01000069.1 GCA_002816455.1 SAR202 cluster bacterium Io17-Chloro-G4 | reverse complement strand
GAGGGGACTTTCAGGTTAGCAGATCATTCGCTCTGCTTTGGCTTGTCGGTGCTTTAAATCTGGTGACAGGGCTGCTGACAACCGATATCCCCCTAAAGCCCCATTTACGAAAAGGGGGCTTTTTGTGTGATTAGCTGGGATAGCCTATTAGATAGGAGACGTGGGATGGCCAGGCTGCGTCTACACCGATTTCCCAGGTGTACCCCTCACAATTTAGGCCCTCCACCATTTCTCCCAACTCTTTAACCGAGTAGGTCCGGAGGCAGGATACGAAGGCATCCCAGGTGATGAAGAGCGGGACAATTGGGATCAGATAAGTCCAAAGCAGGCGGCTCCAGCGGAAGGGGCGAATAAACGGGGTCGATGCGAGCAAGGCCACGGGAAGCACCGGAATGGCCATTATTGGTAGAAAGCTTCGCCTGGTCATTTCGAAAACGCCGATGGGGCGGCTCCGGTTCACCGCGTCCTGCAGTATTCGTTTCGCTTCTTCGGGCCGAAAGTGATGGAGTGACGTGAAAAGAGTTCTGAAACCGCTTAGGTCTGGCGGCACTGCGGCGGCATCGACCGGGGCATCAACAAAATTCACTTTACCTGCTGAGCGCCGCCGGGCGTGCTCGAAGGCAGTGCGATTGGGAAACTTGTCGGTCATAGTGACCAGGATTTCGCAGCCACTGCCAGCGAGATCGTTTTGGATGGCCACGATGGGTCCGGCGCCGCCCGAGCATAGGTCCAGGATATTTTGGCTGCCACTGGCGATTAGCGCCTTGCGCAGCCGTGGAAACACCGCTCGGTAGGGTTTGGCAACCTCGGCTACAAACCTGAGGAAGTCGGTACCAGCATCGCGAATCGTTTTGGGGAACCACGTCTGGTCCTCTAGTTCAAAGAGGTGAACGCGTCGCATCGGAAACGGCTCTCTACTATCACGTCTTTACTAATTGGCAAGGATTTTCCTAACATATATCCACCAGCCGATTGCTGGAACTCTTGTTTCGGTGAGGTGGCGTTATCAATCTTAAATTCCCTGGTAGAGGCAGACCCATGTGTCTGCCATGGATTGGGTGCACACACGGTGCGCCCCTACATGTGTACAAGAGGTGGCGGAATCCTATGGCAATGATTAGAATGTTGGGTTGAGGGGAGGTGGCCATGCCGGTTTACGAATACTACTGCGAAAAGTGCCAACTGGAGTACGAGATAATTCGTCCTGTGTCTAAGATGGACGAACCGGCGCCCTGCGCCAACTGCAAGGAAAATGGGCAAAGGCAGCTTTCCAATTTTTCATTCAAGTCCAAAACTTTCAGTGCCCCCAAACTCGGCCCCACTACAGGTCAACCCTTCCGAAACCGGAACCGCAACCAAACGAAGGACCAAAACCCTTCAGCCCAATAAGCCTTAAATCATTAGCCTGCGCTGCCCCCTCTGGCCAGGTTATTCTTCTGGCTCGCTGACTTGTGCGTTCGCCCCGGCTCGGCTCTCACCGCATGCTATACAAGCGCAATGGGAAATTAGGTACCGGTAAGGGTATATGCCGGTGTAATGGGCATCGCTCCACAGGAACTGTAGCGCATAGTTGCCCACCTGCATGTGATCCAAGGCACTTACGTCTTGAGGCACCGTGTCCGGGTCAAGGCGGGCCCGCCCGGTCATCTCGTCGACGCAGCTGGCACAAGGACAGCGGAGCCGGAGGTACCTATGGGGATAAGTGCTGCGGTGCCCATCATCCCACAAGATCATAATAGCCTGGTCCAGCACTTGCACTTCTTTAGGTAAGACAGCTTGTTCCATTATTAACTCGTTTTGGGCGATTGGACATCGGACAGCCGGGCTGGACGGGGAAGCTCTTCCGGGTCCACCGGGATTTCGATTATGCTGGGACCGTCCACTTGTAACGCTTCCTGCATGGCATTGCCTATGTCTTGTGGCTTGTCGACGTAAAACCCAGTGCCGCCAAATATCTCGGCGTACTTATCAAAACGGGGATTATTCGTGTCCGCTCCCACGTAGCGCTGGTTGAAAGCGTCCCGCTGGTAAGCTTTCTCCGACCCCCAGCAGTCATTGTTCAAGATGACCGTCACCACTTTGAGCCCATAGCGCACGGCGGTGGCGAACTCTTGGGCATTGAACAAAAACCCACCGTCGCCGTTGAAGTTAATCACGGGCCGGTCGGGCGCCGCAAACTTGGCGCCCAAAGCCGCCGGAAAGCTGAAGCCCAATCCACCGAGGTCCAGGGAGGTCATCAAGCTCCGGGGTTCATAGTAGTTCAGGCGGTCCTGCCCGAAGTTGGGCCCAACTCCGGCGTCCAATGCCACAATAGCGTCCCTGGGCATCACCTTGCGCAATTCGGCATAGACCCTCTGGGGTTTGATCAGTGGGGAATCAAGCCTGCCTTCATCATTCAAGCGGTCGTTTCGGCGGGAATGCCAGTCGCCGATATCTTCGACCCAAGGACGGTTGTGACGGGGTTCGGCATCCCGGAGTACTTCCAGCAGCCCTTGCATCACAGCCTTAGCATCACCCTCAATGCCCACGGAAACGGGGTAGTTGCGGCCAAGCTCTTCAGGGTCGATTTCTATCTGAATAATCTGAGCGTCCGCCGGGATAAACCGGTTATCGTAGAAAGTGGTGGATTGGCTGAGCCGTGTACCCACGGCTAAAATTACATCGGAATGCCGGACGGCTTCTATAGCCTCGACGGCTCCCAAACGCCCCAAGTGCCCCAAAAAATCGGGGTGGTCACTGGGCACTGCGTCGGCCCGGCCATAGGAAGTGGTGATTGCGGCGCCCAGCAGGTCCGCCATGTTGGTCACTTCCTCTGCTGCGTTGCTCCACTGAACGCCGCCACCGGCTATGATGACCGGCCGTTCTGCCGAAAGCAGCAGACGCGCCGCCTTCTCAATGAGGTTCCGGTCGCCTCGGGACCTAGTCTGTCCCGAGCGGTAGGTGTCGGGAGGAAGCATCTCAAATTCGATTTCGGCGCCCGGCAAGATGTCCCGGGGCAAGTCCACCAGCACAGGTCCCATCTTGCCCGACGTGGCCACCCGGAAAGCGTGGCGCAGAGCATCGGGCAAACGCTCGATCTTGTTCACCGGAAAGGCTGCTTTGGTAATGGGGCGAAACAGAGAGACTTGGTCGAACTCTTGGGTAGAGTCCCGGTATTGGTGGTCCCTGGAAGTCGAGGGCGCCAACACTACAACCGGCGAGTGGGCCACGTATGCAGAAGCAATGCCGTAAGTAAGGTTCAACACGCCGGGACCGTTGGTGACCAAGCATATGCTAGGTGAGCCGGATATCCTGCTGTAGCCGTCGGCCATTAAGGCAGCGCCTTGTTCGTGGCGGACTCCAACAAACTGGATGTCATCCCGGTCGTATAGGGGGTCCAATATGTCCAGGAAGGACGACCCGACGATGCCGAAAATGTGGGACACGCCCTCTTGGCGCAGCATCTCGATAACCGCCACACCGGCGTTAAGCCTCTCGGCCAACGGGTCACCTCCTGCTTTGAAGGATTAACGTCCCGCCGAGCCAAATTGGGAAAGAGTTGCTGACTAGCGTGACCAGATAGAAGTGTATCACAGAGGTCAGGGCTGATGGCCAGCCGTCGGAAAGGCAGAGCTCAGGCCGGATTGACGGGTGGCCACGGGCCGGGTTGAGGTTTATTCGCGGAGCTTTTATAGATGGACCGTATTGCCAATTGGCAATCAGAGGACTATGCGCGATTATTTAAATTGACTCGGCACGTTCTATACAATACAGTTCAACCAAGAATTATCCGGCAGCTTCGGGCCTTCGGGCCACGCTTAAATTCGCAGACACCGCTAGATTCTTAGGAGAGACCCATGCCTTACGAGAATGTTCTGGTGGAGATTGAAGACGGCGTGAGCATCGTGACGCTAAACCGTCCCGAGGTCTTAAATGCTATGAACCATCAGTTAAACGACGAATTACACGACGCCGTAATGAAAGCCAACTCCGACGACGAGGTGGGGTGCATCGTCATCACCGGCACTGGTAATCGGGCATTTTCCGCCGGGGGCGACATTCACGAGCAGCGGCGGGACGCTCAGGAATTAACTGAAGAGGAACGGGCCAAAAACAGCGCTCTATACACAGAAAGGTCCTACGAAATTTCAGCGTCACCGAAGCCGATCATCGGCATGATGAACGGGTTGGCCCACGGCGGAGGCGCGGTCTTGGCCTCGTCGTTGGATTTTCGTTTGGGGTGCGAGAACACCAATTTCCGGTTTCTGGCAACGGCTTACGGCAGGATCAACTGCACTTGGACCCTGCCCAATCAGGTGGGCTGGCCCATGGCCAAAGAGTTGCTATTTAGCGGCCGCCTGGTGGAAGCCGAAGAGGCCTACCGTATCGGGCTGATAAACCACTTGGTCCCGGCGGCAGAACTCCGGGCCAAGACCATGGAGATAGCCAGCGCCATCGCCGGTAACCGGCATGAGTCGGTGATGGGCGTAAAAGAGTTGTTGATGCAGGACATGGGCCGTGACCTGCGCGGGATGTGGGAAAACGAGCGAATTTACACCACGGAGAAAGTCGTCGGCTACGGCGTGGAGCAGGCTTTCCCCGAGTTCATCGCCCGCAAAGGGCGGCCATAAGTTCAAGCAACCCAGAAAGAGGTATGGAAGGGCACATTTCCCCTCCTTCGTAAGGAGGGGATTAAGGGGAGGTTAAAGCGCCGCAAGGTTTTAACCCCCTGTAGTCCCCCTTAGTTAGGGGGACATTGGAGTAGTCGGTCCCTCAATATCATGTAGATAAACCCAAAATTGAGGGAGCCAAACCCTACCCGGCAATCGTCCCTTTGGTGCTGGGCACTTGGGTTGGCGCTCTGGGATCCGGCTCAACCGCATCACGGAGGGCGCGGGCCAGGGCTTTGCAGATCGCCTCAGCTTTGTGGTGGGGACTTACGCCGGATAATATCTTGGCGTGAAGGTTTATCTTGCCTTCCATAGCGAAGGACTCAAAAAAGTGCCCGACTAGGTCACCGGAGAGAGTTTCCACCATGGTGTCGTCCAAGGTGGTTTCCAACAGGGCGTAAGGCCTGCCGCCGCAATCCACGGCGACCATTGCCAGTGCCTCATCCAATGGGACTATGGCGTGTCCCATGCGGCGTATTCCTCGCCCGTCTCCCAAGGCCTCCCGAAAAACTCTGCCCAGCATGATGCCAACGTCTTCAACTAAGTGGTGCCATCCGGTATGGACGTCGCCTTGGGCGTGCAGCGTGATGTCAATCGACCCATGGCGGGCAATCTGGCTGACCATGTGGTCCAGAAAGCCGTTTCCGGTTTTTACGTCGTATTCGCCTTGCCCATCCAAGTTAATGGACACACTTACGCTGGTTTCGCCGGTCTTCCGTTCCAGCGATGCTTTCCTTGCGCCCGTGGCCAAAGACCCCCCGGTTTCCTTTCTGGTGGATGTCATCGGATTACCCCGTTGTTGATTGGGTAGACTAATTCCCGCTCATCCTGAGCGTGTCGAAGGACATTCCTCCGTAGGTATTAAGTTTAGCTATTAACCAACTCATCAAGCGCCGCTACCACCGCGTCGGTCTCGTGTGGCAATCCCACGCTGGCTCTTATGTGGTCTTTAAGCCTCTCGTTCCCAAAGTAACGCAAGAAAATGCCCCGGTTGCAAAGCCTGTCGTAAATCTCTTTCCCCCGACCCCCGGGAAGTTCGCAAAGTATAAAGTTGGCTTGTGAGGGCCAAGTTTTGATGCCCTTGACCTGGCGCAGCAGGCCCATCATTCGGTCACGTTCGGCGACTATGTTTTGCACCCTTTCCAGCAAGGTCGGTGTATCTTCCAATGAAGCCAACAATGCTATTTCAGCAGCCAGGTTCACGTTGTAAGGCGGCTTCATGCTCATCATGGTAGCAGCCAGTTCCGGTTGCATGACGCCCAGGCCGATGCGGAGTCCGGCCAAACCAGCCCACTTGCTGAAAGTCCTCAGCACTACCAAATTGGCATACTCTTGGAGCAACGGCATCGCTGTTTGGCCGCTAAACTCGTGGTAAGCCTCGTCCACCACCACCAATCGCCCGGTTTCCAAAAGTGCCCGGATTTGGTCTTCCGAGGCAATATTTCCCGTGGGGTTGTTGGGTGAGGCCAGGATCATGCCTTTCGTCTTGGGCGTGATCGCCAGATCCACCGCCTCAACGTTGATTTCGAAATTCTCGTCCCTTTCCACCGATATGGCCTCCCCGCCGCATATCTCAGTGGAGAAGGCGTACATGCCGAATGTGGGAGTGGGAATGACGATGTTTTCGCCGTGACCGACAAACATACGCAGCAACAAGTCGATAATCTCGTCGCTGCCGTTGCCCGCCACAATGTGGTCCGCAGGAACGCCCAAATAGCCCGACAATGCCTCCCGCAGGTTAGTTTGGTCCGGGTCCGGATAGTGGTTATAGTTTTGGAAGTTGCCCAGGGCTTCAACTACCCGGGGTGAGGGTCCATAGGGGTTCTCGTTGCCGTTCAGCCGGATCACTTTTTCCGGTGGGATGCCAGCGCGGTCTGCCATAACATCCATGGGGATGACCCCCTGGTAGGTGTCCAGACTGCGGATGTGGGGCAGCATCAGCCTGTCAATTCCGTCTTGTTTTGAGTCTTTCATAATCTCGAATTAGACACCGGTTTCTATCTCGCTAAATTAGGGATATTTAAATTTCTCAGCTTGACGTAGGCTTTCCATCCGTCACCCCGGCGTAGGCCGGGGTTCAAGAAATATCGAGGTTCAGACCTTTTCTGGATCCGGCCTACGCCGGAATGACGAGTAGCTAGATAAACCCTAGCCTAGTTGCGGTCTGTGTTCTGCAGCTTCTCCAGGCGCATCCGGACCGCGGTGGCATGGCCGCCTAGACCCTCGGCTTTGGCGATTTCGATTGCCGCCGGTCCTAACTTTTGAAAATCATTTGGGCTCAAGCTAACCACCGGCATGGTGCGCAGAAATTGATGGACACTCAATGCCGAGCTGAAGCGGGCGGTGCCGCCAGTGGGCATCACATGGCTGGGACCGGCAACGTAGTCGCCCATAACTTCAGGTGAGTACTCGCCAAGGAACAGGCCACCGGCATGTTTAACTGTTTCAGCCCATTTCCACGGGTCTTGGACCATTAAGCACATATGCTCGGGGGCGATAAGGTCAGCCAACTCGACGGCTTGGGCCACCGAATCTACCAGAACTACGCGACCTTGGCGTTCTAAGGCCTCCCTAGCCAAGTCGCCTCGGAGTTGGGTATTCAGTTGCTCTTCAAGCTCGTGCTCAATCCGCTCAATCAAGTCCTGGGAATCGGTGATTAGAATGGCTGTGGCCAATGGGTCATGCTCAGCTTGGCCGATGAGATCTGCGGCACAGAAACCGGGGTCGGCAAATGCATCGGCAATCACTACGGTTTCGGTGGGGCCGAACACACCGTCTATGTCCACTTGGCCCTGCACCAGTTTCTTGGCATAGGCGACGAAGACGTTGCCGGGACCGCAGATTTTGTCGACTTTGGGCACCGACTCCGTACCGTAGGCCATGGCGCCAATAGCGGGCACTCCGCCGATTTGGTAGACAGCATCAATTCCGGAGATTTCCGCAGCGGCCAGAACCGCGAGGTTCAGCGCCTCGCCGGGCCTTGCCGGGGTGCAAAGAATTACCTCTTTGACACCTGCAACCCTGGCCGGGATGGCGGTCATTAGCACGGTCGACGGATAGGCGGCGGTGCCTCCGGGAGCATACAAGCCCACTCGCTCCAAAGGCCGCACCAGTTGTCCCAGGCTTTCCGCTTTATTGAGCCAATCCTTGGGCATCACTTCCTGGTGGAATTGGCGCACCCGCTCAGCGGCCAATTCCAAGGATTCGCGCAATTCGGCGGAAATTGACGCTGCGGCTTTTACCAGTTGTTTTTTTTCGACTCTAAAACTGCTGAGTTCTACGCCGTCTAGCAACTTTGAGTAACGTCCAACCGCGGCGTCGCCCTCTTGACGAACGTCTTGGAGCATCTTTAGAACGGACTGCTCCGGCGTGACGTCATCCCCGAAGGCTTGGTGAGTGCGGTCCAGTACCGATTGGGGCAGAGCGCTCAAGTCCAACGGGTCTATTCGGGTCAAAATTTTTTCTGCGCCTTCCGCGCTTCGGATCAAGTTAAGTTTCAACTAATCCTGTCCTTAATCCTTGTAGTTAATAATCACATTGTCACTATAAGCAAAAAGAAACAATCTTTCCTCGTTCCTGAGATTCTTCGTCACTCCGTTCCTCAGAATGACAGTCATGGAATTGATCTAAGCCGATTAGTTCCGGTCGAGTTCTCCCCAGCGTTGGTGCACCTCGTTGAGGGTATCTTCCAAAGCGCGTTGTCTATAATCTTCGATTTTATCTCGGGATATATTTGCGTAGATCCTCTCCAGGCTAGCTGGCATTTCCTCAATGAATGTGTCCACGACTTTCTGGACGTTTTCGTCATCCCGGTACATGCGGTTCAATGCCCGCTTAAGCCGATCCCAAGTGAGGTCCCAACCAAGAAAGCGCAGCACCCATTCCCGCCATTCTTGCAAAGACGCCGGCTCCAAGAACGCGACTTGGACGCCCATGTCGGCCTCAGCCAATACTTCGC
The DNA here is from genome assembly GCA_002816455.1 of SAR202 cluster bacterium Io17-Chloro-G4. Taxonomy (GTDB): domain Bacteria; phylum Chloroflexota; class Dehalococcoidia; order Lucifugimonadales; family UBA3495; genus UBA1141. The sequence goes on along the minus strand of MUCR01000069.1, from coordinate 20,388 downwards.
CGTCTGGCAGAAGTCCGGCCATCTTGTCTCCGGCCGCCCGGTCCATTTCCAGTTGTAGCGCCCGGTCCCAAAGGTTGGCTTCAATCTTGTCTCTGGCGACCATGCACTGGCCATCAGGAGGATCGAAATTGGGCCGGTATACGTTGCTTATCCACGCCTCATCTGCCACGAGATGGCTGATGTAGCCCACCAAAAATGCCTTGGTGGGTTCCGAGGCGGCGTCCGGATCTTCAAGTTCTGGATGCAGCTTAAACATCTGTCGGGTCCCAGTGCCCACCTCATCCGCCGACAACGGAGCGAAGTGAGTGCGTTCCCTGGGCCACTTGGTCATTATGCGAATATCCGGAGCGGTAGAACCCAAATACAGGCTGCCCCGGTGGTCGTTCACCCAGTCCCAGTCAAGTCGTTTTGCGACTTGGTCGGCGAGGTAGATGTGCATGGGCAGGTTCGGCATTTTTCGTCGGTTGCTCCAGTTGCTCGAATCGAAATAACACGGAAAACTATTTTCAGGTGCGGGCGCTGGGTGCTGGCCTCAAGTGGATACTTGCCAGGTTAGGCTTCCCGTTCAAATAGATTATGGTAGGCCTGGGAATGCTCGTCAAACAGGTAACTTAGCTGGGAGGCGGCGATGTCGATGGCCCCGCAGCCGCGCAGGTGGTCCACCGCTTCCAGCAGCTTATCTTTTTTGACGAGGAGGCTAACGCTGTGCCAGTCTTGTTCTTCCACATTGTATACCCGTGCTACGGTAGGGCCGCGCAGTCCAGCCAAGTCTGGACGTGACAATATAGAGGCGCTGACCTCTTCGGGCGACGCCCCTTGGACGTTGGCGGTCAATCGGTAGTAGGGCTCCGCCCTGAGATTAGCTTCCATAAGTTCAACGATTGAGCGGGCCAGCTTGAGTCTGGAGGGCGAGGCGGAGAGCAGTTCGGGATTTCCTATCAAACAGGCTTGGGACACCAAAACGGTGCCTTCTTCCAAGGTCTTGAGACCGTTTTCCCGCATGGTCGCACCCGTCGCGGTCAAGTCAGCGATAAGATCCGCATAACCAGCTGCGGGAGCTGCCTCCAATGTTCCACTGGCTGGCACAAGGGTAAAGTAATTTATTCCCCTGGCAAATAGGTACCTTTGAAGCAACCGCGGATACTTATTGGCGATCCTGAGTTGCTTGCCATCCTGATGAAACTCCAACGCTAAATCCGCCAAGTCGGCCACAGAGGTCACATCCAACCAGGACTCGGGTACGGCCAGGACAAACTCGCAACGGCCAAAGCTGAGGTCCTCTATCAGGGGGACCACCTGCTTTTCGTCGTTCCTGTATTCAAGCAAACGGTCTAGGCCGGTGAGGCCAAGCTCGGCGCTGCCTTCCTCAACTTTCTGGGTTATATCGGCGGTGCGTTGGAACAGCACTTCGACGCCGGGCAACGAGGGTATGACGGCGGTATACCGGCGGGCGTTAGGTCGGACCACGTTTAACCCGCAACTCCTCATGAAGCCCAAAGACGACTCATACAAATCACCGTCGCTGGGCAATATTAATCTGAGGTGAGGCTTTGTGCCGACTGCGTTTTGCAGCTGGTCGTTTTCACCAATAGAGTTTTCAATTGTTTTCTTAGATGTCTGGTTATTCAAGCTTGTGAACTCTCTGTCGCGCGTTTCACTCTGGATCCCTTACCAACAGCCAGCAATGCCTCCAGGTTGTAAGCGAATCCCAGAGCCGGGACAACCTCACGCCCGCCCAGTGCCCTGGCGAGTCCATCGTAACGGCCGCCACCCCCTAAGGCCTCAGGCCAACGGGGATGAGTGACCTCGAATACTATGCCATTATAGTACGCCAAGCCCCGGACCAGACCGAAATCCAACTCCATGTGACCGCCGATTTCCGAGTCAGACAGAACCAGGTCCAATAGCTGTGAAAGCCTTTCAAAAGCGCCGGTCTCGGCTCCCGCTGCCTGTATTACCACCTCTGCGTCACGTAAAGCAACCTTAGGTTCTCCATGAACTGCGGCAAGGTCGCTTGCGAGTTCCAGGCCACGATGCAGGGATTTCCCATCATCGGTGCCTCGCAACTTTCGGAGCAGGCGGCCCACCACTTCATCGGCGTTTCTCTGACCCACTTGGTCGGCGGCGTTCCACTTGAGCAAGCCCCGGAGGACCACTCGGGCTTGGCTGTCGTCCAAACCCTGAACCGCCTCCACCAAGTAGTCTTCCCGGGTGCCTTGCCCGGTTATGTGCAGCCGGTGGGCTTCTTCCAGAACTTGAGGGATCACCTGCTTGCCTTGTTGCAGCTTGGGGACGTTTTGGATAATGAAAGTCTTGGCGCGTTCGGAAACGCCCACAGCATCCAGCACGCTGTTGAGAACGTCCAAGTCGGCCAAGGCCATACGCCAATCGGCCACTTCCGATTGGGAAACCACTTGGGAGGCTAGACCCAGAACTTCGGCATCGGCGGTGATGCTGGGAGAACCCAACAGTTCGGCGCCAATCTGAGTAAACTGGCCGCTGGCTTCGGGGTGGGACAGTTCGTACCTAAATACCGGTCCTGAGTACTGCCAGCGGACCGGTAATGGGGTGTCTTCTGCGCACTCTAGGTAGTGCCTCATTATGGATGATGTGAACTCTGGGCGAAGGCTTACCAAATTGCTGCCAGGATCGGTGAAGCTGTAAATCCGGGAAGCTAGGGCGCCGCCGGATTTGCGTAGAAAAAGGTCGGTGGGTTCGAGTATGGGAGTTTCTAGGTGGTTGTAGCCGAAGCCGCCGATTAGCTCGCCAAGGCGGTTTTCGAGGTCTCTTTTTATGCGCCACGAGTCCTGGGAAAGGTCTGTCATTCCCCCAAGGCGTGCTACTGATTTCGTTGGCCCTGTAGTATCTCCATTCATGGCGATTGGCGATAATTGTACATCAGGCACGTTTGGGGTTCAATATTTCGTCGCACAAGGTAGCGTGAAATGCGGTATAGAATTGTTACGCCCAGACCTCGAACCCTGCTTACACCATGTCATTCTGAGCGGGGCGAAGAATCTGGTGGTGCCAGGGGGCGGCCCTTCCCCAGATTTCCCGACGCGGTCGAGGACTCGCGACGGAGTCGGAGCTTCGGTCGCTGCGCTCCTTCAGAATGACAAGGAGTGGGTCTTAAGAATGGCATTTGCTGGGTTTCAAACGGAACCGGTTCCCACTAGTTTAGGGATGGGCGTTTAGTCCTCCGTCTACGTATACCGCTTGTCCCGTGGTGTAGTCGCAAGACTCGGAGGCCAAGTAGACCAGCAGGGGGCCAATGTCCCGGGGGTGCCCTTTACGGCGTAGGGGCGTATACCGGACCAGCAATTCTTCTTGCTGCACTTCCAGAGGTATGTCCTCGACGGTCATCCAGCCGGTGCCTAAGGCGTTGACCCGGATGTTGCTGGTGCCCAGTTCCACGGCCAAGGAACGGGTCAAGGACAGAACTGCAGCCTGGCTGGCAGCGAAGGCCGAGCCGTTTACCATTCCCCGCTCCGCCAAAAGGGAAACCAAGTTAACAATGCGCCCGTACTGCCGCTCTCGCATTCGCCCGCCCAATTCTTTGCACAAAACGAAAGCCGCACGCACGTTCCGGGATTGTATTTGGTCCCACTCCTCGATTGAAATCTCCGAGAGCGGTTGGGCGAACATGCTGCGGACGTCATTGACCAGAATATCTACATGGTCGTAGGAAGCACCCAAGGCGTCCATCGCCTTACCAAGTTCGGTTGAGCTTCCGCTGCCTACATCGGCGGCGATGCCTCCGTGCTCTCCCGGATACTGCTTCAGCCCCGCCAAAACGGGTTCTAACAGTTCTTGGCGGCGGGCGATGGTGAATACTGCTGCGCCTGACTCGGCCAAGGCCTGGGCCAACACCGGTGCTTCGTCGCCGCCAGCGGTGTACAGTACAGCCACTTTACCGGCAAGGCTGTATTCAGGTAGCGTGGGCATGGTTTGCTCCTTAGCTGAATGCTGATAGCTTCCCTACAGCTCCAAGGCGACCACGGGAGCGTGGCCTGTCGGCGTTATACCCGCCGCCAAGCCGCCGCCGTCGGCGATAATCATCTCACCGGTCATGTAGTCGGAAGCCTCCGAAGCAAGAAATACAGCAATGGGCCCCAAGTCTTCCGGTGTGCCCAGGTTGCCCGTTGGCAAAAAATCGCCGGAACGGGGCAGCGTGGAGCGAATCTCAGAGTCGGTGCTGGTGGTTGGGATGAAACCCGGGACGATGCTGTTGGCGGTAATCCCATAACGTGCCAGGTTGAAGGAAAGAACTTTGGTCAACTGGATCATACCGCCCTTGCTGCAGCAATACATGTAAATGTCCCGGCCAGCCCTCATACCGAACCCGGAAGCCACGTTGATGATCTTCCCTTTGCCGCGGTCGGACATGGGTTTGGACACTGCTCGAGCGCAAAAAAACGCTCCGCTCAAGTTGACGTTCATAACCAGATTCCACTCATCGTCGGTAATGTCCCACAGTGGTTTGCGCACGTTTTCTTGTACAGCGCCAGCGTTGTTTATCAGAACGTCGATATGGCCGAAGCGGTCCAAGGTGGTGGTGACCAGTTGGTCTACTTGTTTGGAGTCGGTTACGTCGGTAGTAACAACCAACGCTTCCCGGCCCAAGTCCACCACTTCTTGAGCGGCTCCTTCGATGGGGGCGGCGCGGCGTCCGGCCAAGGCGATGTTTGCGCCAGCCCGGGCCAATGCCCTAACCATGGCCAGGCCCAGTCCGGTACCGCCCCCGGTTATCAGTACCACCTTTCCGTCCAAACTAAAGGTTTCCAGCATGGTGGCCTCGCGTTGATGGAATTTGCGATTCGGTTGCGGCGTTGGGTTGATGCAGAGTAACGTCGCCGGCAGTGAGCGTCATCAACTGCCCGTCACCCAGTCGGAGTTGCAGGTTGCCTAGATTATCAATTCCCTCGGCCAAACCGGTAAATACCTCGTTTCTCCAAGTGGCCTGAATTGACTGTCCCAATGTTTCCAGAAGTGTCTCCCATTCGGGCAGCGGAGATACGTCAAGAGTTGCCTGGATATACAGGGCATCCAAGTCATGGAGCAATTGGCGAAGCACATCTTCCGGAGGGACGGTCTTGCCAGCCTCCGGGTTTATCGCCGTCGCCGAATTTGCTATTTCTTCTTCTTGTTGAGCGTCTAGATCAATGTTTAAACCAATTCCCAGGATGGCGTAGGAAACCTGATCGCCTTGGACAGCGCTTTCAACTAAGATGCCACCGGTCTTTTTGCCGCCCAGCATCACGTCGTTGGGCCATTTTATGGCCGGTTCCAGTCCTGCGGTCTTGCGAATTGCCCTAGCGGCGGCCACACCGGCCAAAATGCTGATCATTGGCAGCACTTCGAGTGTGGGCCGGAAGATTATCGACAAGTAGAGGTTTCCTTCCCTGGATACCCAGCTCCTTCCTTGTCTGCCTCGACTCGCGGTCTGAGTCCCGGCGACCACCACCGTGCCCTCTTCGGCGCCGTCTTGGGCCAAGCGAGAAGCCTCGTTCATGGTGGTCGGGATCTCTTGAAAATACAGAATCCGTTTGCCCACCAACCTGGTGAACAATCCGCCCCGTAAAGTGGCTGAAACTAGGTTCCCGGGCATGTTTCTTTGCTGATGCGCTGGAGCATACTCTTCCCTACCAACCGTGTTCCAGCTTGTCCTTTAAAACATCCACCAATTCGGCTATGGGTATCCTAGATTGGTTCATGGTGTCTCGGTCACGGATAGTGACTTGGTGGTCGTCGAGAGTGTCGAAATCGATGGTCACGCAGTAAGGGGTACCGATCTCGTCCTGCCTACGATAGCGGCGGCCAATGCTCTGGGCGTCGTCGTACTGCGTATTGAAATGCTTGCGCAGCTTGGCATGCACGTCCCTCGCCGTGGGGGTGAGCTTCTCGTTTCTGCTCAGGGGCAATGCCGCCACGGTTACAGGCGCCAGTTTGCGGTGCAGGTGCAGGACAACTCGAGTGGCGTCTCCATCTGGCTCTTCGTCATAGGAGTCCAGCCAGAAGGCTAGCACGGCCCGGTCCACGCCGCCCGAAGGCTCTATAACGTAGGGTAGGTAGCGCTGTTCTTCGCCTTCCCCAACCGAATCGTCGAAGTAGGTCATGTCCTGGCCACTGGCTTCCTGGTGGCTCCTCAAGTCGAAGTCGGTGCGGCTGGCGATTCCTTCCAGCTCGGCCCAGCCCCAAGGAAACCGGTACTCGATGTCATAGCAGTCCTTGGCGTAGTGAGCCAATTCGTCGGACGCATGGGGGCGCAACCTCAAGTTTTCACGCCGGATGCCGTGGGCCACGTACCAATCGAAGCGCTCAGTCACCCACTTCTGCAGCCACTCCTCGTCGGTACCCGGCTTCACGAAGAACTCGATCTCCATTTGCTCGAATTCCCGGGTGCGGAAGGTGAAATTGCCCGGAGTAATCTCGTTTCTGAACGCTTTGCCAATTTGGCCGATGCCGAAAGGCAACTTTTTCCGGGTGGAATTGACCACGTTGGGGAAATTAACAAAAATCCCTTGGGCAGTTTCGGGGCGCATATAAATTTCACTGGCCGTGTCTTCCACCGGGCCCATGAAGGTCTTGAACATCAGGTTGAACTGGCGCGGGTCAGCAAGTTCGCCGCCGCACTCAGGGCAAACTTCCGTGTCCAAGTCGTCGGTGCGAAAACGCATGTTGCAGCTTCGGCATTGGACCAATGGGTCGCTGAAGTTTTCAACGTGGCCGCTGGCTACCCACACTCTGGGGTCCATCAAAATGGCGGCGTCCAACCCCACCATGTCATCCCGCTCCAATATCACAGACCGCCACCATGCCTCCTTAACGTTGCGCTTTAACTCCACGCCTAAGGGTCCGTAGTCCCAAGTGGACGCAAGGCCTCCGTATATCTCGCTGCTCTGAAAAACGAATCCTCTCCTCTTTGATAGGGAGAGAATTTTATCCATGTCGGCATAGGGCAGAAAACGGGGCACTACTGTTCCTCCAAGGGGTTTAGCTGTCAGCCATCAGCTTTCAGCGGTCAGCTTTTGGGCAGGGTGTCAGCTACGCCTGCCTGGATTAGAGGTTATCAACTGGTGCGGCGTATGTAAATGACTCAGGACGCTAACCAGACTGACCCGAACTAGGGAGACGCAGTCTCACGGTCTGGGCCAAGTTGTCCGCTCCCAAGTCGTCCAGTTGGATGTACTGGGCACCCATGGCGGCGGCTATGGGTTTGGCCATGCCGAACTTCAGAACGCCCACCTCGGTATCCACCACCACGGAGTGGATGCGCTGCTCGTTGAAAATGGCAGCTATGCGCTTGGCGTCGGTGGAGGCCGGTCCCTCCTCACCGATGCCAATTCCCGGCAGAGGCCCGCCTTGAGCTTCGGTCCAACCCAGAGGCACATTGGCCCGCCCGTCGGATAGCAAAACGACCAAGGGGACTACGTCCTGGTCCTTCAGCCGCTCGGTCTCGATGAGCTGCAACGCCATGTAAAGGCCTTGACCCAAGGGAGTTCGCCCCCCCGTGGGCATCTCAGCCAAGTGAGATTGTGCCAACTCCACGCTGCTGGTCGGGGGAAGGAGCAACTTGGCTTCGGTGCCGCGGAAGGAAACCAGGCCCACCCTGTCGCGGCGTTGGTAGGCGTCCATGAGCAGCGAATTAACTGCTCCCTTGACCGCCACCATCCGGCGCTGGGCCGCCATTGAGCCGCTGGCATCCACCACGAAGAGTATCAACGTGCCGGTCTTGGTTTCCCGGATTTTCTCCCGCACGTCCCACGATCTTATTAAAAGCGCTGGCTGGGACGGAAATCCCCCCTTGATCCCCCCTTTACCAAAGGGGGGGAGCTCTGATTCTTCATTCGAGAGCGGGCTAGACGGCTCTTCGCTGGTTTCTTCTTCGATTGCTTGCCGGCGGACCACTTGGTGAGGAGCAGCCACACGCAGCGTTGCGTCCAGGGCCAAATCAGTCACGTCCCCTTGTGGCGTACGGGCACCCACGTAGCGCCCTGTGGACGGTCCTCCCAGTGTTTTGCTGCGGCGTCCCGAGGAGCGCCTGGGCCGATTATCCGGCGGTTCCAACTCAATGGACTGGACTGGAAAAGCGTCGCCTACCTCAAAATCTTGGTCTCGGCCGCCGGGCAACCCGGCATCAGCTTCCCCCGGCGAAGACTCCCCGGGTTCAATGTCGGATTCGAATGGATCTTCATCCTCCGAATCCGCGGGGGCGTCGCCGTCTTGGCTGGAAGACTGCCGCCTGCGTTCTTGGTCTTGGAAGTCCTGGACCATAGAGTCCAGTTGGTCGGTGGCCAAGTTGGGCTGCTGGAAGGGCTGTCTGCGCTGCCGGTGTAGCAAGGCCAGGTTAGCCGCTTCCCGAACGTCCTCCGCAGTAACGACGGTCCGGCCTTCGTAAGCCGCCACTGTGCCGGCGGTCTTGTACATGACTATGTCGCCGCGCATGCCGTCCACTTGGTACTCGGCGCAAATGTCGGTGATCAGGTTCAGGATGTCATCGGGAACGCGCACTTGGGGCAGCAACTCCCGGCTTCGGGACAACCTGTCCCGCTCTTCCTGCTCCGCTGCCTGCCACTGCTCCATGAATTGGAACGGGTCCGCTTCATAAGCGATGCGCCGTCGCACCACTTCGCGCCTTTCTTCCGGTGGGAAAGTCCCTTCCACCTCCACGGCAAGACCGAAGCGGTCCAGCAATTGGGGACGCAGATCTCCTTCCTCGGGGTTCATGGTGCCCACCAAGATGAACTCGGCGGAATGGCTGATGGAAATCCCTTCCCGCTCTACGTAGTTTCGTCCCATGGCCGAGGCGTCTAAGAGCACGTCAACCAAGTGATCGTTCAGCAGATTAACCTCGTCAATGTAAAGAACGCCCCGGTGGGTGGCTGCTATTAATCCCGGTTCAAAGCTACGGTCACCGGTCTTGATAGCCGTCTCGATATCCAAGGAGCCGACAAGGCGGTCTTCGGTCGCACCGACAGGCAGGTCTACGATGCGGACCTGGCGGCTGACCGCCGGAGTTTCGACCGGATTTTCTGGCTCTCCCGGCTCGCAATACTGGCATATTCCTTGCTTCGCTTCCGGGGCGCAGCTATAAGGACAGCCCCGCACCACGGTAACTTCAGGCAGCAATGCGGCCAAAGACCGGACCGTGGTGGACTTGGCAGTGCCCTTCTTGCCCCGAATCAGCACGCCGCCAATTTTGGGGTTGATTGAGTTAAAAAGCAGGGCCCTCTTCATGGCATCTTGGCCAACGATTGCCGTGAAGGGGAAACGCGGCTCTGAGCGTTGTTGTCCCGGTGTCTGCACCAACGACTTTTTCTCCTAGTCTGCTCTTAAAGCGAGAAATTGTCTGTCAAGCATACTTCAAGCTAGACAGGTTCAATTGGTTTGTCTAAATGCCTTGCGGAGCGTCCAGTTTACCATGGCCCTTCATTTGAAAGTTCCCGGTGAAAGTTCCTGGTTTGTACTGACCCAGCCGCTTAAATAATTAGATACCGCTTCGGGCGTAGCAAGGTTGCTTAACGATATCGATTTGTGGGGTCCATAAAGTCTCTGATTCCGTCTCCCAACAAATTAAACCCCAGGACCAATCCGAAAATAGCTATACCGGGGACCAACAGCAATCCAGGGTCGGTTTGCATATAAGCCCGCGAATCATTCAACATCGCTCCCCATTCCGCAGTTGGCGGCTGGGCGCCCAGCCCTAGAAAACTGAGGCCTGCTATTCCCAGAATAATAAAGCCCATATCAAGCGTGGCCAGCACGATGAATGGTCCCAAGATATTACGAGCTATGTGGAACACGACGATTCGGACGTCAGTTGCGCCCACTGCCCTGGCAGCGTCCACATATTCCCTCTGCCGGGCTGACAGCACCATGCCACGGATAACCCGAGCATAGCCAGCCCACCACACGGCGGACACCGCAATTATCACGTTTAGGATACTAGGGCCCAGTATCCCAGCGACGGCGATGCCTAGTACCAAGGAAGGGAAAGCCAACAGTAGGTCCACAATCAACATCAGGCCGGTGTCCAACCAACCGCCGTAGTAGCCGGAAACGGCTCCAACTAGGAGAGCAATACCCATGATGATCAACAAAGAGAGGCTGGCCAGACCCAAAGTTGCTCGTGCGCCATGGACCAGGCGGCTTAGCTCGTCCCTTCCCATGTGGTCGGTGCCTAAGAAATGTTCGGAGGATGCGGGCAACAACCTATTCTCCAAAGCAATTTCAGTGGGGTTGTCCAATGGCAATATGGGAGCCAATAAGGCCATTAGGATGGCAATAGTTACCAGGGTTAGACCGATCAGGCTCCCGGGATCTCGAAGCAACCAGCGTATCCGCCGCTGCATGTCCGAAGATAATGCAGGTAGCCGTACGTTTGCTTGAGGGAAGGCGCTCAATTTTTACGCCGCCTGCCTGCTGAAGGTCAGGCGTGGATCCAGCCATCGATATAACATGTCGACGGCCAAGTTCACCAAAAGAAAAATAACGGCCAGATATAGCACAAACCCTTGTACCACCGGGTAGTCCCGTTGGGAGATGCCCACAATCACAAACTGGCCTACGCCGGGCCAACCGAAGATAATTTCCACGATCACTGCCCCACCTAGCAAGTGTCCGGCGCTGGTGCCCATCACGGTGGCCACCGGCAGCAATGCGTTTCTCAAAGCGTGACGCCAGGTGACGGTCAATTCGTTTAACCCCTTTGCCCGAGCGGTCCGGATATAGTCTTGGCTTAGCGACTCCAACATCGTCGCCCTAGTGAGCCGCATTAGCTGGGCCATCACGCCGAAAGATAAGGCGACAGCTGGTAACACTATGTTTTTTGGTTCGCCGTAACCGATGGCGGGCAGCCAGTCGAGCTTCACTGCGAACACCAGCATAAGCAGCAGCGCCATAACGTAACTTGGCACGGCTGCCCCAAACAAAGCTAAAAACCGGCTGGTGGTGTCCAATATAGAGCCGCGTTTGAGGGCGGCGAACACCCCTAGAGGGACGCCAACCGCAACACCGATGGCCATGCTCACGGAAGCCAGCAGCAAGGTCGCCGGTAGCCGACGGGCGAGTTCACCGGCAATTGAACCACCACTGCGGTAGGATTCTCCCAGGTCTCCTTGCACAGCGTCGGACACCCATCGGAAGTAGCGCAGCGGCAGCGGCGCGTTCAGGCCCAATTCCTCCCTTAGGGCCACTACCGCCTCCGGGGACGGCGTTATCCCGCCGTTCTGTCGGCGTAGTGTAATCTCAGCGGCATCGCCGGGAGCGAAATTTAGCAGCAAGAAGCTGATGAAGGAAATTCCCACCAGCAGCAACGGCAAGGTCGCGAATCGTCGCGCCAGGTACCCGCTCATGCTATTTCAGGCCAATCCGATGGTCGATAAAATAAAACTGTATGGGGTGTGGCGCAACGGGCCAGTCTACCCGATTTGAAATTCCATAAAGTCGATTTGGGAAAATTACGGGTATCAGGGCAACCTCATCATGCCCGGCTTGCAGCGCTTCACAAGCGGCGCTCTGGCGTTGGGCGGGATCGGCTACTTGGGAAAGCTTACCGATCAGATCATCCACTCTGGAGTTGCTGAAATTCCCCCGATTTTCATCGCCACCAGTTAGGTATTGACGGCTGAGCGCCCAATGAGGATCACCTGTGGTGATAGTGCCGTTGCTGTAACCAAAAAGATCGTATCCACCCTGGCTTGCAAGACTGAAGTCCACGATTTGGACATCAGAGCGCACTCCTATGTCTTTTAGCATCCCTTGCAGAGCCACCAGCATCGGCGGCAGCAAAGGTTGTTGGGGGTATGTTTGCATGAGTAATTCGAGTGCTTCACCGTCCTGCTCCACTATTCCATCACCGTTACTGTCTTCGTAACCAGCATCGGCTAAATTAGAACGCGCTGCTGCCGGGTCGTACTTATAGCCATTCACGCTGGGACAAGAGAGAAATCCTGGTGGGAACATCGTCGGCGCCGCAACTGCGTTTCCTTCGGCTACGGAATCCACCAATGCCTGACGGTCGATTGCCATTGATATAGCCTGGCGCACTAACACATCTTCCATCGCCGGGCTTTCATGGTTCACGAACAGGAAATTCATGCTGGAGGGAGTCGCTAATCTTAGTTCCAGAGATTCGTCGCTATCCACAATAGTGGCGCCTTGAGGCGGAAGGTTTACTGAGATGTCGACATCGCCGCTTTGCAAAGCCAAAAGCCGGCTGTTGCTGTCGCTAAATGCTACGTAGTCGACACGGTCGACCGCTGGCGGTCCTTCCCAGTAATCGGCGTGGGCTTCGACCGTCATAGACTCGTCGGCCGAAAAGGAAACCAATTTAAAGGGGCCGGTCAATGCCGCGCCCGCTGCGGACTCGTCCACCGACGCCGGTACGGTTTCAGGGTCTGCGATGCTCACATTTTGATTGGTCAGCAAACCCGGCAAAGTGGGTTTCGGAGAATTGGTGACCAGGACCACGGTGTTGGCGTCTTTCACCTCAACACTCTTGATGTCCAGCAGCGTCCTGGTACCGGGGCGGCGCAACAGCGCAAGGCCGAGAGAACCTTTCACCTTTTCTGCGTTCATCAAAGCGCCGTTGTGAAATTTAACTCCTTCTCTCAGAGTAATTTCCCACGTAACTGAATCGATTTGCGTTGCTCCTGTAGCCAGCCACGGTTCAGGTTTGAGATTTTCATTCAATCTGAATAACGTCTGGGAGATACCAGTGGGCATGGCCAGCCAACCCGCCTGAAACGGGTCGGGAGGCTCATCCAAGAATGTCAACGCAATCTTTAGCACCCGCTCTTCGCCACTCGAAGCTTGGGCTGGCGCCGATGCGGCTGGTGTGGCAGTTGCGTCTGAACCGCATGCGATCGCGACGATTAATAATAATCCGGCTATGAACGTAATCACCGGGGAAAACCTTAGCATTGCCTATCCTCCAATTTTTTCAATCATATTTTGAGTTTATTTATCGGCCTTATTTCTTGTCGAAGCACAGGGTCGAATCCCGACAAAAAAATAGCCTGACCAGAAGGCCAGGCACTATAAATCTTTCGATTGATACCTCCTTCCGCGAAGCGTATTAATCCAATCCTGAGGCAGGTTTCCTGGCTTCTGGCTGCGTCCAATTCCCGGCCTTCCCGGCCCTATCTATCAGGCCAGTGACTCCGCCCTTAGCGGAATGGGGGTTGGCACACCAGTTACAGTGGCGGGACCGCGCCGGACTCACACCGGCTTCCCTTTTCAGCCCCGAAATTTCGGGGCCACCTTCAGGCTGTTTTCAGTTGTTAAAGTCTGGTGTTAAAGTCTGGTGTTAAAATCTGGTATTAAAATCTGGTATTAAAATCGGGGTTCTTAGAGCAGATCAGGAGCGCTGGACCCAAGGTTTCTTCTCTACAAGCTAGGACTGTTTGGGTCTCTTCACAAACACGATGCCTTCCCGGCCCACGTATTCATCACGCATTTTCTCGAACGCTTTCAGTTTTTCCGGTTGCAACTCGGTGCGTTCGAAATCTTTGCCCAGGTAGGGATTGGGGAAGTAGCTGCGTACCAGTGTTTCTTCCTTACCATCCCCGTCGTTGGAGAATCGAACATAGTACGACATTAGGTCGCCGTGGCTTTCAGCTTCAACAAACTGGATTGCGGTTATGCTTTCCAGTCCCAAGTGAAAGTGCCAGTTGTCCGCTTCCATGGTAACGTAGCCGCCGCTGACCTCCGGCTCTTTGATGCCCTTGGAATTGTTCTCGCTTACTACGCCCACGCCGCCGACTACCCACATCATTTGATCGTCTTGGGCCAAGCGTTTGAGGAGTTCCAATGCAACTTCCACGTTCTATCTCCTGATTCGGCTCTTCGGCTAACTCATAGGGCCAAGTTCCCTTGGCCGGTTTTTCGATTGCTTTTTATGGTACTTGGTGGAATTCTACCCTCACCTATTGAACTTTTCTACCCCGAGCTAACAAACCTATATTTCTAAGCGGAATTTCTCCCGCAGGCAATCGCGCTAGACCGGATTTCCGGTCTCCTGCCTGGCTTCCAAGTCAGATTCAAGCTCCAGATATAATTCCTGTAGCCGTTGCTGCATATCCTCTGGTGGCGACTCCCATAAGCCCCGCTGGATCGCTTCCAATAATCTTTCCACAATGCCCTTGAGGGCCCATGGGTTGCTTTCTTTGAAGAATTGCTGAGTCTCCGGGTCGAAGACGTAGCTTTCGGTGACGTCCCGGTACATCCAATCGTCGATAACCTGGGCCGTGGCATCGTAACCAAACATATAATCCACGGTGGCCGCCAACTCAAACGCGCCTTTGTAGCCGTGGCGCTTCATGGAATTGATCCACTTGGGGTTGACCACCCGGCTACGGAAGACCCTTCTAGCCTCGTCTTGAAGGTCTCTTTGCCTGGGACGTGAAGGATCTGAACTGTCGCCAAGAAACTGACGGGGATTCTGGCCGGTTAAGGCTCTGACGGTTGCAATCATGCCGCCGTGGTACTGCATGTAATCGTCGCTATCGAAAATGTCGTGTTCCCGGTTGTCTTGGTTCTTGGCGGCGACCACGATCTGGCTAAAACGTTTGCGGAACTCCTGGCGAGCACTGATGCCGTGCTCTTGGCGAGTGTAAGCGTAGCCACCCCAAGCGGCGTAAACTTCGGCCAAGTCCTGGACCGTGTCCCAGTTTCGCTCGTCCAATGCCTGCAATATCCCAGCTCCGTAACTACCGGGCTTGCTGCCAAAAATGCGGTACAGGGGCGCGATTGTGCCCTCACCTTGGCCTTCCCGCTTTCCTTCTCCCTCGGGGAGAGGGGCTGAGGGTGAGGGTTCTTCATCTTCTTTCAGATGTTTGACGATCATGTTATCTGCGGGTGATTCGTCAAGCGATGCTACCAACTGCACCGCTTGGTCCAGAAGGTCGATTAGATTGGGGAAAGCGTCCCGGAAAAATCCGCTGATGCGTATAGTCACGTCGATGCGCGGACGGCCAAGTTCCGCCAAGGGTATGACTTCAATACCGGTGACGCGGCGGCTCTCTTCCTGCCATACCGGGCGGACGCCTAAGAGGCAGAGAATCTGAGCAATGTCGTCTCCGTGAGTACGCATGGCCGAGGTGCCCCAGACCACCAGGCCCACCATTTCCGGGTAAGCGCCCTCTTCTTCCAAATACTTATCCAGCAAGCCCTGAGCCAATCCTTGGCCCATTTCCCAGGCCGCCTGAGAGGGAATGGTCTTGGGGTCCACGGAGTAAAAATTCCTGCCGGTGGGCAATACGTTAACCATGCCCCTTGTTGGGGCGCCGCTGGGGCCGGCCGGGACGAAGCATCCCTCCAACCCGCGGAGCAGGTTTCCAATTTCGTCGCTGGTCCTCATCAGGGCCGGATAAACAGTCTTGGCGGCATGGCCTAGCACCCTTTCTGTTTGGGTATCCCTGCTGCCCAATAGGCGGTCCACCACTTGGGAAGATTTTTCCGGGTCGAAGCCTGTCAAGCTCATGTCCCGGTAAGCCTGACGACAGAGGAGTTCCAACCGCTCGACAACGTCGCCCCTGATCCGGGCAGTGGATTCAGTATCCATGTTGGCCAGAGCTTTCGGTATCCCATCGCTAAGTGCGATTCCGGGTTCTTCTAGCAGACCGGCGTAGTCGAAACCCAGGGCCTCCGCCATAGATTTGCGTAAGCTGGGGACGCCGTCGCTATCCAACCGGCTCAAGGCACACAGCAGCCCGATAAGTTGTTCTTCCTGGGGCACTTCGCCCAGGGTATGCAGACCATCTCTTATCTGGGCGTCTTTTATCTCGCAAAGATAACCGTCAATGTGCAAAATAAATTCGGCGAAGTCATCGGGTTGGGTATCCACACCCAAGTCCCGGTTGAGTTCAGCCTCTTTGCACAGGTCCCAGATTTGGGCCTCCAGGATGGGCAACTTGGCTGGGTCTAAGGTCTGGCATTGGTAGTGTTCGTCCAGCAGTTGCTCCAACCGTGCGATGTCGCCGTAACTGTCGGCGGTGGTCATCGCCGGTATCAGGTGGTCGATAATCGTGGCGTGGGCCCGACGCTTGGCTTGGGCGCCCTCTCCGGGATTGTTGATGATGAAGGGGTAGAACAGGGGCATATCCTGGAGAGCCAATTCAGGATAGCAAGCCTCCGACAGGCCTATGCCCTTGCCAGGCAGCCACTCCAATGTCCCGTGCTTGCCGACGTGGATCATTGCGTCCGCCTGAAACACGTCGCGTATCCAACGGTAATAGGCAATATAGTGATGGGTGGGAGTCAAGTCGGGGCTGTGATACACAGCAATGGGGTTCTGACCAAATCCCCGGGGTGGTTGCAAACCCACGAATACGTTGCCCAAGTCGATGCCCGCCACCGCTAATGAGCCGTTGGTGCGGTAAACCTGACCGGGCGGCTCACCCCAGCTTTCCAGCAGCTCCTGCTTGACCTTCTCCGGGAAGTCTGCATACCACTCGGCGTATTGGCGTCCATCCACGTGACCCACTGCCAATCTAAGTTGTTCTTCCGTCAGAGAATCAAGGTCGTTGCTGCATCTCTCAATTATTCGGTGAACCAGCTCGTCCCCGTTTTCCGGAATATCGGAAACCTGATATCCCGCTTCGCTTAGGGCATTTAGGATGCGTACAACCGAAGCCGGTGTGTCCAGGCCAACGGCGTTGCCGATGCGAGCGTCTTTAGTCGGGTAATTGCTGAGAATAATCGCTACTTTCTTTTCATCATTGGGCTTTAGGCGTAGCCAGGCCCACTTCACGGCCAGCCGGGCCACTAGGTCCACCCGGTCCGGTTGGGGCACATAACGCTGGAGTTGCCCGGACATGCGGCCGGACTCGTGCTGATCGGTCTCTTCCTTAAAGGATATGG
This sequence comes from SAR202 cluster bacterium Io17-Chloro-G4, assembly GCA_002816455.1. Taxonomy (GTDB): domain Bacteria; phylum Chloroflexota; class Dehalococcoidia; order Lucifugimonadales; family UBA3495; genus UBA1141. Next base: position 3,525 of record MUCR01000069.1, on the reverse strand, counting down.
GCACAGAAATGATGCGACCGTCGAACTCGGGCAAAGCCACGCTCATGGCCGTGTCGATGGGACCCAGACCCAGCGAACTATCCTGCCACTGCTCTTCCGTCCCGGTGCTCATAATGGCTTGGATCACTGGGATATTTAGCTGCTCCAGGTAGTCCACAGCCCAACCGGAAGCAATGGTAGTCCCTTCTTTACTCAAATCGCCCATGGACATGCCCATGGTGTTGATTACGCAGTGAACGCGAGGCGAGCCGTCAGGTTGGGCCAGGTACTGGGAAAGAGCCCTAGTAGGCCCATCTTTCTCGTCGGTCCCGTCCTGTCCGGGCTCGTCCGCAGGATTGTGCTTGAGACTGAAGGAGAATATGGGCAGAACGTCCGCGCCCAAGTCTTCCAGCCGGCGTATCAGGGCATCCACCGCCTGGAGGTTCCCGCTCATCCAGTGGGCCCGATAAAAAAGCACACCAACCGCTGGCTTTCCGGGCGAGAACCTTTCGCGGGTGAAGCCCTCAGCGTCGAAACTCTCCGTTACATCGGGATGGTATATGCCCTCCCATGGAGCTGGCGCCGGGGCCTCTGGGCCAAAGCTGGTATCGCAGTAGGAGTCGCTCAGGAATATGAAAAGATTTCGAAGGTTGGCCACTCCGCCCCGCATCAGGTAGGCAAATACCGTGTCTACTTCGGCCACCGACACGGAACAAGCGGAGATCAAATCCTCGTCCCACTCCTGATGTCCTGGGCAGGCTACCAAAGGTACTCCCAAGGAATGGCAAAGCTGCACCAATCGGTCAAATGCTTCGGGCATGGCGCGCTTTCCGCCCAGTAGCCTCAGCACTACGGCGCTGGAGCTAGCCACGGCGTCCAATAGTTCCGCTTGGGCTTCGGGGGTGTCCAGTTTGGAGGGATTGAAGGCCCGCACTTGAGGAAAATCGGGGTAAGTTAATTCAGCCAACGCGCGGTCAGCCGTCAGCAGATCGGTATCAGCCGTGGTGACGAGCAATATCGACTTCTGTCGGGAATCTGATACTAATGAAGGTCGTTCCGGCAAGGGCTACGCCCCTTCTCCGGAATCGCCGCCATCACGCTTTGGGAAAACCATGATGGTCAAGTCGCTAAACTCTTCAACGGAGCTGGCGCACTGTTTCAAGGTGCCTTCCCAACGTTTCTCATCCTCCAGCGTGAGCCGCTGGTATATCAACATGGGGCGGTCTTCGGGGATGCCCAGTTCAATCAGCAGGCCCGCGATGCCCGGCGGCATCAGGTCGAAGGGCCGGGGCAGTAGAATTATGTGCCTTCGGTCTTCCCGTAAGTAGTACGCAAGCTCGTCCATGTCGCCATCGACTTCTTGGCGTTTATGCAAGGTGATAAATAATGAGTCTTCGAGAAAAATCCCTGATCTGGCTAAAGCGAATTGCACCGAACTAATGCCGGGCACCAACTCCACGATTTCAGCCCGTTTTCGAACCCGAGCCAGCAACTCCCGGGCCGAAACGTTCAGGTCGCCCCAGCAGCACACAACGCAGCGGCGTCCTTTCCGGGCTTCATCCACCGCATACTCCAGTACCTCTTCCTGGTTCCGGTAGTTCATGGGACACATTTCTGCGTGGCTAGTCCACGGCGTCACCACGTCCAAGACTGTTTTGAACCCAGTCACTACGTCCGCAGCTTCCAGCACTTCACGTCCTCTAAGGGTAAGCATGCGAGAATCACCGGGACCGACGGCGACTATAGTGACTTGGGCAGGCGCGTTATCAGCGCTCACGAACGGTCCTCCCACGGGGAATTATTACTCTTCCTTAAACACACAGATTATTCAATAACTCAATTAAGTCTTCGGCTGGGAGCCTAGCACTTAGGCCTAAATAGCAAAAAAGCCTCCGGCTCCGCACGAACCAGAGGCTACCGGCAACCCGTATAGTTTCAAACATTGCTTGATAAGAAACATTGAGCGCCGAGAGGTACTAATCTGTTTGGCGCAGAGTAGAGCTCAACCGTCCCGGGCGGGTTTCCTGACTTGAGGGGTCAGCGTTCGGTCAATGCTTGAGTCCTCAAAAACTAGTCCAGAAACGAGCTATCACCGAAACTGCCCGACATACAGTGGCGCAACCGCGGCGGAATCTCACCGCCTTCCCCCTTAAACAGCGGGCACTAGCTTTTGAAACGAACTGAGTACAACAACCTGATTACAATGCCGTTTAAGTCGAATTGACGCCTGGGGCGGGTTGTTTGATTGTTAACGTGGAATCTTCCTGACTTCAGAAACTTTAATCCGGGCCAAGTGGGATGTCAATAGCGACCATGCCGGTACACCCTGGCTGAGCGGTTCTGTCAGGCGGCTCTCTGATTGCTAGATTAGCTTGCGCGGTGTAGGCGAGATATGTATCTAAAATTTTGTAAGTTATTGAAGCCTCTGAGTGTTGACAGCGCCACGCCTAATTGATAAAGTACTTAATTGCTGTCCAACTAGAACGGCGGGGATTTTCTATGCCAACTGTAAACCAACTTGTGAGAAAGGGACGCCAGCCGGTTCGGCGAAAGACCAAGGCTCCGGCTTTGCATTGGGTCCAGAACTCGCTGCGTAATAGGACCAGGTACGGTCCGGGCTGCCCTCAGAGGCGTGGAGTTTGCATCCAAGTGCGAACTATGACTCCTAAAAAGCCCAATTCAGCGCTTCGTAAGATTGCCCGTGTAAGGCTAACCAACGGGGTTGAGGTAACCGCTTATATCGGCGGAGTGGGACACAACCTTCAAGAGCACTCAGTTGTCTTGATTCGCGGAGGCCGCGTCAAGGACTTGCCCGGCGTGCGCTACCACGTGGTGCGCAGCGCTCTCGACTGTGAAGGTGTCCAGGACCGGCGTCAAGGGCGGAGCAAGTACGGGGCCGATAAGCCCCGGCCAAACGCCTAAATTTCCTTTAACCGCCTTAAGCAACTGGCTTAATTCTGCTGGGTTTTCTTAAATGGATTAAGCAAAGTTGGGGTAACCATGTCTGGAAACCAAGGCATTTTTTTGGAATCAGCGAGAGTGAGTTAACTATGTCGAGAAGAAGACGCGCCGAGCGGCGGGAAGTGCCGCCTGACCCTCATTTCAATAACGAGGAGTTGGCCCGCTTCATTAATAGGGTGATGCAACGGGGCAAAAAGACCACCGCCCAGCGCATTACCTACACGGCATTTGAACTCATACGGGACCAGTCTAATTTGGACCCGTTGGAAGTGTTCCAACAAGCTATGCGCAACACGACACCATTAGTGGAGGTCAAGCCCAAGCGGATCGGCGGCGCTACCTATCAGGTGCCAACCGACCTGCGTAAGGGCCGGAGTGAGGCGCTGGCAATGCGTTGGCTGATCCGAGGTGCCAGGGCGCGCAAAGGCGTGCCCATGCGCGTGGGATTAGCCCAAGAGTTACAAGAAGCGGCCCGAGGTGAAGGCTCGGCCGTGCGTCGTAAGGAGGAGTTGCACCGAATGGCGGAGGCCAACCGGGCGTTTGTCCACTACCGGGGATAAGCTGCCCCTGGGAGGTTCCAGGGCG
>MUCR01000068.1 GCA_002816455.1 SAR202 cluster bacterium Io17-Chloro-G4 | reverse complement strand
CATTGCTTTCGCTAGACGCTAAAAACAAGAACTTGATCCCCAGTCAAGTAACATTCAGTCAGTGGAGCGTCGTAATGAATCAAGCAGAGCTTGAAGGAAACCAATGGTTACTTGCATACGAGGTAAACGTAAAAGGGTGGTTACCTCTTCCCGGAGGCATAGACTATGTTTTGGCCGATCCTCGATTTGCGTTGCTTAAACAGAACGGCGTTAGTTTCTACGATGATTCCGTCGGGTCTGCCCACGGACCTACGAACCCAGTATCGATCCCAGTACGACGAACCAGGCTGCAAGGTGTTAACGAGAATCTTCTCAGCCTGCTCACGCTCAGGAGTGGCGAATATTATTAAATCACCCTATTCGGGTGGCTGACGAATTTCTAATCCAACTTAAGGAGCTAATAGAAACTTGCCGAGGAATCGAGTCTCCGAAAGATGGAAGCTATGGCTCAGGAAACGGGACGATTGTTCGATCAACCTGCAAGAGCTTCGTTACTAAAGTTCCGCCCAACTGTCGGCGGCCATGAGCTGGGCCCAGCGCCGGTAAAAAGCCCGGTGATTGCTCTCGCTAAACCGGAAGTCGCTGGCCCAACCCCCAAGGTTTTCATTAAAACCGTCGTGCCCCAGACCCATCTCCATATTCATGGGATACCGGCGGGCAACTACTCCTCGACTACTCCTAGTGCATTCTTGCCAGTTGTCCATGTCGTCCTGCTCGAATGTACCTGACGGGCCGAACCCTTGCAAAGCGGCCAATCGCAAGGCTTCCTTGACTTCCGGCGGCGCCGCCTTGTCCGCGAATGCGCAAGACCACACTTCTACTTTGTCTGGCCCTTTGGGGTGCCAAACGCGCAGACTGGTGGAGTTGGCCCTCAGCATTGAAAAATTTGGGAACATTGTACCCACAATGGGTTTGACCATCTTGCTGCGGTCGCCTAGACGCTGGTCGACTTCTTCGCGAATATCCTCTTCGTAAGCCATTACTTCCGCCACGGGAGGGTCGCTTGGGTCGCTTGGATTGACGGTTATTACACAATGTCCGTTACCGGGAGAAACAACCCGGCCTTGACTGTCGCGTGAAGACCGAAAATTGCTAGAGAACTTGGTTCTTATGGCCGACAAATGAGTCCAAGCTGTATGGTAGCCGTCGCCTCCGAAATTTTCGGCGGGTAACTTCCAATTGCAAGGAATTATCCACTTGTGCATGCCGCCAATTACTTCTATCCCGCCAGGGCGGCGGTCGAAAATCGAGTCCAGATACCAGGTCAGCTCGCCCAGGTACTCCAACAGCGGGGGCGCCTTCGGATCAAAGGTGGCGAAGACCAGCCCCTTATAATTATCTAGCTGGGATACCGGGACCAGACCCCAATTATTCTGGTCCAATTCTCCATAGTAGGCATCTCGTAAGTTCGGCACAGCATTTAGTTTACCGTCGTTGCTGTAAGCCCAACCATGGTAGGCACAAATGAATGCGGCCGCGTTGCCGCTGTCGGCGCGGCACAGCCGGTTGCCCCGGTGGCGACAGATGTTCAGAAAAGCGCCAACTTGACCTTGGCTGTCGCGGACAACTAACACGGGGTCCTCGCCCATGTAAGTAGTAATGAAGTCACCCGGATTGGGAATTTGACTTTCGTGGCAGAGGAAAAGCCAGCAACGGGCGAAAATCTGCTCCAATTCTTGCTCGTAGATTTCCTGCTCAATGAAGATGCGCCGGCTAAGTAACCCATTATCCGCATCTACTAAATTGCTCAAGTCCACGGCCACAATCCTCCTGGTTGGGAGCGCCACTTCTTGGGGAGCGACACTTCTTGTTCCGCTTTATAGTACCATTCTTTAAACCTACGACGACTATTGATGGTCACCCGATGGTTACCGTAAAATCAGGAACAGAGGCACATCGATCGGCTTAAACACTACGTGATCAATTCGCTTATCTCAGGGATACTTAGCCCAAAATCGAAAGGGGGATTATCATGCGCGCCGAAGAAGAGACGCTCATACCGCAGCCATTTGGCCCACTCCAGGGAATTCGCATACTGTCGACCGGTACACTCATGGCCCAACCCTATGCGGTGACTTTGGCTGCTGAGATGGGCGCCGAAGTTATTCAAATCGAACGTGCTGTTGTCGGAGACGCAGCCTGGCGCACCCTGGAATTTCCCATGCCTTGCGACGACGGCACCAGCGTCGCCACTGCTTGGGTACAAACCAGGCGTAACAGCTTTCATGTCACGCTGGACCTAAGCACGCCGGAGGGAAAGGAGTTGTTCCTGGGACTGGTCGCTAAAGCCGACATCTGGATGGAATCCTCTATTCCAGGGACCTACGAAGAGTGGGGATTGGATGATGCCACGGTTCTAGCGGCCAACCCCAAGATTGTGATAGCCCATGTGTCTGGCTATGGTCAGGACGGACACCCCGACTACATGGGCAGGGCCTCCTACGACTTCATCGGCCAAGCCTTTGGCGGCCTAATGAACCTTACCGGTTTTCCCAACCCCGAACCTCCGGTAAAAGCTACCCCTTGGACCGGCGACTTCATCACCGGTCTATTCTGCATCTGGTCTTCTTTGGCAGGCTACATCTCCGCCCAACGCACCGGGCAGGGCCAGGTTATTGACCTCGCCCAATACGAAGCAATACATCACACCTTGGCAGGAACGATGGTAGCTTACTATGAGCAAAGGTTGGTCCGGGAGCGGTCCGGCAATAAGGCCGGCATGTTTCAGCCTTATGACGCATTCCAAGCCAATGACGGTTGGGTCGTTATCGGCGCGGTTGGGACTGTATATGACCGGGTGTGCCGCGTGTTGGGGCTGGATCCTACGGAAGAAAAGTGGCGGTCGGCTTATGGGAATGTAGAATCGCCCGAAGGAGTCGAGTTTGACGCTATTCTCAGGGGTTGGGTGGGAGAGAGACCAGTGAAGGAAGTCGTTGCCGCAATGAACGCCGCCGAAGTAGCGTGCAGCCCCATCATGACGGCCAAGGATATGGCTGAGGACCCTCACTATCAAGCCCGGAACATCCACATAGAGTGGGAAGACCTATGTTTGAACAGGAAGGTTAAAGGCACCGGCATCATTCCGAAGTTTTCCGCTACGCCCGGAGGTGTATGGCGAGGCTCGGTGTCCTTGGGATACGACAATGACTTGGTTTATGGGCGTCTCCTGGGCTTGCCGGAGGACAGGTTAACCGAGCTAATGGCCCAACGGGTTATCTAGGGGGCTGGTCAAGCCTGCCCGCCCGATTACATTCCATCTAGAGGAGGAAGAGGATGGCAATCACACCCGGCCTAGCCGGGAAAAAGACCATTACCGTTACCGAAAGGGATACGGCACCCCATGTGCCGGTGTTCAGCACGCCGGCCTTGTTGCAGCTCTTTGAGCAGACCTGCACCTCCGCAATAAAAAGCTCGCTGCCTGCAGATACCACCCACGTGGGATTTGAGGTAAATATCCGGCATTTGGGCCCGGTCCCTGTGGGAGGGAAAGTGGAAGCAACGGTGGAGGTAACAGAACTTCGAGGGAGCAAGGTTTATTTTATATTGGAGGCCCGCTACCGGGGGAAAAAGATTGGCGATGGTACCTACAGTTGTGCCATCGTGCCTTCCCGGTTCGGCGTCGGGTGAGTTACATAGTCAAGCTGCTAGCCCGTGACAGCCTGTTCGAGGTGAGTGACCGAAACTGATTTGTGCCATCCCTTGTTGAGTGTCAATCCTTTAGGGCGCCAATAACAGCTTACCAAAGAAGTTGGTCTCTTCCATGGCGCGGTGGGCATCGGCTGCGTCTTGCAACGGGAAAACCCGGTCCACGACAGGCCGAATTACGCCCCGGTTAAGCACGGTGATGATCTCCCGCATGTCTTCTTTGTTTCCCATAAAAACCCCGTGGATTTCCTTCTGTTGGCTGAATAACAGCCCCAAATGCAACTCGCTGCGCAGGCCGGTCGTCGCGCCGCAAGTGCCGTATCGGCCACCGGGGCGGAGGGCGTTGAACGCCTTGGCGAAGAAGTCGGCGCCAACGTGGTCCACCACCGCATCGACGCCTGCGCCCCCGGTGAGTTCCTTGGCCCGCTCGGTGATGTCTTCTTCGTTATAGTTAATCACCTCGTCGGCACCGAGCATCAACGCTTTGGAGGCTTTCTCCGGAGTGCTGGTGGTGGCGATGACCCTAGCTCCTATGACGTTCTTGGCCACCTGGATTGCTGCAGTGCCCACGCCGGCCGATGCGGAAAGCACCAAGACCGTCTCCCAGGCCTTGACCTGCATCCGCCGCACCAACATGTTCCAGACGGGCAGGAAGGTGGTAGGCATGGCGGCAGCATCTTCGTAGGAAATGCTATCGTCTATGACGTGGGCATTGGCCGCCGGCACGGCGACAAATTCTGCGTAGCTGCCGTCGATAGCGCTGCCCATAAACCGTTGCCTGGTGCAAAGATCGTCTCTGCCGGACAGGCATGCGGGGCATTGTTGACAGGTTAGGCGGGGATTAACAACCACACGGTCCGCCAACTTTAAGGTGGTGACTTGGTCGCCGATCTCCACCACCTCACCAGCGCAATCTCCGCCCAAAATCAGCGGGGGCGGGAAATCCCGTTTAAGACCGCGGCCACCTTCCCGCGTGTAGAGGTCCAGGCGGTTTAAAGCTGCAGCGCCGACCCGCACCTTAACTTCTTGGCTTTGGATTGTCGGGTCAGGCCGCTCCCCATAAGTCAAAACCTCTGCGCCGCCGTGGGATTCAATGTAGATCGCTTGCATAAAGCTGTCCTTTGTAGCTGTCAGAAATTAGCGGTCAGTTCTACGGCCTTCGGCCGTAGAAACAGTCATCGCACAAGAACACTATGGCCAAGGCTTCTTCGTGGCTGCCGATGCGCCCGCATTGAGGGACATCACTGTCCTGGCTCCAAGGCTGATGAAACTTGCCACCGCACATCTGGCAAGATGTCTGGTGAACGCCGTCCAACGCCTCGCCGCAAATTACGCAGGATTCTTGAGATTCTTGGGATTCATCAGCCATTCTCTATCGTTCCCCTGTAGCCGGAGTTCTTCGCATTAAGCCGTTGGCGGTGAATCCGTAGCTTTTGGTTCATTCGTGTGCTTTAGGCATCCGCTCTTGGACCCAGCGGCGCTCATCTTCCTCAGTGGACACCGTACCCTCCAGCTTAGCCTCTCGAAGTTGCCGCAGCAACCGGCCAAGTTCGGGTCCTTCAAGCACACCCAACTCCAGCAGGTCGTTGCCGGTTAAGGCAGGTCCGATGTGCCGTAACCGCTCCGAGTATAAGGCCAGCCGCTCGGACACTATCGGGAGCTTGGTCAGACGAGCGAAAACCAATACGGCTTCGGCGGAGTAACCGCCCACTATATCGGCCAGTTGAGAACTGGAAATGTCGTCCCTAGCCAGCGCATCCTCTCTGCTTTTAAGGGACATCACTTCTCTTATTACTCGGGACCACGCCCCGGGAGCGCTGATGCGGTGGATAATTTCCTCAGCCTGGATTTCCGACAGCGAGTAAACCAAAGCCCCAATATAAGTTAGATGAGTGATACCCTTTTGGCCATCATCACCGGTATGAGTTCCGGCAACCAACGCATCCAGCCGGTCAACCGCCTCTTTCTCGCCCAAGGCGGGATGAATTTTCTCTAAAATACCCAACACTGCGGCCTTATTCAGAGACAGCTCCGGATGGTCCTCGTCCAGAATTTTCTCCAGTTCATGCCTTATACGGTCGCCGGTGAGTGAGGCGATATGGCCCTGCGCGACGGCAGCGTTCAGGAAATCCAACGTGTCCGGTTCTAAGTCGAATCCCAATCTTTGTTCGTACCTAATGGCGCGGAAAATCCGAGTGGGGTCGTCCTCAAAGCTTTTTGGATGGAGGATACGGATTACGCCTTGGCGTAAATCGTCGATCCCTCCATGGAGGTCCATGATTTCCGGTCGCTTTTCGGTCAACGGCAAAGCCAAGGCATTAATGGCGAAATCTCGCCTAGCAAGATCATCGGAAATTGTGCCGGGGGTTACTTGGGGAAGCGCTCCAGGTTTGGGGTAGACTTCTTTCCGCGCGGTCACTACGTCAACACGGCAGCTGCCTGATACCAGAGTGGAGGTCCCGAACCTGGGATGCACTCGGACTTCGCCTCCCAGTCGCTCCGCCAGCCATCGGGCCAGTTCAGGCCCGTCGCCTTCTACTACGAAATCCAGGTCCCGAATGGGCACACCCAACAAAAAGTCGCGAACCGGCCCTCCGACCACATATATGGGGTGTGACTGTTTAAGGGCTCGGTCTCTTAAACAGCGAAAGACGGACAGGTTATCGCCGCTCAGTCCGCTTTCCAGAGCGTCCAACAAAGGACCGATGTTCTGAATCTGCCGCGTGGAGGGCCTCCTGAGGCTAATATTATAGCATAGGGGCGGTGAAATTCCGTTGTTCTCGCCGCTTAAGCCGCAGCTAATCTCACGGCTATTCCGGGCTCGGCTTTTCAGCGGATCGATTAAAACGCAAGCCGTAATGTCAAATGCGTTTACACCAGATTCCGTTTAAACGCATGGAAGATACGCCGAAGACCGTCTGGGGTCTGCGTGCCTATTTCCTCCGCGTCTTTGACAAGCACTTTGCCCATGGATACAATCCACTTAGGAATATTCCAGGAGGTACCAAAATGGCCGGAACTGATATCCGTTCCTACTACGACTTTCGTTGACCTTTCGTGTACAATGCCGCCGTGTGGCTGGCAAAAGTCGAAGAGTCGACCGGAGAAAGCGTAGATATTGACTGGCAGCCGTTCTTGTTGGCTCAGGCGAATAATGACAAGGGCCAAGAAGACAAGATCTGGGAGAGACCCGAGATTATTGACGGCTCAGATAATGCCCTTCTGGCCCACCGGGCTGGCCTGGCCGCCAAGCGCCAGGGTGATGAGGCATTCGCAAGTTTCTTCATAGCGTTGCTTAGGCTCCGCCACGAAGATAAGAAGGACCTCACTGATCCTGCCGTAATAGAGGAAGCGGCGAAGAATGCGGGAATCGACTACGCCCGACTTAGGGAAGACATTACAGACCCTACCTTGTTGAAGGACCTTGCGGAGAGCCATACGACGGCCGTGGAAGAAGTCGGGGCATTCGGCGTGCCGACATTTGTGTTCCCCTCGGGGAAATCGGCGTTTTTGAAAATGTTTATTCCTCCCGACGAACAAGCCGTCGAGATTTACGAATCGCTCTTCAAGACGATGAGCGAGTTTGCCCACGTTGGGGAGCTCAAGCGGCCGCAGCCGCCGTGGCCCCACGGAGTTATATAGGGGGATTTATTGGAGAGCGACCAACTAGAATCGGTTCTGGGACTACAATTCCGGGACCGTCGGTTACTTGAGCAGGCACTGGTCCACCGCTCTTATGTCAACGAGAATGGATGGTCGCCCTTAGCCTCCTACGAACGAATGGAGTACTTGGGTGACGCCGTGCTAGGGCTCGTCATCTCCGACGAGCTCTACCGGCGATGCCCAGACCTACCCGAAGGCGAGCTGACCAAAGGGCGCTCTGCCCTGGTTCGCCGCGAAGCGCTATCCCGAGTTGCTCAAAGAGCTAATTTGGGAGATTACGTTCGTTTGGGTAAAGGCGAAGAGAGCAGCGGAGGTCGCCTCCGAGATTCGATATTGGCGGCAGTTATCGAGTCGATTGTCGCCGCTGTTTACCTGGACCGGGACTACCACGAAGCAAAACGATTCATCCTTAGCATAATGGCTGAAGAGCTTGAAGAGTTTTTCAATGCCGGGAGCATCGAAGAAAACCCCAAATCCTGTCTCCAAGAGTTTGTCCAGGGGCGAGGATACCCGACCCCCAGCTACCGTTTGGTGTCCAGCGAAGGACCCGACCATGGCCCAGTGTTCACGGTCGAAGTGTTAGTGGAGGGCGAAGTAATGGGTGTTGGCCAAGGTGGCAGTAAATCGGGCGCTGAGAGCACGGCGGCCAAAGCTGCCATGGCAAGGTTAGTTTTGAACGATGGGGAATCTGACCAACGTCATTTTGAAAAAGAAAAATCTGACAGCGGTAGGGCGAGGTAGGACGGCTCACCGATGGCAGACATTAAACCAGTTGCTTTCTTAAGCTTCGTCAATTCCGATTTCCATCATGAAGAGGGGCGCATTGCCCAGTTTCGGGAACGGTTGGCCGACGAAGTCAGCATGCATACGGGCAAGGACCTGTCGGTTTTTGTAGACCGGGACGACGCACTGTGGAAACAGGCCTGGGAAGAGCGCGTCGAACAGGCGACAGATGATCCTGCGCTGTTGATTTCATTCATCACGCCAAGATTTTTCCGCAGCGATCAGTGCAAGAGCGAGATGGAGGCCTTCATCGAACTCGAGCGGCAGCTGAACCGCAATGACTTGGTTCTACCTCTCTACTACGTGCGCTGCCCGTTCTTGGACGACGATGCCAAACAGGGCGGTGACGAGATGGTCGACTCCATCATCGGCCGGGAACACCGCTTTGACTGGAGGGAACTGCGTTTCCAGCCGATCTCAGCGCCGGAAGTGGGCAAGGCCCTAGAAGAACTAGCGCTAAGAATCAGAGAAGTATTAGAGCCGCCCCAGCAATCCCGCCTGGTCCGGATGGCCATGGATCGCATGCCCGGGTTTAGAAGGAACCAGCGCCCGGGTGATGAACCAATAGCGCAGCCTCAACTCCGGTCCCAACAATATGAATACGACCCCGACTTCTATGAGGAAGTTGAGGAGGAAGAAAAAGGCCCTCAGACCCGAGTCGTCGACCCCATGGGAAGGGCAGACCACGTAACCATTTCCGAAGCCATCTTGGCCGCCGATTCGGGGGACCGGATCATGGTGCGGCCGGGCCTGTACCAGGAAAGCCTAGTGATTGACAAGCCGGTGGAGATTATCGGGGACGGGGCAACCGAGGACATAGTCATCCAGTCAGTCGGAGCCAATGCCATCTTGTTCAAAACTACCATGGGCACGGTGTCCAACATCACTTTGCGGCAAATGCACGGCGGCGAGTGGTTCTGCGTAAACGCAACCCAAGGACGGCTGTTCTTGGAGGAGTGCGATATTACCAGCCACAGCTTGGCCTGCGTAGCGATCAGCGGCGGCGCCGACCCACGGTTGCGCCGGAACAAGATACACCATAGTAAACAAAGCGGCATAATTGTCTACGACAATGGTTTGGGCAATATTGACGACAACGATGTCTACGCAAATGGTCTGTCCGGCGTGGAAATTCGAAACGGCGGCAACCCTACGTTGCATGGGAACCGCATCTACGAAAATAAAGAGGCTGACGTGTATGTTTACGACGATGGCCAGGGTAAGTTGGAGAACAACGACATCTACTTGAACTCCCGCGCTGGAATGAGAATAGGCAACTCGGGCCGGCCCGTCTTGCGCCGGAACCGAATTAACAAGAACGGCATTGTCGCCATTTGGGCGCCCCTCAAGGGCGGCGGAGACGTGGAAGAGAATGACCTGCGTGGCAATGCTTACGGCGCCTGGAAGGTTTCGGCGGAGAGTGAGCCATTGCTAAGAAGGTCAGGCAACCTGGAGTAGGTAAACCGGTTGCTTGTTCTGGACCGTTGGGCTAGACCGTCTCCCGCTGCCGGTGCTCCCCGCCTAAACGCTCGTATAACACGATGTTGTAGGCGCCTCCTGAGTCAAACAGCATCAAATTAATCCAGCGCTAATCCTGGAAAATTGCTTAATGCTAAAATTTTTCAAGAGTAACCGGGAAGCAGACCGCAAGCAAACGGAAGAAGCTGTCAAGCCCAGCCGCGAGCGGTGGTTTGGACGAATCATGGGTCTGCTCCGCTCTTCAAACCTGGATGATGCCCTCTGGGAGGAGCTAGAGGAGATCTTAATTTCCTCTGACGTGGGCGTGGATACTTCCCTGAAAATCGTCGAGGAGTTGAAGTACCAGTCCAGCCAGCAAAAAATATACAATCCCGAATCTTTGTTTGAAAGCCTGAAGGAATCGCTAATCCGCGACCTGGAAGATGACTCAGGCGCCAGCGGCCAGGACTGGATTGGCGACGAGGACCGGCCATCACCCTACGTAATTCTGATGGTAGGAGTAAACGGGGTCGGCAAGACAACTAGCATCGCCAAATTGGCCTACCACCTGCAACAGAACGGTCTAAAAGTGTTGCTGGGCGCCGCCGACACATTTCGGGCCGCAGCCGCCGAGCAATTGGAAATCCTGGGAGAGCGCATCGGCGTAGATGTAATTAGTCACCAAAGCGGCGCAGATCCGGGAGCGGTCGCCTACGATGCTTACCAAGCGGGAAAAGCCCGGGGCGCCGATGTGCTGATAATCGACACCGCTGGTAGGCTGCACACGAAATCCAACCTGATGGAAGAACTCCGGAAAATTCACCGGGTTTTAAACCGCCTGGAAACTTCGGCCCCTCACCAAGTAATACTGACTCTGGACGCCACCACCGGTCTAAACGGCATGGCCCAGGCTAAATCATTCAAGGAAGCGGTGGACTGCACCGGAATTTTCTTGGCCAAGCTTGACGGTACGGCCCGCGGGGGAATTGCCCTTGCTATCAAACAGGAACTACAAGTGCCGATTCTTTTTATCGGCACCGGCGAGAGCCTGGAAGACTTGGCCCCATTCGATTCCAGACAGTTTGTCGACTCTCTTCTCGCTCCAGTCTCCTGATCCACCTGCCCTAGCCCCGGCGCAGCTTGGAGCGGTCGCTCTGCTTGTAATTTCCATTCCCGGCCACGTCCTGAACAACTTGCGTCCCGTAACTCCCGGCCAGACCAATTAGAATGGTAGACGCCTTAACTTGGCTGCTGGCAATCGAAGTTTTGGGTCTACTTGCCCTCCCCTTCTGCTTTATTCTGTTCAGTAGGCTGCCGGACCGCGGGCTAACCCTGGCCAAGCCCTTGGCCTTGGTGCTCTTTTCCTACTTTTTGTGGCTGGCTGGCCTGACTCACATAGCTCCGAACACCCGTATTACGGTGATTGTGATTCTAGTTCTGGCGGCGGTGGCAGGCGGCTTCGTGTTTCGGGCCATGGCTTACCGGATCTTGGCTTTCATCAAAGAAGAGTGGCGCACCTTGGTCGTGGCCGAGGTTCTCTTCCTGGGCTTCTTTTTCCTCTGGCTGGGAATCACCTCGGAGACACCAGCCATTAGCGGCACCGAAAAGCCCATGGACTTCGGGTTTATGAACGCAGTCCTCCAGAGCCGCTTCTTCCCTCCCGAAGACCCCTGGCTGGCTGGCCATTCCATCAGCTACTACTACTTCGGCCATTTTATGATGGCCTTCTTGGCCAAGCTCACGGCAATCCCATCTAACGTTAGCTACAACTTGGCCATTTCTTTGGTGCCGGCGCTGCTGGCAATTGGGTCGTTCGGCTTGATGTATAACCTTGTGCGGCTTTCCGGCGGCGGACTAAAAGCAGCGATTGGGTTCGGTCTGGCCGCTCCAGCCATGATCATGCTGATTGGCAACTTGGAAGGAGCGCTGGAATTTATTAATGCGCGGGGCTTGGGCGGGGACGGCTTCTGGAACTGGGTAGGGATTAAAGGGCTGGTGGCCGGCGCTTCCGGTTCCGGATTGCTACCCGACGATTACCTGTGGTGGTGGCGGGGCACTAGGGTTATCGATACGCTGGCGGACGGCCAAAGCTTGGACTACACCATCACCGAGTTTCCGGCCTTTAGCTTTCTGCTGGGAGACCTACATCCTCATGTAATGAGCCTGCCTTTCGTGGTGCTTGGCCTGTCTGTTGGTCTCAATTTATTTAGGTACCAAGGAACACTTGGACCTGCCTGGTTACTGGGCCATCCCTTGGAAGGCCTCGCCATAGCCTTGTTTATAGGGGCTCTGGCCTTCATCAACATCTGGGACCTGCCCTTGATGGCGGCGATTTTCGTGGTCTTGGTTTTGGTCAAGAACTATGGGGGTGGGACCGGCGATATTCAGAGGGCGGCGTTGAACGGCATAGCGGTCCTAGTGCCGATCATTTCACTTGGCGTGGTAATGTTTTTACCTTTCTACTTAACATTTGACGGAAACGCACTGGGCATTCTGCCCTTGCGTGACGTCAGCACTCGGCCATTCTTGTTCTTTTTGGCCATGGGTTTCTTCGCCCTGCTGGCCCTCTCCTTCGTCCTGCGGCAACTTCCAACCTTAGGGCGGCCGACCAGGGCGGACGGTGTTTTAGCTGGGTTGGTTTTGGCCATTACCCTGGCGCCGTTGGTGATATGGGCAGTAATTGTATTGTTCCTGACTTGGGCCGACGACGGCGTGGGCGCAGCTATCGTCGATGTGGGAGGACGGGCTCTATGGGTGTTGCCGGGTCTGGCCATAGTGGCCGTGGCCGCCATGAGCGCAGCCCTGCGTTTGCGCCAAGGAGAGGAAGTGGGGGCGGCTTTTCCTCTATTGTTGGTAGCTGTTGCCTTTTATTTGCTTGTGGGAGCGGAGCTTTTCTACGTAAACGATAGCTTCGGTGGTGCATTTCGGCGCATGAACACGGTGTTCAAGGTATACTACCAATCCTGGCTGCTTTTGGGCCTTGCCGGGGCCTACGCTCTTTATTATTGGCAGTCCCGCAGTAGAAAAACTGGGCCGATTGATATCGAATCAGGCCAACGTCGCCGATTCTCAAGCCAGCTATTTGCAGGCCGCCGGGCGATTCGACTGGGTAACTGGGTTTGGGCCATTGGCGTAGTGGCGTTGGTGGTGGCCTCAGGCTACTACTCTGTGGGCGCAGTGCTGGACCGCACTGGGATTTTGAACCAGCGTCACACCTTGAAAGACAATACTCTTAATGGACTTGCTTTCGTTGAGTCCCAAGACCCCGGAGAATACGCCGCCATAAAGTGGCTGCGAGACGACGCTGATTTTGGGCGCATCGTCGAAGCGGTGGGCGGCGATTACTCTGATTACGGCAGAGTTTCAGCCAGCACGGGCCTGCCCACGCTGCTTGGTTGGAAGGGCCATGAGTTGCAATGGCGGGGTACCAGCGCAATTTTCAGCGGCAGAGAAGAGGACGTGGCGCAAATCTACCAGAGCGGCGACCCGGAAGAGGTCCGCTCATTGCTGGAGCGGTATCAGGTGCGTTACGTTTATTTAGGCCGCCGGGAGCGCAACGATTACGGCGGAGGAAATCTGGCGGATTTCGGCGGCTTGCTGAGAACCGCATTTGAGCAAAACGGCGTAATTATCTACGAGCTACTTGACTAGCCGGCAGGTAAGCCGGAGGAGGCCATGACCCAAGTTCCTGCCGAGGGTAATCCCATTTCGCGGCGCATGCCTGGGGTTAAATTGTCGAGCCTTTCCCGGAAATTTCGACTTCCTGAGTTCGGTTGGCCCCGATTCAGTTGGATAGGGGCGGGCTTCTTTGTATTGGTCACTATTGCTTTGGGGATGCGGCTGTGGGAACTGGGTGGACGGGCAATGCATTACGACGAAGCCATTCACCTCCACTACTCCTGGCGTTTGCTGAACAGCGACGGCATTGGTGGCGGCTTCCCTTGGATCTTCGGTAAAGATTTTATCCACTCGCCCTGGATGCACGGCCCGTTTCAGATCGAGTTCACCGCCATCATCTTTCGTATATTCGGGGACTCCGATTTTACGGCCCGCCTAGGCTATGCCTTGTTTGGCGCCGCTCTGGCGGGGTTGCCCTATTTCCTGAGGGATCACATTGGCCGCGCCGGGGCCATTTTGGCTGGAGTGATGCTGGCCGTCTCTCCGGCGATGCTTTACTTCAGCCGCTTCGGCAGAAACGACATTCTCATGGGCTTTTGGGCGACTGCCCTGTTCATTCTGATGTGGCGGTATATGCACGAGGGCAAGAGCCGCTACCTGTACATAGCGGCGGTGGTGCTGGCATTCATGTTCGGCACCAAAGAAACGGCCTACATCGTGACATTGATTTTCGGCGCCATGGCCTTCCTGCTGGCGCTGCCTCAGCTTGTGCCTTGGGTATTGGGCCGGGAGCGGTTGTCCGGGATGGCCGGGCCAGCAGGATTTTTTCTGCTGCTAGTCACTTTAACCTTGCCCCAGTGGGTCCCCATCGTCAGCCTCGCTCAAGACGCTCTCGGGCTAACTCTAGCCAACGTCGACGGCGTGGCTGGCGGTCTAGTGGGGGCACCCCAGTGGGAGGACCCATCGGTTCTACTCCCCATCTGGTCCGCTCCGTGGTGGCTCCATATGCTGGCTGTGGCTGCTCTGGCTGGAGGGCTTGCTGGGCTAGTACGCCGGAGGAGGGTCACAGTACAAACAGTGGCAGTGGGACTGGTCGTTCCCTTGTTATCTGTGGCTGCAGCCTGCCTAATCGCCTTCCGGCCAATCGATGACGCTTGGGGCTTCGGTGGCGCTATAGTCTTGGACCTGGCCTTGGCTGGCGCATTGGCCGGTTCCGCCGTCGGCGCTCTCTTTTCTACGCGAACGCAATGGGCCAAAGGTGTTTTCCTGCTGATAATCCCGGCTCAACTGGCCTTGGTATACGCCTTTTTCCTGACCGGCGCCGTGAACGTCGATTCCGTGGTCAACGGCGTGTTGCCCAATGGGATATCGGTCGATGCCTCTGTCAATGCGGTACCGGTAAACTTCATCGTGGCCGGTGGGATGTTACTGGCGGGCCTCAACGTTTCCTTGTTCTTGGGCGTTCTGTGGCTGGGAGGCCGCTGGTTAATATTGGCCGGTATTTTTTACCTTGCTTGGATCACCGTTTACACGACAGTGTTCACCAACCTGGCAGGCGCCTTCAGCGGCGTCTGGCAGGGCATGGGTTATTGGATTGCGCAACAAGACGTGGCCCGGGGAAACCAGCCCTGGTACTACTATTTCGTGGGCCTCTCTATTTACGAGATTTTGCCCTTGGCCTTTGGGATTGCCGGTGCTGTGTACTTCTTGAAAAAGTGGGACATCTTGGGCCTGGCCTTGTCTTTCTGGGCCGTATTGACCCTGATAGCCTACACTTCGGCAAGCGAGAAGATGCCCTGGCTCATAGTAAACATCACCCTGCCTTTTATTTTGCTGTCTGCCAAGTATCTGGGTCATGTCATTGAGCGTATTCAGTGGCGTGTGGTATTGGTCAAAGGGCAGGTAGTGTTGCTGGCCCTACCGCCAGTGACCATTGCCGCCGCCGCGTACCTGCTATACATCTACACCGATGTGGCAAGCGAGTTTACCGCCTCCCACTGGGCGGTTCTGGTCAGCACGTTATTACTGGCCGCCACCACAGCCTATTTGGTGCGGCTGGCCAAACCCCGAAACGGCGGAGCTTTAGTCGCCCTTAGCATAGCGGGACTGTTACTGGCTTTTGGGGTCGTGGCCTCTGTCCGTGCCGCGTACACCTTCGACGATTCAAACAAGGAATTGTTGGTCTACGCCCAAGGCAGCAAGGACGTTCCCCAGTCATTCAGTACCCTGGACAATCAAGTATTGGTACAAAATCCAGAAGGATCGGCGGTTACAGTGGATTATGACCTTTGGTATCCCTTCAACTGGTATGCTCGGGACGCCCAAAGACAAGGATCGTTGAATTTCAGTTGCTTCAAAGAAGAAGGAGACGACGGTTGGAACGACGGTTGTAAACCTCCCGACAGTGAGGCGGGCAAGCAAGCATTTTTGCTTAGCGCAGCCCACAGCGGCCGGGACGGGGAGGCATTGGCCGGGTTTCAGCAGGAAGGTCCGCTGCGGAACCTGCTGTGGTTCTACGAGGAAGCCTACCGCAGGCCGGGAGAAAACCGGCAAGACGAAGGGTCTCTATGGGGCAGGAAAGGCCTGCCAAGCAAAACTCAGCTAACCAAGGACTTCAGGTATTTCAAGTCCGTGGTCAACAGTAAAGAGTCTTGGTTCGACACGCTAGACTACCTGCTGTTTCGTAATCTCAGCGGCGACTGGTACAACTCCGAGTACTACAGCTACTTCACGACCCAGGACACTGATACGGCGCAATGATACGGCGGCCACGGCACAGAGCCAGGGTATTATGTTTGCTTATAGTGTGCCAAATTCTCTTGTAGCCCAACATTTTCCTCCCGTATACTAAAATTTAGGCTTGGGAGGCTGGGCAATCTGGGACTGGAGCATAAAATAATTGCAGGAAGTGTTGGCCGGTCCGAAATCCAGAACATGATTGCCGAACTTTATTAGCCGAACCCTATTAACAGAAAACTGGGGTAGCTTGCAGATTCGCAGCTGGCGTTTCTTAATCGGTGTCGGCGTAAGCCTCCTTCTTTTATTGGTCCTGCTTTTTCAAGTGGACCTGTCGGAAGTGGGCGACGCTTTGGCGGACGCCAACTACTGGTATCTTATCCCTTCGATCGCTCTCTACTTCGTAGCAGTTTTTTTTCGAGCCGTGCGTTGGCGCTTTCTGTTAAGTCCTTTGAAAGTTCTGCAGGTGAGCCGGTTATACCCCGTTGTGGTAATCGGATACATGGCCAACAACCTGCTCCCCGCGCGCCTGGGCGAGTTGGTCCGCGCCTACTACCTGGCCCGTAGAGAGCCGATCAAAGCAAGCTCCGCCTTGGGGACATTGGCCGTAGAACGAGTCTACGACGGGTTAACGCTCTTGGCTTGGGCTGCGGTGGCGGGACCGGCGCTTTTGCTGTTGGGGGAGTTCGACAGCACCGGCGGGACCGCACGCACCACTTGGATAATCTTAGCGGTGCTCGTAGTTTCTTTATTCGTGGGCGCCCTCGCCTTTCTCACAGCGTTAGCGACCATCCCCAAATTCATGGTGTTTTTCGACCGGATGCTGGACTTTGTGCCCGCCAGGTTCCGGCCCAAAATCCGTGAACTGGCCTACACATTTGTAGATGGTCTGAGGGTTCTCAGTTCGCCGCGCAAGCACCTAGCCTTGTTCTTGCTATCCATGCCGGTTTGGGCCTTCGAAGGCACCATGTACTTTCTGATTAGCTACGCTTTCGGCATTGACGACCATTTCGGATCGGTAGGGACCTTGATCCTCGTGGTGATGCTGGTCACCGCCACTTCCAACTTGGCCACCTCGCTGCCCAGCTCCATCGGCGGCATCGGTCCCTTTGAGGTGGTGGCTCAGCAAACGTTGATCGCCTTGGGCATCGGCGGCTCCTTGGCCGGAGCCTATGCGGGTTTTCTCCATTTGGTGGCCTTGTGGCTGCCGGTCAACTTGGCGGGGCTGGCGCTACTCTGGAAGCAAAACCTTTCACTTAGGGGCCTGACCGGTAGTCCCTCCCCGGACCCTTTAGCCGGCGGAGTTTTGGCTACGGAAGGCGGCGGATCACTTGCCCCACGATCGGCAGGTCCTAACCCAGAGAGCCATCCATGAGGGTTGGAATTATTGGCGGTGGGGCTGCGGGTCTGGCTGCCGCCTATGAACTGACCAAGGCGGGCCATTACGCCCAAGTGTTCGAGCGAGCGCCATTTCTGGGCGGCCAAGCGTCAACTTTCTTGGTTGGCGGCGGCCAGTTGGAACGGGGCTACCACCACCTTTTTGTTAGCGACACCGCCATTGCCGATCTGATAGACGAATTAGGCTTGGGAGAAAAGCTGGCCTGGCTGGAATCGAAAGTAGGCCTGTACCACGGGGGTAAGATTTGGGACTTCGCCACGCCCATGGACCTGCTGCGCTTCACGCCCCTATCAATGGTCAACCGGCTGAGAGTTGGTTTTTGGACCTTCGTCCTGCAAAAAACAAAGAACTGGCGGAAATTTGAGAACTTAACCGCTCAAGAATGGCTGAGCCAGCATATGGGCAAGCGCGCCTATGAAGTCCTATGGGAGCCGTTGCTCCGGGGCAAGTTCGGCGAGCACTTCGACCAAATCAGCATGACTTGGATTTGGGGCAAGGTCTACTTACGGGTGGCGTCTCGGGGCAAAGGACTCCAGAAAGAGCGATTGGGTTATCCCATGGGCAGTTTCGGCGAGGTGTTCGACGTCTTGGGTCAGCGGGTCGCCGACCAAGGTGGCCAAGTTCATATTTCCAGCGACGTCAACCGGGTGGTGGTCGAAGAAGGAGTGGCGACCGGATTGGAGGTGGCGCTGCCGGGACAGGACGCCGAGATATTAAGCTATGATGCCGTCATCGCCACCACACCGTCTTACGTCTTCACCCGTTTGGTGCCGCCGCTTCCCAGCGATTACCTGAAAAAATTGGAGGGCATTAACTACTTATCTGCGGTAATTATGATCCTGGTGCTGGAGCGGCAGTTCACCGACAAATATTGGATGACCATTGCCGACACCGACCTCCCTTTCGTCGCCCTTATCGAGCACACCAACTTGATAAACAAGGAATTGTACGGCGGGAACCACATCCTATACATCAGTAATTACCCGGACCGGGATAGCGCCCTGTACCAAATGACTCCTGAGGAACTGTTGGAAGAATTCTTGCCCCACCTGCAGAGGATCAACCCGGATTTTGAGCGCTCCTGGGTATTGGAGTACCACCACCACAAAATAGACGGCGCTCAGCCGATTGTGGGCGTCAACTACGGCGAAAATATACCCGACCACCGGACTCCCTTTAAGAATCTATACCTGGCCAATACTACTCAGATCTATCCAGAGGACCGCGGTACCAACTACTCGGTGCGCATGGGGCGGCAGGTGGCCCGCATGGTGATGGAAGACTTGGGTTAGGAATCGTCCCGGGAGTCAGTTACCTAGGTCGTCTGTCAAATTGGCTTGGGACAGCGGACGAAATACACTTAACCCATTGGCTGAATCTACTGTTGCAAATTCCCGCTCAGGTAGTAGAATTTGTAATCGAACAATCTCCTATCAACCAGAAGGGACTCTCATGGGAATAGTCAGGAGCGAATAATGGCAAAAAAACTGCCGGCGGAGTCGACAGACACCGGAAAAGGCATCCAATCGCGCCGAAGCTTTCTGGGCAAGTTGGGACTGGGCGCAGCGGCTCTAGCTGCGGTTTCCTCCATACCCTTCCTGAAGTTGGGACAAAATGCCTCGGGCAAGAACTCTGGCGCCGTGCCTGGCAATGACTCCATTTTCCAGCCCCGGCAGGACCCCGGAAACTAAATCCGGGTTACTTCCGGTCCAACGTCCAGAGATAAATTCTTGATCCAATTCCCTGACTTTTAGGTTAGGTCCAACTCCGTCGAGAGTTCCCGGCGTTGTCGTGCGAGATTAAATCAGCACTCGACCTCTGGTCGGAGTTCAGGAGGTTTTAGATGCCACCCAGCAAATTTTCAGTTGGAAACGTGGATATAACGGTGCTCCACGACGCCGAGTCCGCCCTTCCTCTAAATCAGACATTCCCTAATGTCCCCGCCGACTCTTGGCCGCCCTACCAACAGCGTTACCCCGAAGCATTTAACGGGGCCGACAACCTCAGGGTCCATTTCGAATGCTACTTAATCCGCTCTCAAGGGCAGTCCATCTTGGTGGACACCGGCTTGGGAAGTAACGCCACCAACCCCGGCACCGTGGCGATTTTTGGCGGTGGCAACGACGGTCATTTACTGGCCGAGCTAGCCGCGGCCGGATTGAAACCCGAGGACGTGGATACCGTGTTCTTAACCCACTTACACCCGGACCACGTAGGCTGGAACACCACCGGCGGAGCCAATAATTCGCCCAGCTTCCCCAAGGCCAGATACGTGGCTAACCAGGCCGATGTGGGGGCATTCAAGTCACCATTGGACGAGCAGATATTCGGGTTCAAGTTTTGGGAAGAGACCATCGCTCCCTTAGAGAGAGCCGGTGTGTTGGACCTTTTGACCGGCGAGAAAACGTTGACCAGCGAAGTCACCGCTATTCCCACACCCGGCCACACGCCGGGGTCGATGAGCTTGGCTGTTGTGTCCGGCGGAGAGCGGGCCCTGATCATGGGAGACGTTTTCCATAACCCGGCCCAGATCACCGAAACCGAGTGGGCTTTTAGCTTCGATACCGACCCGGCACAAGCGATTCAGACCAGAGGCCGGATGGTGGATAGGGCAGAGTCCGAAAATGCCGCCATGGCAATTTGCCACACCACCGGCTTCGGAAAAGTGATCCGGTCCGAAGGCCGCCGCTACTGGCAGGCTTGGTAGGAATCGGGCAAGTCCTCAATCAAGGTTGAATCGGAGGAACCCCCACTCTAACTCTCCCCCGCACCCCCCATCCTGACCTTCCCCCGCAAGGGGGGAAGGTCAGGATGGGGGAGCAGCCTACCGTCTACCAAACTCCCGTTCCATGTTGATTGAGCTGAAGTGGATCATGGTGGGCCGTCCGTGGGGGCAAGTGTGGGGATTATCGGCCTGTTCCAGTTGCTCTAAAAGGGCCCTCATTTCTTCTTCGGTTAAAGCCTTCCCGGCCCGGATTGCGCTGTGACAGGCGATGGTGGCTGCTAATATATCCTCCTGCTGGCGTAGCAGTCCTTCAAAGGCGACCATGTCCAGAACGTCAAGCAGCGACTGCGCCGGGTTTTGCGTGACCATGATGCCGGGCACCGACCGGAGCAAAACGCTGTTTCCTCCGAAATTCTCCAGTTGAAATCCGTAGCTTTCCAGAAACTCGGCGTTGGCCTTTAGAATATCGGTCTGGCTCGGCGTAAGCTCCATCGTCACTGGTTCCAATAAGGCCTGCGATTGAGGCGATTTTTCCGCAGCCTTGCTCCGTATCTGGTCAAATAGCACCCTTTCATGGGCGGCGTGCTGGTCCACCAAGAACATGCCCTCAGGACCCTCTGCGACCACGTAGGTAAGTTTGACTTGGCCCACAACTTTCAATGCCGGCGCTGGCGGGCGCGGCGCGGCGGCATCCGCTGGTCCCGAAGGCTGTTCCTGCGGTAAGGCAAAAGCGCTGGGGGAAAAGAAGGAGGAAGTGCCCCCTCTGCTGTATGGGGAACCGGGATACGGCGAGCCATAATAAGGCGACCCCAGTACCGGCATTGAGCGAGAAACGTCCACCGAAGGTACTGGCGAGTCGGCCACGACGGCGGCCCTCACCGCTTTCTGCAAGGTGGAAAATACCTTGCCTTCTTGTTGGAAACGTACCTCTTTTTTAGTGGGGTGGGAGTTGACGTCAACGTCGCCGTAGGGCATGGCCAGATTGATGGTCGCGAAAGGATAGCGTTTGTCGGGAAGGAGCCCGTGGTAGGCCTCTTCCAGGGCGAAGGTAAGCATCCGGTTTTGTATCCACCGGTGATTGACGAAGAAAGTCATATAGCTACGGTTGGCCCGGTGAAGGCTGGGCGGACTTATGAATCCATCCACTTGGTAGCCCGATTCGAGGTCCTCCCCATGTACTTCCAGCATGGCCCCGGCCACCTCAGCGCCGTATAAAGCCAAAAGCGTTTCCCGGGTCTTTCCCTTGCCTGGAGTGTTCAATACCGGGCGCCCGTCGACAGACAATTGAAAGCGAACGTTGGGGAAGGCTAGCGCATAGCGGGAGACGAGTTCTTGGACCCTTGAGCTCTCGGCGGAGTTTGACTTGAGGAATTTTCTGCGCGCTGGCATGTTGCCGAAAAGGTCCCACACTTCCACAATGGTGCCGCTTTGGCATCCCAGTGGACCCGAGCGGACAATCTCACCCCACTGCATCTCCAGCCGGTGGCCGTTTGGTGAATCGTGAGTCCGGGTGGCCATGGTCAGGCGGGAAACGGAAGCAATGCTGGGCAGGGCCTCACCGCGAAACCCTAAGGTGGCCACGGCTTCAAGTTGCTCTTGGCTGTCCAGCTTACTTGTGGCGTGGCGCTGGAAGGCCAATTCCAACTCCTCCGCCGGAATTCCCTGACCGTCGTCCACCACCTTTAGCTGGCCCACACCGCCTTCGGCGATTTCCACGAAAACTTGCGAGGCGCCGGAGTCCAAAGAGTTTTCCACCAGCTCTTTAATCACTGACACAGGGCGCTCAACTACCTCGCCTGCGGCGATTTTGGTTGCCAAGTCGGGGGGCAGCAGCTTAATTGACATGTCAATGCCCTGAGTAGGACGTCAAGAAAGGACGCGTGTCTAATCCGACTGGGCGAGTCAAACCGTGTAATCGGGAAAGAGCGGTAGCCAGCTCGAAGAACTCTAGAACAAAGGAACGATTGAGCCCTTTGCCCGGTATTGCCGGTCTTCCGAGGTGCCGGTGTGCACGAAGTCGTTGACGATCCGGTAAATCCGGTTCATCTCTTCGTCGACGCTGCGTTTGAAGAAGTAAGGAGGCACCCACACGCCGCCGAAGGCTGAAACCACCTCGGGGTAATCGTCGATCACGAAGTCTGGCTCGAAGGGGACTCCTAGCTCTTCCAGCCTCTCGTGGAAGTGGTGGGTGGGTTTCTCGTAGACCCCGCTGACTAAAGGAGTCAACTCGTGTTTTTCGACCACTTCCCATCGCTCTCCCATCCCTGACCAAATATAAACCTCGTGGTTGTCTTCTATTAACTGTTCCAGGGTCTCCTTGGTGCGAGGGCGCAAGCTGTCATCCAGGCCGAGAATTGTATAGTCAACGTCGAAAAAAATTCTCATTCCCAAGTCTTTGTCCCTTGGCGAAATAAATTAATATCAAGAATTCTGATTTGGTGGGGACAATTATATCGCAATTACGCCTTTAGTAATAGAGTTTAGCCTAAGTAGGGAAATGCATCATGCTATTGCTAGTGAATCCGGCGACGGATTACCGATATCGGCGCGAAATGATGTTACCGAGCGCTGGCAGGGTCCCCGTTGACTGGGTGGTTCAAAAGAATCCTAGATTCCGGCTTTCGCCAGAATGACGGAGATATACCAGCCGAGGTTTCAGGAAAACCAAACCGTCGTCCTTCGGCGGAAGGACCGGAATGACGAGAGCCTAGGCTGATTGAACGGTGGTTGAACGGTGCACACGCGTTTGTGGATAAACGGAGCGTGCGCAGCACCTAACTTAACTCCGCCAATGCGGCTTCGACGGCCTTCAGATTTGCGCCCACCAGCAGCTTACCTCCAAGGTTAACCAAGGGGCGGCGAACAAGTTTAGGCTCTTGGAGCATGAGTTCAATCATCTTCTCGTCGGTAAGCTCTTGGTCAGCAAAACCCAGTTGTTTTAGGCTGGGGCTGCGACGGGCGAAGATCTGGGAGACGCCCACGTCTTGAGCCAATGCCCGGATTTCACCTTCGGTAAAGAGCTCCTTAAAGAAGTCTCGTTCTTCCAAACCGACACCGTTTTGTAAGAGCAACTCTCTTACTTTGCGGCACGAGGATCAACGGGGCCACCAGTAAAACGCTGCGTTTTGAGCCAAGAGAACCTCCCGGTAAATTCGACTTTGCCATTAGCAATTAATTAGCATACATACCCATTTTGAGACGTTAGCACTACAACGATAATTGCCCATTAGCGTCACTCCGAACCGTGCGGGATGCCCCACAACTTGGCTAATGCGTAGCCATGAGATTCCTCTTCGGTTCCCTCGTCGGAATGATAGTGTGGGAGTAAAAGCCATAGTTTTAGTCCCGGTTATTGGCTTTCTTTTGGAGATTGTATAGCACGTTGATCGCTTCCAGGGGCGTTAGGTTGGGAACGTCCAAGGCCAGGATCTCATCAATGAGGGGCTGGGTAGTATCGAATAGGGGCATTTGCTGGGAAGGGCTTTTTTTGGAATGTCCCGAGCCGCGGGACTTAGCGGACGTAACAGTCTCCTCTAAGTCGGCCAGCACTTCCCAAGCCCGGTTAATCACACCTCGGGGCAGTCCGGCCAGACGGGCCACGTAGACACCGTAGCTCTTGTCGGCGCCTCCGGGAATTATACGGTGCAAGAAAACCACGTCGCCTTCCTCTTCGGTAACAGCAACGCTAAAATTACGCACTCCAGGCAGGACCCCCGCCAGTTGGGTAAGTTCGTGGTAGTGGGTGGCGAAGAGGGTCTTGCATCCCAAACGGGTGTCGTTATGAATGTGCTCGATGACTGAACGGGCAATGGACAAGCCGTCATAGGTACTGGTGCCCCGGCCTATTTCGTCCAAAATGACCAGAGACTTGGAGGTCGCTTGGTTCAAAATGGCCGCTGTTTCCACCATCTCTACCATGAAGGTAGACTGGCCGGTAGCCAGGTCATCCTGCAGGCCCACCCGGGTGAAGATCCGGTCAACCAGGCCGATGGCGGCATGGGAGGCCGGCACGAAGCTGCCTATCTGAGCCATCAGCGTGATCAGGGCCACTTGGCGAATATATGTGGACTTGCCCGCCATGTTGGGTCCGGTTAGCACGACAACCCGGGCGTCGTCATTAGAGAGGTGGACATCGTTGGGCACGTAGGACCCCGACTCCAAGACACGCTCTACCACTGGGTGCCTGCCAGCGGTGATCGAAACGGTGTTGCCCTCGTTTAGTTCGGGCCGGACGTAGCCGTTTAGCACAGCAACCTCAGCCAGATTGGCCAACACATCCACCCTAGCCACAGCGGAGGCCCTTTTGCCCAAGGATTCCGACGCCGAGCTGATTTGGCCGCAAACCCGACGGTAAATTTCCTTTTCCAGTTCCTCCAAGCGTTCCCTGGCATTAAGCACCAAGGACTCGTACTCCTTAAGCTGGGGCACGATGTAGCGTTCCGCATTCACCAGAGTCTGGCGGCGGACGTAGTCCTCCGGCACTTGGGAGACGTTGGATTTGCTAACTTCTATGTAGTAGCCAAAAACTTGGTTGTATCCGACCCGTAGATTTTTTATGCCCGTGCGGTCTCGCTCTTTTTGCTCCAATCCGGCGATAAAACTGCGCGCGTCCCTGGACGCGCTTTTTAGCTCATCCAACTCATCGGAAAAGCCGTCCCTAATTACGTTGCCGTCGCCCACGCTGCCGGAAGGGTCTGGAGCTATTGCCCGCTTCAGCAGCTCCACCAGTTCCGGCAAAGGCGCTAGTTCTCTGGCCAGCCAAGACAAAGGTCCCGATTGCTCACCAGGGTCACCGGGATTCTCTTCATTGGTGGCCAATACCATGTCCAAACGAGGCAACGCTTCCAGGCCTTCTTGCAAAGCCTTTAATTCTCTGGGCTGAACAACGCCCGCATTCACCCGGCTTTGGATACGCTCCAAATCGGGGATTTGAGACAAGGTGGACCTTGCGTCGGCCCGGCAAAAGCCGTCGCCGAAAAAGTGAGACACGGCATCCAGGCGTTGCTCCAATTCCGAAAAATCCAACAGGGGTTGGCCCAGCCATTGGCGGAGGAGACGCCCGCCCATAGGCGTTTTGGTTAAGTCTAAAGTGCCCAACAAGGAGAATTGCTTACTCTCAGATCGACCTCCTTCAAATAGCTCCAAGTTTCGCCTGGTCTGGGAGTCAAGGGCCATGTATTTCTGCGTGGAATATACGGCCAAGTTGGTCAGTTGCAGCTTTCCCGTTTTTTGAGTGGCAGCCAAGTACTCCACGATGGCCCCGGCCGCTTGGACCGCTAGGGGCATGTATTCGCACCCAAGGGACTCCAAGGTCACCATGCCGTAGTGACTTAACAGGGCTTGCCGGGCTTCGTCGATTCGGAAAATCGCTGGGTCATAGGCCGTTATGTTTCGAGAAAGACCAACGTCACCGGACCCGGACCAACTGGGCGGGTCCTCGGTTTTGGGGACCAAGATTTCAGCGGCCGCTATGCGCTCCAACTCCAGCGGTAATTGAGAAAGCTTCATTTGAGTGGCGGAGAACTCACCGGTGGATATATCGACGTAGGCAAGGCCAGCTTCCTGCCCTTCCGTTAAGCCGTCTTCTACCACCGCCGCCAGGTAGTTATTGGAATTTTGGTCCAGCAGCCCCGACTCCAAGACCGTGCCGGGAGTCACCACCCGCACCACATCCCGCTCCACTATGCCCTTGGATGCCGCGGGGTCGGTGAGTTGCTCGCATATGGCAACTTTGTGGCCCTTTTTAATTAGCCTGGCCAAGTAGGTATCCAAAGAGTGGGCCGGAACGCCGGCCATGGGTACCCGCAGACCTTTGCCCAGGCTCCTGGAAGTCAGCGTGATTTCCAATTCCTTTGCGGCCAGTTTGGCATCATCGTCGAAGGTCTCATAAAAGTCGCCCATGCGGAAAAGAACGATGGCGTCAGGGTAGGAGCTTTTTATATCTAGGTATTGGCGGCGAATTGGCGTCAAGGTCCGGCCGTCCGTGATTGATTACTCGAAGTTATTCAACAGCAATTCTAACTCAAAGTTCAATTAAAAAAGCAGTCACCGGCTGTCAGTTAGCCGGTGGCTGCGAAAACTCATTTGCTCAACAAGACGTCGGTGTCTACTTATAATCCGAGGTGACGCCTACGTGCGATTTCACAGCGACTGCGCCGGATTAACCTAGGTAGCGAGGTTTAAGGGAATCACTCTTTCCAGAACCGTTCTTCTATAAACATCCATCCTTGGGGGACGACGATATCCCTCACCGCTTCGATCATGCCGGGATGCCCACATGCATAAATCATAGTGTCATCTTGGGGCAGCTCAAACTGGTTCAAGTATTGTTCGGTGATGGAATTGACCCGGCCCTTGGCCCCGCGCCAACTGGCGTTTCGCTCTTCGTTGGGCCGACTAACGGTGGGGACGAACTCCAGTAGATTGGGATTTGTGACCACCAAGGCCGACAACTCCTCGTCATAAGTCAACTCGTCCTCGTAGCTGGCGCCAAGCAGGACGTAGAATTTGTGGTCTTGGACGCCTTCCAGATGGCAACTCCTCAGCATGCTGATGGAAGGAGCCACCCCGGTCACGGTGGAAACCATGAAGTGGTGGTGGACCCGTTGGTCCATGGTGAATAGCCCTTTGGCACGGGGTCTAAGAGAGATGAGGTCCCCGATTTGCATCCTGAACATCCTGGGAGTCAACTCGCCTTCGGGCACCAACTCCACGAAAATCTCCAGCCATGGCTCGTGGGGCGCCGACGCTATAGAATAAGCGCGCTCGATTCCATCCAACCCTAAGGTGCAATATTGCCCTGGCTTGAATTTAAGAGGACCTTCCTCGGGTTCCAGCCGGATGACCATGAGGTCCTCGCTGACGTCCCTCCGCTCCACCAGCTTGGCAGTGGGAAAGCCGGGGTTCGGCTGCGGCCTGGGACTTCCTGCATTTACCAGGGTCGCATCTTCAACCATTTATCGCTCCTTAACTGGAATTTAGGCCGGTGGAGCAGGGCGTTTCTGTTAGCCCAGGACCTGCTCTAAAATTAGACGACTTACCTTAACCAGTCTCTGCTATCCTAAACAGGTCCTTTTCAAAGAGCCTGCATTAAAATTTTTTGATTAATTTCCGGTCTTTAAGATTCTCGCCGGACGTATATTTAAGCCGGGCAACCTGGCGGCGGGGACCATCTCCTCGCTGGCCTCAAGGTCGGAAACCAACTGCCCGAACAGAGATGTGGTGGCAATCACCCCCGGTGGAACTGATTCGTCAATATGAGCCCAGCCGGAGAGGCGGTAACCTCGTCCTACCACTTCGACTAGATCTTCTTCATCTATTTCCCAAGAAGCGGCGTCAATTGGATTCAACTCCATTAATTCTTTTCTGACGATCTGGTTGTGCTTGCCTTTGAGTACCGTTAATTCACGGTCGAGTTGCTGTAACACTCTGCCCGGGACCAACCAGGCGGGAAACTCCGGGTCGAGTGGTTTCGAGACCGAATGGAACTGTGGTGTCTCAACCTCGGCCTTCCGATCGGTGAAACCAGCGTCATACAAAACCGGTGTCCCTTTTCCCTCATGGCTGGCACAAGGCCACTGGATGCCCGGATGCTCTCGGCCCGAGTACAACACCTGGGTAGGTTGAGGGCTCTCCAGCAACGTGCGGAATACGATGGCGCCATCGGCATTCAATTTGGTGTAAGAGATTCCTGTGTAGATGCCGGTCACTTTGGCGATTTCGTCCATGATCTCGGCGGGGGTGTCATGCTCGAAGCCGGGGACGCTCATACGCTGGGCCAACTGAGAAATTATCCAGCTTTCGGGCCGGGCCCCAAAGCCATTTTCTTCCCCGGATTCTTGCTGTTGAAAAATTGCAGAGAACCGTTGAACGCGGCGTTCCATGTTGGTGAAAGTGCCTTCTTTCTCGGCAAAAGTTGACCTAGGGAAGACCACACTAGCCCTTTGGGCGGCCTGGCTCAAGAAGCTGTCAATCACCACCAAAAACTCCAGTCCTTCAAGAGCAGCCGGGCCGTCTCCCAATTTTCCGTTCTCCAAATTGGGACTGTCGCCAGCCAACACCATGGCGTTAATTCTGCCTTCCGCTACACCACTCAACGCCTCGGCGGCGCCAATCCCCGGAGAAGTGGGAAGGGAACTGCCCCAAGCCGACTCCAAGACTTGACGAGCTTCAGCGTCGTCCACCATGGCATATCCCGGCAGGCGGTCGGGCAAGCAGCCAACATCCCAGGCGCCTTGCTCGTTGGCGCCTTGACGCAAAGGCAGCAACCCAGACCCGGGTTTGCCCAGGTTGCCGGTCAATAAGCTCATGTTGAGCAAAGACCTGACGCAATCTCTCTGGGCTTCGGCCGAAATATTGTCCAGGGCGTAAACGATTGCCGCCGAATCGGCTTGCCCGTATAGCAGGGCCGCTTGGGCGATATCTGCCTCCGAAACGTAGGTCTCTTTGGCGACCTGAGCCAAGTCTAGGCTACTCAAGGCGTAGAGAAGCGTGGCGGGGCTTTCGCAGTTCTCTTCAAGCCAATCCCCGTTGTCCAGCCCTTGGTCGACCATGGACTTTAAGATTCCGCCCAGAAGCAGCAACTCGGTGCCCGGAGCCGGCCGCAGCCACAGCTTGGCGTAACGAGTCAATTCCACCTCCCGGGAATCTATCACCACCAAGTCAGTGGAGTTCCTGGCGGCTCGCTTGATGGGCACCCCAACCACATTATGCTCTTCAGTCACATTGCAGTTGAAAACTAGAATGCAGCCCGAATTTTCCAAGTCCCATATTGAGTTAGTGGCGGCAGGGTAACCGAGAGACGTTTCCAAGCCTAGGACCAATTCCGCTTGGGTGTTTGAGGTCTGGTCCACATTGTTGGACTGCATCGCGACTCGGCAAAATTTTTGCGCTAAATAATGTTCTTCATTGGTGCAATCCGGCGCGGTTAGCAATGCGAATTTTTCGCCTCTGTATTCAGTAAGGCGGGAAGCAACGTAGTCCAAGGCTTCATCCCAAGTCGCTTCCTCTAACACGCCCTCTTTGCGAATTAAGGGAGTTTGCAGGCGACCGGTGTGGTTGATGAACTCTAAGCCAAACTTCCCGCGGAAGCATGCCTGTCCCCGGTTAGACGGCGCGTTTATTTCGGGCACAGCCCGGACGAAGCCGCCTGAGAAATTAACTTCCAAATTGAGCTGGCAGCCCACCGGGCAAAGTGGGCAAATAGCCGGTTCTGTCCGGGCTGGCTTCTCCCATTTGTGCTCCGTCTCGACCAAGGCGCCCACCGGGCAAACGTCGATGCAGGCACCGCAAAACTCGCAGCCAGACTCCAGCAACGAGGTCCCGAAAGAGGTACCGACCAGGGCCGTTCCGGCCCGGTCGACGAAGCAAATAGCGTCGTCACCCCGCAATTCTTCGCAAGCCCGTACGCACCGTCCGCAGACAATACATAGGTTGTAGTCCCTGTCGTAAAACGGATCGCCCAACTCAAGAGGAATATTCCGATACTTGTATTCCAGGGGAGATTCCAAGTTCATCCCCAAATAACGGACCGTGTCTTTCAACTCGCAACGCTCGTTCTTGGGGCAGGTCACACAGCGGTCGTTGATCGACACGTGGCGCAAGCAAATGTCGGTAGGCCCGCAGATATCTACACGGTGGCAGTTCAAGCAGCCTTGTGGGTGCTCGGCAACCAGCATTTCCATGACGGAACGCCTTAACGCTTGAACGTCTTCCACCTCGTTGCGTATCTTCATACCGTCCGTTACCGGCAGAGCGCAAGCGGCAGGATAGCCACGCCCCCCTTCAACGCCAACCACGCACATGCGGCAAGCAGCAAAGGGTTTCATACCAGGGTGATAGCAAAGATAGGGCAGAAAAATCCCCCCTTCCATGGCGGCTTCCAATACCATTTTGCCGGGCTGGGTTTTAACTTCTACGCCATCGAAGCTGATAGTTATTTCATCGGCCATAGCTTTCTCACCGTATTTTTTTCACCGCAGAGACGCAGAGATAATTTATTAATATGCCCTATTCCGGAAGATCCAGCACGACCCTCTGAATTCCTTGTTTCAAGACAGGCACGTTGAAGTTGATCAACAGTCCTACTTTCCAGCCGCCGAGTTTCAGGTAGGTCATTAGCTGTGCCTTGTGAATGGGCATAAGAGCATCCAATGATTTGATTTCGATTACCACTTCGCCCGCCACAACTAAATCCATCCGGTATCCGCAATCCAGTTGAATGCCCTTGTATTGAACAGGTAGTTCTTGCTGCCTACTATATGGGATTTCCCTCAACTTCAACTCTTGACAGAGACACTCTTCATATGCTGACTCCAGAAGTCCTGGACCTATAGCACGATGAACCTCTATAGCGGCCCCTATAACCGCGTGCGTAACCTCATTGACTTTCATTTCTCTGCGCTCTCTGCGCCTCTGCGGTGAATCGTCCCCAGTAAGGCACCAT
Organism: SAR202 cluster bacterium Io17-Chloro-G4; assembly: GCA_002816455.1. Lineage (GTDB taxonomy): Bacteria > Chloroflexota > Dehalococcoidia > Lucifugimonadales > UBA3495 > UBA1141. The sequence continues at coordinate 1,826 of MUCR01000068.1, read as the reverse complement.
TATCGGCGGCTTTGCCGGGGCGAGAAACGGGGATCCAAGCAGCGCCCGGTGGGGCACTCTCGGTCGAGAATATGGGTTTCAAACTCTTGCCCAAAGTGACGCAGTGCAGAAGCCACGGGGTTAAATCCTAATTGACCGTGACCGCATAGGGAGCCTGCCTGCATGTTTTCACCCACGCTGCGCATTAAATCCAAGTCTTCAGGTCGCCCCTCCAACCGGCAAATCCGCTCCAACACCTCCAACAAGTGGCTCATTCCCATACGACAGGGAAAACACTTGCCGCAGGACTCATATTGACAGAAAGCAATTAACGACCGGGTCAGGTCCACCACACAAGTATCTTCATCGGCGGCGATAATTCCGCCCGAGCCCATGATTGCCCCAGCGTTCCGGAGTATCTCGAAGTCTAATACCACGTCTATGGCATCGGCGCCCAGAACGCCTCCCAGAGGCCCACCGGTCTGGACCAGCTTCAACTCCTTGCCGGATGGCACACCGCCAGCCACTTGGTAGATCACGTCTTTGAGGTTGGTACCCAAAGGCACCTCAACCATCCCGGTGTAGTTCAAGGAACCGGTTAAGCACAGAATGGCGGTGCCGGTGCTCTGATCGTGGCCGATTCCGGCGAACCACTCAGAGCCCCTGGAAACTATCTCAGGGACATACGCCAGGGTTTTAATGTTGTTGATGTTGGTGGGCTTGCCAAATAGGCCGCTCTGGGCAGGGAAGGGCGGCCGGAAGCGGGGCATGGCCCGCTTGCCTTCGATCGCTTCCATCAAGCCGCTTTCCTCACCGGCCACGTAGGAATCGCCGGTTAAGGCCACTTCCACGTCAAAGCTGAACCCCGAACCCAGGATATTTTCTCCCCATAATCCCAATTCACGGGCTTGCTCCACCGCAGCCCGGCACCGGTCTATTGGGCCGTCGTGGCCGTGACGTATAAAAATATAGCCATTACTGGCGCCGGTGGCATAGCCAGCCAGGATTAATCCTTCAAGTAGAGTGTGAGGGTCGCTTTCAAGAATTGCTTTATCGTTGAATGCCCCCGGATCTCCTTCCTCGCAGTTGCACAGGATGTACTTGACGGGAGCGCCGGAGCCTGCCAGAAACTTCCACTTTGTCCCCGTGGAAAACGCGGCGCCGCCACGGCCTCTAAGACCAGAATCGGCCACCTGATTCAGAGTGTCTTCGGCGGTCATCTCGGTGAGAGCCTTTTCCAGAGCACGGTAGCCCCCATTGGCTACGTACTGGTAGATGTCCAGGGGGTCGATGGTGCCTGAATTACGCAGAGCAATGCGGGTCTCCAACACGCGCATGGGGTGTTGGTCCAGATTAGGGATATCCGCTGGCAGGTTACGATCATCTTCCGACCCAGGCTGTTCGGTAGATGGGTCCGTAAAAACGCCCTCAAGGAATCCCAGGGCCAATTCCGTAACCGGCGTTCCGCCCGCCACATGGTTGGCAACAATGCGTTCCACTGTCTCGGGAGTGACGTTGCCGTAGAATATCCTGGGTCCACCGGGCATTTGGACATCCACCAAGGGCTCGGCAAAACATAGGCCGATGCAGCCCACTTGACTAACGTTGGCCTCTATCCCTTGAGATGCTAAAGCTTTTTCTACGACCGCCGTCACCGCATCGCAGCCGGCAGCTTGGCCGCAGAGGGCGCTGCCAATGCGTATCCAAGGCTGGTCGCCCGTGGTCAGTCCTTGCCAGCGGGTCTGGGCCTCCACGACGATTTCCTGAAAACTAGTTGCCAACTCGCTCCTAATCTCATGAAACGCACTTGATGGAGTGGTCCTAGGCTGCTTTCTTATTAGTTGAAT
>MUCR01000067.1 GCA_002816455.1 SAR202 cluster bacterium Io17-Chloro-G4 | reverse complement strand
GCGGCTCCTGGTTCGGTTTGGCCAAAGGCACCATCAAAACTAACAGTCCCGACGCCATAGTTAAAAATCCGGCGTAGTAATACACCGAGCCGAACCCTCCCAAGTGTTCAATGATTACCGTGGCGACGAAGGGCGAAGCGCCGCCGATAATGCCGTTCAGCCCAAAGATGAAGCCGGTGGTGGCCGCTTCGGTGCCCCTTCCGGCTATATCCAATACGGCGGCAAGGATAATTTGCTGCAACGAGAAGCTGAACAATCCCAAGCCAGCAAACAGAATCGCCAGCATAAATGTATCGCTGACGGTTACCACCAGCATCAACAGGACCGTGGCTGCGGCCATCCCGGGAACGATCACCTGTTTGCGTCCAAATCTGTCAGAAAGCTGGCCTAAAAAGGGCGCCGAAACGATGCCCATGCCTGTGAGCAGCGCAAAATGAACGCCGGTACTAAAGTGGCTTTTGCCCAGTTCTTCTTCTAGATAAAACGGCGTCCAATGAAACAAGGCGTTTAGCCCCACTCCTCGCAAGGCCGCCGAAATCACCAGGGCGACCACAACCGGGTTCCTCAGCACCTCCCTTGTGGCCAGAAACTGGTTCCGCATTGTCATCCGCCCGGATTGTGGTTCATCCTTGCCCAAGTCCTTCAACGACCACCATACGAAAAATCCGGTGAGGGCGGCTGGGGCGGCATAGATGAATAGAACGCTGCGGTAGAACAGTATGGTCAATAGAGCGCCGGCCAAAATAGGGCCCAGGACGTTTCCGATGTTGGACCCGAAGCCGTGAATTGAAATAGCGAATCCTCTACGGTCTGGGAAGCGACGAGATAGAGCCGCGGTGGCGGGCAGATGCCACAAGGCGCCTGGAATGGACACGACCGCAATGGCCAAAACCAACACTGGAAAATTTGGGGCGGCGCCCACCGCCAGATAGGCTATAGCCGCCCAAAACATGCAGGCGGTCAGAATGATGCCCCACTGGTTTTTCAGCATGTCCACGAACACGCCGACACCCAAATTGACGACGCCGAATCCTGCTTGGCGTATGCCTAAGAGACTGGCTACTTGCAGGTTGCTCAAACCCAGGGCGGTTGCGATGGCTGGCATGAATACCGGTATACCTTGGTCGTAGAGGTGGGCGATCCCGTGACCGAAGGACAAGCTGCCTAGGATGAAGCCTCTGTTTTGTTTTCGGTCTACGGGGGGAGAGAGGGCTTGGTCCAAATGTGTCTCCTCTGGATAAAGGGTGCGGGCCTTCGTGCCCAACTCTAAAGTCCGGCCTAACTCTAAAGTCCGGCCCAACCCTAAAGTCCGGTCGGCCCCGCTATGTGCAGTCTACACCGGGAGTCTACCATTGGCGCCGCTTGCGTGGGACTCGAAATAGCAGCGTTTTAGTGGATTGCGCCGGTGAATCAAAGGTTATGTTATGCTAGCGCCGCCGAGGCTGGCACACGTATGAGTTGCTGGGTCTTTCGACCATCTCAGGATGATCGGAAATTCTAACCTTGCTCGCTGGAAACAATGATTCCGCCCATGGCAAGCCGTGCGACTTGGCTCAGGGCAGATTTGTCGAACCACCCGCCGAGTCTATGACCCGCTCATGGAGAGCCGTTCGACTTAGCTCACGACAGGCTTGTCGAACCATGGCCGTTATTAAGCTCCCAATAACAAATTAGGTATCTTGGAGGTCCTGCGATATGGCCTACGCTGGCTTGAGTTTAGAGGGGAAGGTTGCTTTGGTCACCGGTTCGGCCCGGGGTATCGGCGCAGCCTTGGCCATCGGCTTGGCCGAAGCCGGGGCCGATGTGGCCGTCTCCGACGTCCCAGAGCGGCTGGAAGAAGCAGCCACCACCAGAGCCGGAGTAGTGGCGTTGGGCAAGAAATGCAACGTTTACGCCTTGGACGTTCTGGACTTGGGCAATATCGCGAGCGCCACAGACCAGGTCGCAAAAGACTTCGGCAGCTTAGATATTCTGATAAGTAACGCCGGGATTCGCCGACCAAAGCCGTCATTGGAGGTGACCGAGGCCGACTGGGACTTGGTGGTGGACACCAACCTGAAAGGTGTATTTTTCTGCGCCCAAGCCTCCGCCAGACACATGATTGCCCAAGGCGGTGGCCGGATCATCAACATCGCCTCCCAGTTCAGCGTGGTGGCCAGGGAAAACCGGGCGGCTTACTGTTCCGCCAAAGCCGGCGTGGCCAACCTGACTCGAGTATTGGCTCTTGAGTGGATCAAGCACGGCATCACGGTGAATGCCATAGGCCCCGGACCTACCGTGACGCCGGGGATGTTGGCTGCCGTTCCCCGATCGGAGGAGGAATTGGAAAGGGAATTGGCCGAGCACATGCCATTGGGCCGCCACATGGAGCCTGAGGAACTTGTGGGGGCAGCCATTTATCTAGCCAGTCCGTCCGCAGCCGCAACCAATGGGCATTTGATGATTGTGGACGGCGGTTGGACGGCGAAGTAAGTTAGCTATCAGCACTCAGCAGTGAGTTTGGTTGATGCGTATACCCCGCGCAATGCGCGATTAGTCGCCTGGAGTATGGAATGGGTAAGTTTGACCGGAAGGTAGCAATGATTACCGGAGCGGGGCGCATGCGGGGTATTGGCCGGGCTGCGGCAATGGCGTTCGCAAAGGAGGGCGCTGCCGTAACGGTCACCGGCACCGGCCGTGATCCGGAGACCTTTCCCGAGGATGAGAAGGCCGCTGGATGGCGAGATATTGACAGCGTGGCCGAAGAGATTAGTGGCTTGGGTCTAGGCGCTCTAGCGCTGGTTGTCGACGTTACCAAAGAAGCTCAGGTGCAAGAAGCCGTCGAGCGAACTGTCGCCCAGTTTGGCCGCGTAGATTTCTTGGTCAACAACGCCAGCGCACCCCGCATGGCCGCCTGGGCGCCCTTGGAGGAGCTGACCGAGGAAGCCTGGCACACCGCGATGGATATCAAAGTCACCGGGGCTTTCCTGTTTACCAAGGCGGTAGTTCAGGCTTTTCTGCGACAAGGAGGAGGCGGCAGAATCGTCAACGTAGTTTCCGTGGAAGCCAAGATTAGCCGGGCCAACGACCTAGCCTACGCCACAGCCAGCGGTGCCTTGGCAACTTTCACCCATAAAGCGGGCAAAGCCTTGGCGCCCCTCGGCATCCGGGTCAACGGCGTCAGCCCAGGCACCAGCGATACTTCTCGCAACGACGCTTTGTATGGGTACCCCCGGACGCAGGTTTGGCACGACCGGCTGGAGTCCATCCCACTGGGCCGCGCCGGGCAGCCGGAAGAGATCGGTAATTTCATCGCTTGGTTGTGCACCAAAGACGCTGAGTTTATCGTCGGCCAGTGCATCGACATGGACGGTGGCCAAGCGGCATAGCTGGCCGATTCACCGCAGAGATCGCAAAGCACGCAGAGAGAATACAATAGGTTTCTTTAAACTCCGTGGTCTCCGCGCTTTCTGCAGTGAAATTACCCATCAATCATGCTACGACACGGTTAGGAGGCAATCATGAGTCTTGAGGATCTGGAAAAAAGGATTAAAGTCCTGGAGGACATTGAAGACATCAAGCGGCTAAAGCACCGGTATTGCGGCTACTGCGACGATAACTATGACGCCGAGGCCTTGGCCGACTTGTTCACCGAGGACGCTGTCTGGGACGGCGGCATGCGGGGCAAAAACGAGGGGAGGGAAGCCATCCGGACGTTCTTCCAAAATGCTCCTCAGCGGCTACCCTTCGCTATCCACATGGTTATGAACTCCATCATTGAGGTCGACGGTGATACCGGCAAGGGCATTTGGTACCTGTTCCAGCCGTGCACCTTCGCTGATGGTGACCGGGCAGTTTGGGGCTCCGCCCGCTACGATGAAGAGTACGTTCGCGTCAACGGCCAGTGGAAGTTCCAGAACCTGAAGCTGACTTCCCATTTCTGGACGCCCTTTGACGAAGGTTGGGTCCAGACCCAGTTCGCCTAGAGTGCTGCGCACGGCGGGTAAGGATTCCACGCAAGCGTCCACACGGAACCAAGTTGATTAGAACCGGTTCAGCCCCACTCTAACTCTCCCCTGTGAAGTTGGAGAGAACCAGTCCCTTCCCCCCTTGCGGGGGAAAGCTAGGATGGGGGAACTGGTCCGCCACCAAGTCGTTTGCAATCGTAGAACTCAGTTCCGAAGACATTCCCGACTTAGAGGAATCGTATGGCCAAGATGGACGGGCTAGTGGCCATTGTTACCGGCGCAAGCCGGGGATTGGGCCGGGCCATAGCTAAAGAGTATGCCAGGGAAGGGGCCAAGGTTGTGGTCTGCGCTCGCTCGCAATCTCCCACCGGGCTGTCCGGCACCATTAATGAAACCGTCGCCGCGATCCGGGCCGATGGCGGAGAAGTGTTCCCCTTGGCTTGTGATGTGACCGACGATGCCCAAGTAGGGGAGTTGGTACGCCAGGCAATGGCCCAATACGGCCAAATCGACGTACTGTTTAATAATGCCGGGGCGATGATCTTGGGAGAGACCTTGCTGGATATTGACCCGGTGCGCTGGAAGCAAGTGCTGGATGTCAACGTCACCGGCACCTACATGGTAAGCCGGGCGGTGGTGCCGCACATGATTCAGCAAAAGCGGGGCAGCATCATCAATGTGGGTTCCCGAATGGCCGACGACCCCAAGCTGGGTGGCGGCGTCCTGTACAGTTCCACCAAAGCCGCCGTGCACATGTTCAGCTATTGTTTGGCTCAAGAATTGCGGGAGCACAACGTGGCGGTCAACATCCTCAGCCCCGGCAGCCTAAGGAGCGAAGGCTCAGCGGCCATTCCCTGGGCGCAAGGCGACTGGCATCTGAGAGTGGAGCCCGACGTTGTCGGTCCTTCCGCCGTTTTCCTGGCGCTGCAGGACGCCAACTCCATGACCGGTCAGTTGGTGCTGCGAGCCGAATTCGGCAAGACGTGGGGGGACCTAGCGGTCGGCCCTCCTTAGGACCTAGCCCCATCCAACGATTCTATAAAAAGATAACGACAAAAAGCTAACGACCGATTCCCAGAATTTGACTGCTCTTACCCGCGGTTTCCGTAGCGATTGTGCGAGGTTACTTCTGCCGCCGGTTTCCGTTGAGTCGCGCCAAAGTTGCCCCGGGGATAACCCAGCGGCGTCAGCATCACCGTTTCCACGTGGTCGGGTATGCCCAGGATGTCTTTTACCCTCTGCTCTCCCCTCAAGTGTGCCGTGGTTAGGCGAGTACCCAATCCCAACGCACGAGCCGCCAAGAATAGGTTCTGCGCCGCGGGCCAAACTGACGAAGCCTGGCTACCTCGAACGAAAGGCTCGCCTTCGGTCGTAGGCGATGTCCCTGCGTGGTCGGCGCAGATGAGAATCATTGCCGGCACTTCGGGCATGTGGTGGGCCAGGTATCGCGCCGCCTTGTAAGCCGGAGTCTCGCCCGGCGGCGCTTCGTGTCCCAAGGCGTTCAGCCAAACGTCCTTGTACACTCCGCCCACCTGGGCTATTACCTCCGGATCGGTAATGGCGATGAACTCCCAAGGCTGCCGATTGCCGCCGTTGGGCGCCCTGATTGCAGCGTCGATGATTTTGTCTATGGCCTCTTTGGGTACTGGGTCCGGCCGAAACCGGGTGAATGACCGTTGGCTATACATCGCTTCAAATAAGTTCATATCGTCCATTAAAAACCTCCGGTTTTTAGCGTTCAGCTATCAGCTAATAGCTCCCTTAAATTGGCGGCCTTTTGGTGTGCCACTCGGTGTTTTGCTCGTAGGCGTGGGCTACCTTCAAAACCGTTTCTTCGGCGAAGGGCTTGCCCACTATTTGAAGTCCGATGGGCATGTTGTCCGAGCTGAATCCGCAGGGCAGCGTCAGCGCTGGCGTCCCGGCCAGGTTGAAAGGACCCGTGAAGCTGATGCGGCCGGCCATTCCGGCGGCTATCTGCTCTTTGCTCTGCAATCCGGGCTCGCTCTCTACAGGCCTGGCGGTCACATGGCTTCCAGGCAAAACAAGCACGTCAACCTGTTCGAGGGCGTCCAATATCTGCTGCCTCAATAATGCCCGCAGCTTTTGAGCCTTGAAGTAGGCCTGGCCAGGAATAACGGCGCCGGTGAGGAACCGGTACCGGTTGTTGTGGTCCATTTGCTGCAGATTGGGCTCGAAAGTGCTGCGGTGCACTGAGGCCCACTCCACAAAAATCAGCACCATGGAGATGAACCCAGCTTGCTCGGTCAACGGCAAGGAAACTTCTTGGGACTGGGCTCCCAACTCGCCCAGTACATCTACAGCGGTGGTGAAGGCCTTGCGAACTTCTGCGTCCAAAATTGGAGAATTCGCTTTCTCCTTGATCACTCCAATTTTCATGCCCGAAATGTTCCCGTCCAAAGCTTTGCTATAGTCCGGTACCGGCACGTCCCAGGTGTAAGGGTCTTTGGGGTCATATCCCGCTATGGCTTGGATGGTGATCGCCGCATCCTCCACGGACCTGGAAATAGGGCCCACCGTGTCCATGGACCAGGAACCGCCCAGCACGCCATGGCGGCTGACCCTGCCCCAGGTAGGCCGCAGTCCCACAAGTCCGCTGTTGTTGGCGGGGCCCCGTATAGAGCCGCCGGTATCTTCCCCCAAGGATGTGGCGCACAAAAATGCGGCTGTGGCTGCGCCAGAGCCGCTGCTGGAGGTGCCCGGGTTTCGCTCCAAGTTCCATGGGTTCCGAGGAGTGCCGAAGGGGTGGTCGTATATCTCGGCCATGGCGAATTCGCTCATGTTCAACTTGCCCAACAGCACCGCCCCGGACTTTTTTAAGTTGGCGACCACCGTTGCGTCATCATCGGGTACGTTCTCGGCCAGAATTTGAGAGCCACCGGTGGTGAGGATTCCGGCGGTGTTGAACTGGTCCTTTATCGCAACAGGGAGACCGTGCATCGGCCCGAGGTATCCGCCCGACGCTATTGCACTCTCGGCCTCTATGGCGGACGCCAAAGCCTGATCCCTGGTAACGGTGATGTAGGAGTTTAGCTTACCGTCCAACTGATCAATTCGGTCCAGATACGCTTCCGTGGCCTCAACCGGCGAAATCTCTTTGGAGGCGATTAATTGGGAGAGTTGGGAGGCGGAGAGGAAGGGAATCTCTTGCTTGTCCATATTCACTCCTTGATCTGGAACCCGGACGAGTTGGTCCCAGGCAATTATAGAGCGCGATATTAGTTTTTCCGAGTCTGTATACTGCTAGTGAGCGCCAGCGTACACGATTGACATTCCCAAAGGCAAATGGAGTACCATTACCATGGTCAGGAATATTCGACAGAGTAAGGGCGGTTCGCGAACCGCCCCTACGCGAATGACACATGCGCCGACGTAGGAATTTCGCAATGCTCCTGGGATCATGGTAGCTGGAAGAACGACGGAGAAAAATTATGGCCACAGTGCTTGATCACACTATAGTGCCGGTACGGAGCAGGGAAGAATCGGTGGAGTTTTACAGTCGTATTTTCGGGTTTGAGGATTTGGGAGAAGTTGGTCCGTTCCTGGCGGTGCGGGTCAACGAGGGATTCACTCTGGACTTTCGCGACTCCGATGATTTTCGGAGCATTCACTATGCCTTCGCCATGGAGCCTGACGAGTTCGAGCAGGCTTTCGCCAAAATCCAGGAATCGGGAATAACCTACGGCGACAGTCCAGCCGGCCAAGAGAATATGCAAGGCCCAGGCATGACCATGGGCGCTAAGGGCATGGGCAAAGCCGTCTACTTCAAGGACCCCAACGGTCACCTTCTGGAAATCAAGACTTATTAGTTATCAGATTAGCGAATAACAGTCATAATTAACCGCTCATCCTGAGCCTGTCGAAGGGCCTTTCCCGCGAGTCAGTGGTTCGACAAGCTCACCATGAGCGGAGTCGGCGGCGCGGGATCATGCCTATTGGCATTAGCCAAAAAACTGGTAATCGACGAGTCACGATTCTCGCCGATGCCAATCTCTCCCCTCCTTAAGCCATTGTCTAAACAAGAACAGCAACCGCTAAGCGGCTTTCGAGTCCTCGACCTTTCCGGTCCCATGGGTGTGTACTGCGGCAAGCTAATGGCCGACATGGGCGCCGATGTGATCAAGGTCGAGCCTCCCGGTGGGGACCCTTTGCGGCGGGTTGGGCCCTTTCTCGATCAAGAACCAGTGCGCACTGAATCCAGCCTCCACTGGCTTCATTTCAACACCAACAAACGCAGCATCACGTTGGACATCCGCACCTCCGACGGTGGGGCGATTCTCAAACGCCTGGCCCGCGCTTCCGACGTGCTTCTGGAATCTTACCCTCCGGGATTCATGGCGTCCCTTGACTTGGGACATGAGAGCCTTGAAGCCGAAAACCCCGGGTTGATTTACGCTGCGATAACCCCCTTTGGACTGACTGGTCCTCACAAGGATTTTAAGGCTTCCGATTTAGTGGGCTTAGCCATGGGCGGCTACTTGTACGTAACCGGTTGGCCGCATACTCCACCCACCCGGTTGTGGGGTTCACAGGCCTACCACACATCGTCCAACCGCGCCTACATAGCCATATTGCTGGCTCTCTACCACCGCCTTGCCACCGGTCTGGGCCAGCACATAGACGTCTCGATGCAGGAGGCGGTGGCCGCCACCACCGAGCACGTCAACACCGCCTACAACTATGACGGCGTCCCGGCCGTGCGTTGCGGCTTCCGCCATGGTGGTCAGTTCATCGCCACCTGGGCCTGCAAAGACGGCTACGCGAGCATCACCACCAATACCCAGCAAGCTTGGGATGACCTGAGGGACTGGATGCGCCAGGACGGCATGGCTGGCGACTTGATGAACGCTCAGTACGATGACCGGTTCATCCTGCGGGGAGAACACTCCCGGCACATCGAAGAGTTGATCCAAGAATGGGCCCTGACCCACACCCGCCAGGAAATAACCGATTGGGGGCAGGCGCGCCATCACCCTTGGGGTCCCGTGGTCACCGAAGGTGAAATTCTGGAGAATCCCCAGCTGTGGGACCGGGGTTTCTTTGTAGAGCGAGAGGAAGAGGGCTCTGGAATCTCCCTGGTTTATCCGGGAGCGCCCTATAAATTTTCCGAGTCATCTTGGCAGCTAAGGCACACTGCCCCTGACCCGGGCCAGCACAACCGGGAGGTCTACTGCGAGGAACTGGGATTTACTGTCAGCGACCTGGAGGCTTTGGCTGGGACGGGGACGATCTAAGAAATGCGTTCACTGATAAGGCCGGGCTAAAGGTGGTTCTCCTGTGAGCGCAGTTAAACAAAATCTCGACGGTTTAGCGTTGAAGGGCATCCGGGTATTGGACTTTACCTGGATTCATGCCGGCCCCTCGGCAACTCGCATCCTAGCCGACCAAGGCGCCGAGGTCATCAAAGTCGAGTCAAACCAGGCCCTGGCCGTGGTGGGAGGACCTGGCTCCAGAACCGCCAGGGGGTTCGGGCAAAGGCAAAACTGGAACGCTGGCAAGCTTTCCATCTCCCTAAACATGAAATCGCCGGAGGCCTTAAACATAGCCAAACGATTGGTGTCTGTGTCCGATGTGGTGGCCGAGAACTTCAGCGGACGGGTCATGTCCAGTTGGGGCATGGATTACCCGAGCATCCGCCAAATCAAGCCCGACGCAATCATGCTCAGCATGTCTGGATTTGGACGCAGCGGGCCGTGGAAGGACCGGGTCAGCTACGGTCAGACCCTACAAGCCCTTTCCGGCTTCACCTATTTGACCGGTTTCCCCGGCACAGACCCCAGCGGCCCAGCCAGCGCTTACAGCGACGCCGTGGCCGGGATGGCTGGCGCCCAAGCGGTCCTGCTGGCATTGATCCACCGCTCCCGGACAGGCCAGGGGCAGTGGATCGACCTTTCCCAGTTGGAAGCTTTGTCCACTCTTCTTGAGACCTTGGTACTGGAAATAAGAGCCGACCAGTCGGCCAAAAATCAACCGCCTAATCTCCAAAGAAGAAACGGCAACCGGCTGCCACACGGCGGTGGAGCTCCTCACGGGGTTTACCGCTGCCAAGGGGATGACCGGTGGGTTGCCATCACGGTTTTCACCCAAGAAGATTGGAGAAAATTTGTGGGTGTTATAGACAACCCGCAGTGGGCCACAGACGCAAGGTTCGCTTCCATCACAGGCAGACGAAGTCACGTCGATGAGTTGGATGTTTTGGTGGAGTCTTGGGCATTAAAGAACTCGCCGGAAGAAGTCATGGCAAAGCTTCAAGCCGCCGGGATATCAGCTGGGGTGGTCCAGACCGGGGCTGACTTGGCCCAAGACAAACATTTGGAGGAGCGGGGGTTTTTCCGCAAGGTGCCCGACGCAAAGGGTGAAGTCCGCAAAATTGAAGGGGCGCCTTACAAGCTGTCGAGGACCCCCGGTAGCGTCATCCGGGGAGCGCCCGAGTTTGGGGCTGACCAGACCTACGTGCTGCGAGAAATTTTGGGCATGTTCGACGACGAGCTGGCCGACTGCGCTATTGCCGGAGTATTTGAATAGCTTAGGCGAAGTCGGCTATCAAGTGCCCGTCCCGGACGGTAACCGGGAAGGAGAACATGCGGGCGCGGGGGCCATTGACGCATTCTCCCTGGGTGTGCTCGAACCGCCAACCATGGTCGCGGCACATAAACGCTTTGCCTTCATTGGAAACCGTGCCGCCCTGATGAGGGCATATCGTTGCGAGAAGAAGGTAGCCCTTTTTTCCGGTGACCAAATAAAAATGCTCTTCGCCCAAAGAGATGAGCTTGGGGAATTTCGTGAAAGACGATTCTGGTCCGAGATCGAACTCGGTGTCTTGTTGTATCGACATTGTTACAGTTAACACTCCCCCAAGGCAGTTATTAATTTTTAATAATCTTTGTTGATATTCTTTGTTGGTATTCTATGGGGTTACCGCCAGTATAGCCTAACCCCGCCGACCCCTCAATCCAGCGTTATTCTTGCCTTCGCTGACTTTCCGCCCTTCTGTGCGATACATGAGGAGTCAGTTGCCACAGGCGGACACAAGCACTTGACACCTCTAATTTTAGGCTATTATAATTGTATGCGTCGGTTTATAACCCCTCAGGTTTTTGTTCCACTTTTTCTGTTCACACCAACCGTTTTGTTGATAGTCCTAAACGTTGGCTATTACAAAACGCCTCCTCGACCAAACTTTTTAGCGTAGGCGCATGCCCACAAAGTTTATTTTTGTTACCGGGGGCGTAGTCAGTTCAATCGGCAAAGGGATCAGCGTCGCCTCGATCGGACGCATCCTAAAAAGCCGAGGGTTATCCGTCACTGTTCTCAAGTTGGACCCCTACCTCAACGTTGACCCCGGAACCATGTCCCCCTACCAGCACGGTGAAGTGTTCGTCACCATTGACGGAGGGGAGACCGACCTGGATTTGGGCCACTACGAAAGATTCATCGACATCGAACTTACCCGTTCCTCTAACCTTACCGCCGGCCAAGTCTACCTCAACCTGATTGCCAAGGAGCGACAAGGCGATTTCCTGGGCGGCACAATACAAACTGTCCCCCACGTAACCAACGAAATTAAAAGTCAAATAATTGCCTTATCCGAAGAGTCCCAAGCGGACGTGGTGGTAGTGGAAGTGGGCGGGACTGTTGGCGATATTGAGGGCCTGCCCTTTCTTGAAGCGATCCGCCAAATGCGCAACGACGTGGGGCGGGATAACGTTTTCTACGTGCACCTGACTCTGCTTCCCTACATATCGGCGGCCACAGAATTGAAGACCAAACCCACACAACACAGCGTCAGAGAACTCAGGGCCATCGGCATCCAGCCGGATGCCATCCTGTGCCGGAGCGACCTGCCGGTGCCCGAATCAATCCGCGAAAAGATTTCATTGTTTTGCGACGTGCCAGGAAAAGCTGTAATACCCTTGGAAACGGTGGATAACGTTTACGAAATTCCCCTTATCCTCGAAGAATGGGGATTTGGCGAGATCATGCTTGAGTCCTTGGGTATACACGGGCATTCCAAGGACATGGCCGATTGGTCGGCCATGGTGCAACGGATGAGCTCGACGACAGAATCGGTAACTATTGCATTGGTGGGCAAATATGTCGAGTACCCCGACTCATACCTGTCCGTAAAAGAGGCTTTGCGCCACGCTGGCTTAGCCCACGACCGAGATATTGAAATTCAATGGATTCACTCCCAGGATATAGAACGGGAAGGACCAGAGGTGTTGCTCTCCTCGGCTTGCGGTATTGTGGTGCCCGGCGGATTTGGGGCCCGGGGCGTTGAGGGAATGGTGGATACTGTCCGCTACGCCAGAGAGCACAATGTGCCTTACTTGGGACTATGCCTCGGCCTGCAAGTAATGATCATCGACTGGGCCCGCAGCATTATGGGCTTAAAGGGCGCCAACTCCTCGGAGCTTGACCCCGATGCCGAACATCCGGTGATCCACATTATGGAAGACCAGCGCTCGGTGACCTCTAAAGGAGGAACCATGCGCCTGGGTTCATACCCTTGCATCCCCCAAGAGAACACATCAACTATGGCAGCCTATCAGAGCGCCAAGGTCCACGAACGGCACCGGCATCGCTTCGAAATCAACAATGCGTATCGGGAAGCTTTGATCAATTCGGGACTGGTTATCGGCGGTGTTTCTCCCGATGGCAACTTGGTGGAAACGGGAGAAGTAAGGGACCATCCCTTTATGGTGGGTGTTCAGTTCCACCCTGAGTTTCAATCCAGACCGGACCGCCCTCACCCACTGTTCGATAAATTTATCTGCACCGCAAAGGACACTCTCCGGGAAGGCGCTCAACGACCACTTCCCTTGGAGAGTGTTTAGTCAGTGTTTAAACCATGTAAAGGATTAAGCTCGACCAATATCCTCGAATTGATTAATGCTTCGGTCTCCATTTTCCATGACACGCTCTAATTCCCATATCTCGATTTTCAGCAATCAGTACTACTCAAAGCATGAAGCTACATCAACAGCAAGAAGCAAACACCCGGTTTGGAATTAAACACCGGGCTTCAAGGGCCCGCCTGCTCACACATAAGCCAAAGCGGCAATTCGTATTCAAGTAGATAAAGGTGAGGACGTGAAGCTATTTTTGGACACGGCGAATATACAGGAGATTCGTGACGGCGCCAGGATGGGCGTTATCAGCGGTGTTACGACCAATCCCTCGTTGGCGGCTTCCCAGGGCATCGGTGACGCGGAGGGCTACAAAACTGCCGTGCGGGAGATCTCCGACATAGTTGATGGCCCAATATCGGTGGAGGTGACCAGCCTGGACGCTGCGGGCATGGTAGCCGAGGGCAGAGACATCGCCACTTGGATACCCAACCCCTGGGTGAAAATACCCAGCACATTGGAAGGATTCGAGGCCATTTCCACCCTGGCTTCAGAGGGCATAAAAATAAACCAGACATTATGCTTCTCCGCTAGCCAGGCATTATTGGGTGCTCAAGCGGGCTCCACGGCGGTTAGCCCTTTCATTGGCCGCTTGGACGACATTGGCCAAGAAGGCATGGACTTGGTGTCCGAGATAGTGGATATCTACAAGATACACGACATTAAGACTCAGGTGCTGGCGGCGTCGATTCGACACAGCCTTCACTGCTTGATGGCAGCCAAGGCCGGAGCTCATATCGCTACGGTGCCCTATAAGGTATTGCTGCAAATGGTCCAGCATCCGCTGACCGATGCCGGGATGGCCAAATTTATGGAAGATTGGAACAAAGCAGGGAACAATTGACCCCAAATGCGTTTTGGTGGGGTCTCAGCCCGGAAGGCTGCGGATATAGGATGCGAGCCTCAAATTAAAGTACGTAACCGGGCTTGCTTAGGACTGAATACTAGAGGTGAACATGGCGACTACACAGGAATATATTGACGTTGCGGTGATGGGGGCCAAGTCCAAGGAGGAGCTCCTTGTCTTGGCGCAGGACGCCGGCCTCAGCGATGGGCCGACCCTGACCAACATGCGCCGGGAAGAGATACTAAGCAAGATATTCCAAATGGCCTCAGCCGCTCAGGCGCTGATAGCCTCCGGCGTTCTGGAGACTATGGATGAGGGCTACGGCTTTCTCCGCCAGATATCTCCGGAAATAACCACCGGCGACGTATACATTTCCCAGTCGCAAATCCGGCGTTTTGGCCTGCGCACCGGTGACACGGTGTCCGGTCAGGTCCGGCCTCCAAAGGAAGGGGAACGTTACTTCGGGTTGGTGCGGGTCGAAAAGATCAACGAGCTTGAACCCGAACAAAACAACAGCCGGTATCGAACTTTGTTTGAGCACATGGTACCCATTTTCCCCGAACAGCAGATTGTGCTTGAAACCGACGGCAACGAACTTGCAACTCGAATGGTGGATCTGTTTGCCCCCATTGGCTTGGGTCAGCGAGGCTTAATTGTCTCACCGCCCAAAGCGGGAAAGACCACAATGCTGAAGCAGATAGCCAACGGCGTGGTTACGAACTGTTCCGGCGCCCAGCTCATGGTTGCGCTAATCGGGGAGCGACCGGAAGAGGTCACTGACATGCGCCGGTCTGTGGACGGGGAAGTTTTCGCCTCGACCTTCGACGAATCCGTGGAAGAACAATGCCGCATGGCCGAGTTGTGCATGGAGCGGGCCAAGCGACTGGTGGAGACCGGCAGTGACGTGATTATCCTGTTGGATAGCATAACCCGCCTGACCCGAGCTTATAACTTGGCAGTCCCCAGCAGCGGCCGAACTCTATCCGGCGGAATCGACCCAGTGGCCCTTTACCCGCCCAAGAAGTTCTTCGGCGCCGCCCGCAACATCGAAGGCGGCGGCAGCCTGACCATCATCGCAACTTGCTTAGTAGACACCGGCAGCCGGATGGACGAAGTCATCTATGAGGAGTTCAAAGGCACCGGTAACATGGAGTTGCATTTGGACCGGAAGCTGGCGGAAAGGCGCTACTTCCCGGCTATAGACATAGTTCGTAGCGGGACTCGCCGTGAGGAACTTCTATTCGATGAAGAAACCCTAAAGCAAATCTGGTTACTGCGCCGGATGATTACGCTAATCTCCAACGACGGTTCGGCCAATGCCACGGAGCGCGTGCTGGAACGCCTGGCCAAGTCGGCCAACAATCAAGAATTCCTGGCCAACTTGAACAAAGAAAACTAACACTCTATTGCGGTAGCGCTTACACCGTTACGCTCTTCCCGCCCGCATTTGAAGACTGTTCCATGGCCGCCAGCAGCCTATGCCGCTCTACGGCCAAGCCGAAATCAGGCGTTGCTTTTCCACCGGAATTGATAGCCTGGCCTAGGCTCCGGTAGATTTGACCCACATTAAACGGCGCGCCCATAGGAACTTCGCCCGGCACATGAGTCAGGGCCTCAGGTATTGACAGTTCCGCCAGTTGAGTCTCGCCTCCGTGGGCGCCGCTTATCGAAATGTTTCCATACTGGATCATCTCCTGGGAAGAGGCCGTCAGCGTGCCTTCCCGGCCATAGACCTCCATCCTCCAGCCGGTGCCATGCCAGGGGATTGTGGCCACATGGACCGAAGCCACCGCCCCTCCAACCAGGGTCCCATTAATCAAAACGTTGTCCGCGGCGTTCACCGGCACCGTCTCGCCGGGCTCCGACGTTTCCCACTCGGGCACCTGGGTTGCTACCTTGGCCGAAATCTCTCGGAACTCTCCCGCGCAGAAACAAAAAGCGTCTATCGCATGGCCGGTGCCGATGGTCAGGGTGTTGCCGCCCTTTTCCCGGTCGGCCATCCAGGGCATGGTTTTACCTCTCTGCAAAACACCTGGCAGGAACATGCTCATGTTGCAAGCCAAAACCTCACCCACGTAGCCTTGGCTTATCAGGTCTTTCAGGTGCAGGATGGCCGGGGCGCCTCGCGCTTGTAAGCCGACCATGTTGGTCACGCCTTTTGAGCGGGCCAAAGCGTCCATTTCCTGGGCTTCCGCCAAGTTGGCCCCCAATGGCCACTCGCAGAAAACATGCTTTCCCGCCGCCAGTGCAGCCATGACCATATCGTGGTGTAACGGCACGCGGACCGAAATCGATACCAAGTCGACCTCCGGTGAAGCCACCATCTCGTGATAATCGTGGAAAGCCGATTTGGCGCCGTAGGCCTTGGCCGACTCGGCCGCCGTTTCTGGGCTGGAAGTGCACACGGCGCTCAACTCGTACTCGGGCAGTGCCAACAGCGCTGGCAAGTGAGCCCTCATGCTCCAGCCGTATTTGGGGTTGGCCCCTACTATTCCAAGCCGTATCTTGTCGCTTGTCATGTCTCTCTCCTCACGGGTTGTCGAAATGGCGGTTTTAAAATCATCTGCTAGGAACATGAATGAGCCTGCAATCCCAGAAACTCCCGAACATGCTGGACGCACCACTCGGGGTGAAGCACGTTGACGCCGTGGCCCAAGCCGGGATACACCTCCAGACGGCAATCCGGCAACTCTCCGGCCATGAACTGCTGTTGCTCCAAGGTCGATGTCGGTGATTCTTCGCCCACCAGCAACAGGGTTGGCGTCTTGACCTGTTTCAATTGTGGACTGAAATCCAGGGTGTCCAGGTAATTTTGCAGTTTCCGTCCGACGGACGATGGTATCCGGTCCATTTCTGAGATGTACCAGTCCACCAGACCTTGGGGCGCAACCCTGGTGTCTAGCCGCATGCCGATGGTTGAGGTGGACCAAGCCCCTATTCCTTGTTGCATGGTAGCGTCCCAGTCGTCGCCAGCACTGAACTGGTCCTGCAGGTCCCGTTTTGGTAGGCGGCAAGGGGTGTTGCACAAGACCAAGGCCTTAACGCGTTCTGGATGGCTGTGGGCGAATTTCAACCCGATTATTCCGCCGAAAGACTCACCCACGTAGACCACCTGCTCCACTCCTGCGTCATCCATTACCCGCAAAATGTCTTCCACGAACACATCCAGCGAGGCTTCATAGGCGTCTTCGGCCATTTCCGAGCGACCCATGCCCCTCATGTCCGGCCTGATGACCCGGAACTCCCTGGATAGTAAGGGAACCCAGTTGTACCAGAAGTGGCCGTTGCGGGAGAAACCGTGCTGTAGCAGTATGGTCGGCTCAGACCGCCAGGGGTCGCTGAAATCGTCCTCATAGTAGTACAAATCCAGATTTGAACCCGCCGAAACTGTCGGCATATTGGTCAACCTCCAAAACAAAAACCGAATGGAGAGCTAGATTCAGGTTCACACCAACTTCGCTTCGGCCTAGGACCCAGGTCATGCCTCCCGCGGTAGCGGGTCGCCCAAGACGTGCATAAGCCGGTTGGCCCAGCCGAACAGGGACGTTGATAGGACCAAGTCCAAAATTTCGTCCATCTCCAGCCCGTTTTCCTTGAGCAGGTTCATGTCGGCCTTGTCCGCCTCTGACGGGCATTTGGAAAGCTTGGTGGCGAAATTTAGGATGGCCGATTGACGAGGGTCCAGCTCGGCGTCTGCGCCTCTGCTGAAGACGGCCTCCATAACGGATTCGTCGTCGGTGAGTTCGTTGTACCGGCTGGCGTGGACCGCTGCACAGTAGATGCACCGGTTGACCACTGAGGCGGCCACGGCGCCCAGTTCCGTCTCCGGCCGGGATAATCCGCCTCTGCTGTACATGATGCCATTAAAAAGGGGAGTCCTCTCTTTCAGGGTTTTTGGGTCGTGGGCCAGCACCAAAACGTACTCGGAAACACCGGTGTCGGAAGGCGTGACCTTCATGGCGTCCAGTTGTTCTTCGGACGCTTGGTCCAATTCCACTGGGGTAACCCGGGGACTCCAGAAGGGTATAGCCGTTGTAAATTCTTTTATCGGCTCGCTCATGAGACGGCAGCCATCAGCCGAAGACCGGCGGCTACCCTGACTTGGTAGTTTACAAAGGCGATAAGCTCAGAGAGCCGGACGATATCCTCAACAGGGATTCCGGCCGATTCTAGCGCCCTAATATCGTCTTCGCCGGCGTCTTTCGGACTGCGGGTGACCAGGTCGGTGTGCCGAATAATAGTCTTGAGCCGGGGATTATCAGCGCCGTCAAATCTGGGGTCGGCGATGGATACATCCACCGTTTCAACCATGCTTTCGTAGTGGTAAGCCAGCTCAACTTCTTGGTTCAACCGTGCCATGCGGCAGGCTAAAGCGGCCCGTTGAGAATGGGTGAGCCCACCCGACGGCTCCGGTTTGAGGGCGGCGGCGTGGGACTTCTCTGTAAGCTCGATGATGTTGCTTCGCCCAGAAAGAACACCGGCAAGGGGATGGCCCGCCGAGATGCCTGCCGCACGTACCAGCACAGTGTCAAAAATATCTTCCACGGCGTCAGAATAGCACAGGGCTACTGGACATCAAAGGGAGCGACCCTGGAATGCCAGGCTGTTGCTTGCTCGAAGGCGTAGGCAGCCCGGAAGAGTGTGTCCTCCGCGAATGGCCTGGCACCCAATTGTAGGCCGATGGGCAGGTTATCCGAGGTAAACCCACCGGGTATGGAAATCGCCGGTAAAGCCGTTAGGGCGTAGCAGCCGGTGTAGGAGCGGCGGAAGAAAAACCGGGAGCGCACGTCTTCAGCGGTCTGAAACACCGCCGTCAAGTCTACATGTTTGGGCGCCGGATAGGGCGAGGTGGGAGAAACCATGATATCCACTTGGTTCAGCGCCTCCATAAATTGCCGCCTGAGTAGAACCCTGGCTTTGGCCGCCCGATTATAGACTTTGGCGGGGACCAAGGCCGCCGACTGCAGCCGAGTCCTGCTGGCCCGGTCCAGGTTCTCCGGTTGCTCGCGCAGTATCTCATCACGAGCGCCAGCCCCCTCGGTGTCGGCGATTCCCACGAAAATCGCCCCGGCAAATGGGATCAAAGGTATCGACACTTCCTGGATTACGGCGCCTTGCTCCTGGAAAATCTCCAGCGACTGTTCCATCGCTTGTTTTACCTCGGGGTGCATATCTCCGCTTTCGTGCAGCTCTTTAATCAAGCCCACCCGCAAGCCATTTACGCCCCGGTCCAGGCCAGAAGTGTAATCGGGCACGGGTTTCCTGCTGGTAAATGGGTCCTTCGGGTCGTAGCCAGCAATTGCCCCCAGCATCAGGGCGCAATCTTGCACTGTCTTGGTCATGGGTGCGGCTGCGTCCATGAACCAGCACATGGGAGTCATACCGTAGCGGCTGACCCTGGTGAACGTTGGCCGCATCCCCACCACGCCGCAGTATGCCGCTGGGCCGCGCCCCGAACCGCCGGTGTCTTCCCCAATCGAGGCGGCGCACAGATGGGCGGCCAAGGCCACGCCCGACCCGCTGCTGGACTCCCCGGGGGTCCGTTCCAGGTCCCAAGGGTTCCCCGGAATGCCCCATGGCGGGTCTTGGGTTCCTCCCATGGCCAACTCGCTCAGATTCAGCTTCCCCAAGAGTATGCCTCCAGCCTGCTTGAGCCTGGAGACAACGGTGGAATCTTCATCGGGCACAAAATCCTGGTACACCCTAGACCCGTTGGTGGTGAGGATTCCGGCGGTCCAAAACTGGTCTTTTATTGCTATCGGGACGCCGAATAACGGCCCAAGTTGGTCGCCTCTGGCCAAGGCTTGTAACGCTTGCTCGGCGGCGACCAGCGCCTCTTCGTGGCAGACGGTAATGTAGGCGGACAGCTGCGAGTCAAGCCGTTCGATTCGGTCCAAGTAAGCCCGCACTGCTTCCAGAGGCGAAAATTCCTTGGCCTTGATGGCTGAAGCGGTATCCATCGCTGACATCATGACTATATTTTCGGCGGCCAAATCATTACCTCTCTGATAGGGTTTCTGGCGCGTGGGAATCACATGGTGGATTAAGTGCTCCGGGACGCCTACGGTTCTTCGGGGAAAATCACCACGGGTTGCACATCGGAAAGGTCCAACTCCTTGAGCCGTTCCAACTCGCCCATTAGGCTGGCAAACCGGTTCGCCACTTCCGATAGGTCCTCATCAGCCACGCTAATCCCGGCCAATTCGGCCAGTTGCCGGACCCGTTCTTCGTCAATATTCATTTCCCGCACCTATTTGCATCCAACTCATTCGATTGCGCATCAATATAACTAGGGTTCCCTGGCCTGTCCAGCATTCAACTAACGATGGGCCGCTAACGATGCGCCGCGCTGTCATGTCAGCGCGTTTGTGATATCAGCTGGCTGTGACCGGTGATATACTCGGCTCGAGCCGCCTAGGGTCAGGCAGCCGATCGAGACTGCTACATCCACCCGCAGAGTGTCGCACGTAAAAAAGAGGTGAGCATCTTTAGATTGTGTTCAACGTTTATTAGCCGCCGGCGGGCTTCGGCGCTCTTAATATCGACCATCGTATTATTTGTGGCAGCTTGCTCCGGCTCAACCCCTACCCCGGTCCCCGCCACGGCGATACCAATCCCGACAGTGAGTCCCACAGCACCGCCTCCGTCCCCTACGCCGATCCTGCCTACGGCTACCGCCGAAGCGACGCTTCCACCACGGACAACCGAACCCGGACCCACTGCTACCCCGGCGCCTCTCAGCCCATTAGCGGAGACGGCATTTGGCTACCTCAAGTTCTTGGTGGAGGAGTTGGGGCCCAGAGAGAGCGCGACCGAGCAAGAATTGGCTGCCGCTGAATACCTGGCATCCCAACTAGAAGGCCTTGGGTACTCGGTGGAGCTGCAGCCTTTCACGATAACCAACCTGTCCCCCGAGCTATCATCCCTCACTATTGATGGCCTTGAACCACAGAGCCTGGCCGTGATTCCGTTGATATCTTCACCGGAAGGAGAGGCCTCGGGCGGTTTGGTCGCCATCGGTTTGGCCAGAGAGGGGGATTTTCCTCTGGAAGGTCTAACCGGAAAGGTTGCCTTGATCCAGCGAGGTCTCATTCCGTTTCAGGAAAAGGTGGACCGGGCAGCCGCAGCTGGCGCCATTGCCGCAGTGATATACAACAATATCCCGGACAATTTCCAGGGCGTGATGCCCCGTTCGGCAGCCATCCCTGCCCTGGCCATATCTCAAGGAGACGGTGAAAGAATCGAGGCGTTGTTGGAATCTGGCGCGGTAACGGCCAGCGTCTCGGTCAAAGCGACTGTCGAAACGTCCCACAACGTTGTAGCGACGAAGCCGGGCTCAGGTAGCGCTACAGGAAACAAGTCTGTGGTTTTGGGAGGGCATTACGATACCGTGCCCAACGTCGCGGGCGCCAACGACAATTCCTCCGGCACGGCAGTTGTTCTCGCCCTGGCCCAAGAATTAGCCCAAGATACACTGCCGTTTACGGTGCGGTTCATTGCATTCGGTTCGGAGGAACTGGGCCTCTTGGGTAGTCAGCATTACGTCGAGTCATTGAGTGATGAGGAACAACAAGGCATCATCGCCATGTTTAACTTCGACGCCTTGGGGTCGGGACGTCAAGCAGGCGTCCTTGGAGACGTTGAACTGATCAACTTGGCCCTAGAGCAGGCGGATAAGGTGGGAATAAGTGTGCGGGCTGGCGGCGGGCTTCAGGGCGGCGGCAGCGACCACATTAACTTCTCTCGAGTAGGCATACCTGTTTTGATGTTTTACGCTCCGGATTTCTCGCGGATACACACATCCTCCGACAGGTTGGAATTCGTTAGACCCGGACTCTTGGGCGACGCCGCCGAACTGGCTTTGGCGCTAATTAAGTCTCCAGATTTGCTAATAGCCCTCGATTAGTGTTTCAGGTTTGGTATACTGGGTAGCAGTTTCCCAACCCGCGTATGTGGCGTCACGTTGCGAGCGATACCAGACGAGAGGTAGGCGACATGAAATGGGCGTCCTCGGTTTCCGAGCTTCCGAACCTGGCACCAGCCATTGACGAGTGCATCACCGGTCTGAAATCCAGCTTGGGAGATACCCAGCCGGATCTGGCCGTCGTATTCGTTTCTCCGCATTTTGAATCGGAGTATGACCAAGTAGTCGAGCTAATTGGCCAGGGACTGGGACCTGTCAAGATATTTGGTTGCTCCGGCGGCGGGATAATCGGAGACGGCGTGGAAGTGGAGCAACGCCCCGGAATATCCATCACTGGCGCTAGTCTTCCAGGGGTTGAAATCGTCCCATTTCACCTGAGCGGTGACAGCCTTCCTGATCTGGACGCCGGGCCGAATTCTTGGGAGGAGTTGCTGGGAGTACCCAGCAGCCAAGAGCCCCAGTTCGTGGTACTGGCCGACCCATTTTCCTTTCCGGTTCAGAACCTGTTGATGGGTCTGGACTTTGCCTATTCCCAGTCGGCCAAAATTGGCGGCTTAGCCAGCGGGGCCAGTTCTCAGGGAGGCAATGCCCTGTTCTTGGGAGATCAGACGCACAATTCAGGGGCAATCGGTCTAGCCCTGCATGGAAACATCACCGTGGACACCGTGGTGGCGCAAGGGTGCCGTCCCATTGGCCAAACTATGCATATTACGGAGAGCCGGCAAAACCTGCTATTGGGGCTTGACGGACAGGCTCCTTTGGTAGTTCTGAAAGAGTTATTCCAAACAATGAACGAACGAGACCAGGCGTTGATGCAAAATTCCCTTTTCTTGGGCGTGGTAATGGATGAGTTTCTGGAATCACCCAAGCAAGGTGATTTCTTGATCCGAAACGTCGTTGGCATGGATGCCAGAACCGGGACATTAGCCATCGGAGAAACCTTAAAAGAGGGCCAGATGGTCCAGTTCCACCTGCGGGACGCAGACACGTCTGCCGAGGACCTGACTGCGGTTTTGGAGCGCTTCGCCACGGACAACCGGGAGAATCAGGTCCAGGGCGCCCTCTTGTTTTCCTGCCTGGGCCGGGGACAATACCTCTACGGCCGGCCCAATCACGACACTGATATCTTCCATGAGAAGTTAGGCCAAGTACCTTTGGGCGGCTTTTTCTGTAATGGGGAAATCGGGCCGGTCAGCGGGACCACTTTCCTCCACGGCTACACAAGTTCCTTCGGGATTTTTCGGCCCCGGTATTAGCCTTCACCAAATTTCCCAACTTGAAGTCAACGTAAGTCAGTTTTATGCCCACAGCCCGGACAATTAAAGCGGGCATTCCTGCATCCCTGACAGGACAGTTCAGCGTTCAGGGGAAGCAGGCTTTAGTTGGGCTGCAAGCCTGGGCCGAGGACGCCAACCGCTCCGGCGGGTTAATCGTCGATGGGCCTGGAAAACGTTGGCCGGTCGCCGTTATCCACTACGATGACCAGAGCAAACCCGACTGTACCCGCCAAGCAACTTCCCGTTTGATCGAGCAGGATTGCGTCGACCTCCTCTTTGGACCTTATTCCAGCGTGCTTTCTTTGGCGGCGGCCGGTGTGGCAGAGGAATATCAACGGGTGTTTTGGAACCAGGGAGGGGCGGCCGACAACATTTACCAGCAAGGCTTCAGGTGGATCGTCGGAGTCTTGACCCCCGCCAGCGGCTACCTAGCTGGACTGCTCCCATTGGTCCGCCAAGCTGACTCTTCAGCTTCCAAGATCGGCATCATCCGCGCATTTCCAGGCGGCTTCCCCAAGTCAGTGAGCGAGACGGTGAGCGAGCAGGCCAAAGGGCTGGGCTTTCGAGTGCAATACTTGCGAGAGTTTCCAGCAGAGCTGAAGGATTTCAACGAAATATTGGAAGAAGTGCGCGACGAGCGGCTGGACGTTTTGGTAGCTGTAGGGCGGATCGCCAACGATATACAGTTGGCCAAGCAGCTTGTGTCCCATCCCATTGAAATTAAGGCGGTGGCAGTGGTGGCAGCGCCTATTCAGCAGTTCCGTGATGCTCTTGGCGAACACGTTCAGGGATTCACCGGCCCCAGCCAATGGGAACCGGAAGCGAACTACCCAAATGACTACGGGCAGACGGCTGACTCTGTGATGGCTTCGTTGCGCCGCCAAAGTACTGGAATAGTGGATTACCCTATGGTGCAAGCCTATGCCGCCGGATTGGTGGCTCAGGCGTGCCTCGAGCAGGCTGGCAGCTTGGAAGATGCAGAGTTGCGGAAGGCAGCGTCGGATCTGGATATTTCCACGTTCTACGGCCGTTTTAAGATTGATCCGGATACGGGAAAGCAGGTCGGTCGCTCCACTCTTCTAGTGCAATGGCAAGATGGCAAGAAAGTGGCGCTGTGGCCTCCCGAGCAAGCCCAAGGTAATTTGGTATATCCCTGGCCCCGAGGATAGAATGGCGAGGAACATCTCGTCATAGTTAAAACAAGTGAGGAGGCGCAGCGAAATCCCCCTAAATCCCCCTTTACAAAGGGGGACTTGTCTTGTCAGTTTACAATCAATAAGCGATAAAACGCCATTTAGACGATGGACGAACTCCCTCAAAATGGGCAAGAGCGCGATAAGCCCCCCTTTCGTAAAGGGGGGTTGTGGGGGATTTCCTCGGCACTCTAGGTCACGTTAGATCCTGCTAAACATTATTTTTAAAGGAGACAATTCATGCGCCTGGAGAATCGCGTCGCCATCATAACCGGAGCAGGACGGGGTATCGGCAGAGCGATCGCTTTGGCCTATGCTCAAGAGGGCGCTAGGCTTGCTCTGGCAGCGCGCAGCCGTGAGGAATTAGAGGAAACCGCCACCCAGGCCCAGGCTTTGGGAGCAACCGTATGTCTCATCCCTACTGATGTTACCGACCATGTCCAGGTTAAGGATATGGCCAGGGTTGCCCTGGACCGGTTTTCCCGCATAGACGTCCTGGTGAACAACGCTGGCGCCAACAGTCCCGTGGGAGCTCTCCAGGACAGCGACGTTGCTTCTTGGATACAAACGGTACAGGTTAACCTGATCGGCACATACCTTTGCTGCCGGGAGGTCCTTCCAGCGATGTTGGGTCAGGACAGTGGCAAGATCATCAACCTATCGGGAGCGGGCGGTATGTCCGCTTGGGCGCAAATGTCCGCTTACTGCTCCAGCAAAGCCGCCGTGGTGCGCCTGACCGAAGCCCTTGCTTTGGAGCTGGCAGGCACTAACATACAAGTGAATGCCTTCGGACCAGGCTCGATAAACACGAGAATGTGGGAAGAGATGCGGGATTCGGCGAAGGAGGCCGGGGCCACCGAAATCTATGAGCTGGGCCAAAGAGTGACCAGCGGCGGCGGAGCTTCCATTGAAAAGGCGGCCGAATTGGCCGTTTTCCTGGCCAGCGACGAGTCTGGGAATTTGAGCGGTCGTGTATTCTCCTCGTTTTTGGACGATTTCGCCAACCTGCCGCCCCAAATTCCCGATATCATGGATTCGGACGCTTATCTGCTGCGGCGGAAGGAACTGGCTTAGGGCAGCAGTGTTACCCAGAATGCCATTCCAACGAGCGGTGAGGCACTGAGGGCGTGGGTTCAGCGTAGCCCTGAGACTCCTCGCTCCACTCGGAGTGACATTGAAGAAATTGGGGTGCCTTAACCAATCACTCACCCCTCAATGTCATTCCAAGGAGCGAAGCGACGAGGCTCCCCCGATCACATCGGGGCGAGTCCTCGATAGGGTCGGGAAATCTCAGGAGTAAGCCCATCATAGCCCCTGAGACTCCTTGCTTTGCTCGGAGTAACAGACAAGAGGATTGGGTGTATTGGCGAGTCACTCACCCCGCAATGTCATTCCGAAGAGCGAAGCGACGAGGAATCTCAGGAGTAGACTCAACACAGCTCTGAGACCCCTCGCTTCTCTCGGGGTGATAGCTGGTGGTTAAGGAGACGGGTGCTAACCCTCCAGCTTGATGGGGTTGCTCAGCGTGCCAATACCTTCAATCTCCACCTCGCAAACGTCCCCGTCTTTCATCTCACCCGGTTCACCGGGAGTGCCCGTGTAAATCATGTCCCCCGGCTCCAAAGTCACGTACTTGGACGCAAACTCAATGATGGTGGGTATATCAAAGATCAGGTAGGTCGTGCTTTCGTTCTGCACGTCTTTGCCATTAATCCTGCAAATTAACCGCACGTTGTGGGGATCAAGATCCGTTTCCATATAAGGACCGGCTGGCGAGAAGGTGTCCGCAGACTTGGCTCGCCACCAGTTACGATCGTCTTGCTGCCAATCCCGGGCGCTAACGTCGTTGCCGCAGGTATAGCCCAAAACATGGTTCATGGCATCGGCTTTGGAAACGTTGCGGCACCGGTCTTTGATGATAATCACCAGCTCGCCCTCGGCGTCCAGCTTGGCGGTGCCCTTTGGCCGTATGATAGTTTCGCCGGAGGCTATGAGGGAAGTAGGTGTCTTGTAGAAAACCATGGGCTCCGCCGGTGGTTGCCGGTCGTGAAGGTGGCTGGAGTAATTGAGGCCGATGGCCAGAATCTTGGTCGGCTCGCTGGGCGGCAACAATTTTACATGGTCCAAAGGATGGGCGTGGTCGGTGACTTGATAGTCCTCGTAGGGACTGGCGCTCAACTCTTTTACCCCGTCGCCGTCCACCATTCCGTAGCTGATTTGCCCGTGGGCCAAGTACCGTGCGATTTTCATTTTCCTCTCCTTGATGCAATAGTCTAAATCGTTATCCGCATTCAGTGAATTAGCTCTCTATAACCAGCTTGCCGAAGAAATCCCGGTCGTCCATGGCTTGGTGGGCCTCGGCAACGCCGTCAAGCGGGAAAACCTTCCCGACGATTCCGTGCAGTGAGCCGTGGTTCACCACTTTCATCATATCGGCGAAGGTCCGATTGGAGCGGCCACCGCTGCCCATTAGATGCAGGGGTTTGGATTGCAGCAGGGACAGGTCCACCTCGGCCCGGGCGCCGGAGGTTACACCGGTGATGACCAATCTGCCACCCGCTTTCAAGCTATTTAGGTTTTGCTCCCAGACATCGGCGCCTACGCAGTCGAAGATCAAATCCACGCCCTTGCCGTCGGTCAGTTCCTTGACCCGCTGGGAGAATTCAGGGGTCTCCCGGTAGTTAATTAATTCGTCAGCGCCCAACTCCTGGGCCTTGTCCAGCTTCCATTGGCTGCCCGCCGTAGTGATTACCCGCGCTGCCATCATCTTGGCGATTTGGATTCCCATGCTACCCACCCCGCTGCCCGCTGCCTGGATTAGCACATCGTCCCAAGGGCGAATTTGGGCTTGTGTGACCAGGCAGTGCCATGCGGTATGAAGGGCAATGGGCAATGCCGCCGCCTCAGTCATGGGCATGGCGTCGGGAATCTTGTGGGCGTTGACGGCCGGTGCGGTTAGGAATTCGGCATGGCCGCCGTCCAAGTCCACGCCCAAGCGCTTGGTGCTGGCGCAATTTTGGTCCCAGCCCATCCGACAGGCATAGCACACTCCGCAAGTGACCCGGTTGTTCAAAATCACCCGGTCTCCCACTTGAAGGTCCGTTTTTGCGTCAGGGCTAATGGCGGCGATTTCGCCAGCGATGTCGCAACCCATGATCCGGGGCAGCGTGCCCCGGTAGCTCCGGCCTTCCCTGAGGTTAAGGTCCAGGTGGTTCAAGGCGCTGGCCCGCACCCGCAGCAGCACTTCTCCTGGAGTGACTTCCGGGTCCGGCCTGTCACCGTAGGTCAACGCTTGCGGGCCGCCGTGTTGCTCGATATACACCGCTTTCATTGATTTTTCTCCTAGAGATATGAAGCCGGTTTAGAATATGGAATTACTGGGTTCGACAAACCGGCAAGCGAATCTTACATTCACTGTGAAGCCCAGTCAAAAAGCTGAGAAGGTGTGACGGAAATCCCCCAACCCCCCTTTACAAAAGGGGGGATTAAAATGCTTTGTGGTAACGGAGAGCTTGCTGAGACTGGAAAGCTGAGCACTAAGCTCCGTTGACGGCGATTTCCACGTCCAGTACACTTCGCCAGGCGCTGGGCCACGCAATTGTTGGCGCCCGTAGGGATGCGAGATGCCAAATAGTACCCTCCCTTATGACGCCGCAACTGAGTTGGCGGTCTTGCAGACGCTGACGGAACTTAAGACCCACTATCGGGATTTCGTCTGGGAATCCCAGCTCTGGGCGCAGGTAGGCCACCGACGGAGTCCCTACCGTGTGATGGTCCTCTTCGGGCTAAGCGCCCGCACGAAGGACAACTTCCTTGTGGAGACCTGCAGGCGGTTTTTCCACCACTTCCCGAATGCTTCATCCCTGTTGGAGCACCGATCGGGTAGGGAAACGCTGCTCCAATCCATAGTGAGAAAGGGACAATTGCCCTTTGTCGAATCGTTGTCCGAAAAACTTGAAGAGTGGGGAGGCAAATTACCGCCAGACAAAGCAAGCCTACTTCAAGTCGTGGGTGTGGGCGAGAAAATCGCCGACTGTGTGTTGGCCTATGGATGGGGCAAGGAAGCACTGCCTATGGACGGGAATGGATGTCGGATGTACCAGCGCCTGATGGGATTACCAGACATGTCGAAAAGCTGGAACTCGTCGAGTATTCGTGACAATCTCAAAACCATCTTCATCCGGCACAGGGCATGGATGGATTGCCAGAATATAGCCATGATCGACATCCACGAATTGCTGAGGATTCATAGCCAATTGGTATGCGGAAGAAGCCCGGATTGCCAGCGGTGCATGGTCACTAAATGCCTTTCCCGGAGACGTGAGTATTCGGGTTGCATGCCACCGGAGTCCAGCAGTGGGCTATGGAAGGAGTGGCGAGAACTAATAGTCGAGCCGGAACAATCCGGATAGGTTATACGAAGTCGAACATGGGTCCCGGGGTATTAAGCTGCATCCGGGACAGTAATTAACCGACAAGTGGCCGGCGCCCACTGACTGCCTCAAAGTTCAACGGCGTTGGGCCACCCAAGCTTGCTGGCTCTACTTAACCCTTGTACCATGTTGCCATGTTGTGCTGCATTAGCCGCCGTCGCCTGATACCTTGCGATAAGGCGCTGTGCCGACGAAGTTTCACATGGTAGCCCCGTCTTCCAATTTAGGCGCCTCTGCCCCAGCACCCACATCCGGTGAGGCCATTGTCGTCCGCGGACTGGAAAAGAGTTTCGGCGAATGGCCCGTCCTATGGAACTTGGATTTGACCGTAGGATGGGGCGAGTTGGTGGCCCTTTTTGGGGCCAACGGGGTTGGCAAAACAACACTTCTGCGGATTCTTTCCACCCAGGCCAAGCCCGACGCAGGCTCTATACAAGTGGCGGGATTCGGACTTAGCAAAAACGCCCAAACCATCCGCCGCCGGGTTGGCGTAGTGGCGCATCAAACTTTCCTCTACGAGGACCTTTCTTGCCGGGAAAACCTGGTCCATTATGGACGTCTTTACGGCTTGGAGGACCCGCGCAATAGAGCCGAGGAGGCGCTATTGCAGCTGGGATTATCCAACCGCGCCGATAGCCGAGTCAGGACCCTTTCCAACGGCATGCAGAAACGCCTTTCAATTGCCCGGGCAATCCTGCATCGCCCTCAAATCCTCATCCTAGATGAACCGGAGGCCGGCTTGGACCGGGAATCCATCGCTGTACTACGGTCGCTGTTGGAGGAGTGGACTGACGCCGGCCTGAGCGTGATCATGACCACTCACGATCTGGATTTGGGCCTGTCGTGGGCTCGCCGGGCCGCAGTATTGTCCGGCGGGAGAATCCGTTTCCCGGCTGCCGACGAATACATGGATGGCGCCCAAGTTCGGGAGTTGGTGGCGTCGGCCCTGGAACCCAGCCGATGAACGAATTTCTTCGACCAATTGGGGTGCTTCTCTGGAAAGACATTTTAATAGAACTACGGTCAAGGGACTTGGTGGTCTCGCTGTTGGTCTTCGGTCTCGTCGTAGTTGTGGTTTTCAATTTCGCCCTCAATGCCACGCCCGAACTTGTAACGGAAGTAACTCCGGGCATTCTCTGGGTCGCCTTTGCCTTCGCCGGTGTTCTGGCCATGAACCGCGCCTTCGTGCGGGAGAAAGAGGAAGGAGGCTTGGACGGTCTGCTGCTCTCCCCAATCAGCCGGGACTCCATATTCTTTGGCAAGGCTGCCGCCAGTTTTATATTTATGCTCTTGGTGGAGGCGGTACTGCTACCCATATTCGCCGGTCTTCTAAATTTTTCTCCAGCGTCTTTCACACTTATCTTGACCATCGTGCTGGCGACCCTGGGCTTCTCCGTAGTGGGCACACTTTTTTCGGCGATCTCGGTCCAGACACGGTCCCGGGAAATATTGCTGCCGGTTTTGTTCTTCCCGGTGATCCTGCCGGTTTTAGTTGGCGCAGTGGAATCCACCAAGCAAGCCTTAGGCGGCGACACGGTGGTTGGACTGGGCCATTGGTTACCTCTTTTAGGGGCGTTCGACGCTCTGTTTCTGGTAATATGTCATTGGATTTTCTCGATAGTTGTAGAGGAATAATCGGTCGTGTTTAATGGAAAAGTAGCCTCTGTGGTAGAGGAGTAACCAGCCATTGGCGGGAACAGAGGAAATCCAGCAACCTACATCTGAAATTGCGTTCCAGTCTAAATTTCGGTGGAGCGATATGATTCGCGTTGATGGGCGAATCAACCTCCGCGGCTGCTTGTTGCTAGTAACCGGCATACTTATGCTGGTCAATCTATACATGATTTTCATGGTGGCGCCGACTGACGCAGTCCTTGGCCACGTCCAACGGATATTTTATTTTCACGTTCCATTAGCGATTGTGTCGTTCGTGGCCTTTTTGGCTGTATTCATTGCCAGCATTGCTTACGTTTTCCGAAGGGAAACCAAGTGGGACAATCTGGCTCACGCCTCCGCCGAAATCGGCGTGGTTTTTATTACTTTGGCTTTGGTCACGGGGATGATTTGGGCCAAGCCGGTATGGAACGCCTGGTGGCTTTGGACGCCCCGCTTGACCACGACCTTGATTCTCTGGTTAATCTACGTGGCCTACTTGATGATTCGCTCCTATGCGCCTTCTCCATCGAAAGCGGCGATTTATGGGGCGGCCATGGGCATAATCGGATTCGCGGATGTGGTGGTAGTATATTTCTCAGTCCAGTGGTGGCCGGGCATCCACCCAACGCCGGTGGTGGGACCGCTGGCGGACACAGGTTCGTTGGACGGAACAATGCGGTCCGTGCTGCTATTCTCAATGCTCACATTTTTGGCGTTGTTAACCTATTTGATTATGGAACGAATGGCCCTTCAGGACACAGTAGACCAGCTACGTGGAATCCGGTTCTCCCTGCGAAGGGCCGCTCGTCAGGACGCAATTCCCGGAGATTAACCACCGGAGATTAACCAATCGAGATCGCCTAGCGGAGATTAGCCAATAATGCCGGACCTCATAGCGCTGCAAATCGAACTACCGTCATCCAACCTACCTTGGCTGTTTGCTGCGTTTGCGGTGAGCTGGGCCGTATTTTTCCTGTACGTGATTTACGTGACACGACGCCAACAAGAAATGCAAAACCAGATACGGCAACTACGCCGGGCTATGGAGCAACAGGAGACCCCTGAAGGTGATTGATCGGTGCTTTCTAGAGCCAATCCCATCATCAAAATTGGCTGGCTGGACCCATCTGTAAGTGATAACATCAGATTTTAATTGGGTGAATCTAAATATTGCCTGATTACCGTACGACTGACGACGGCGAATAAACCTGAAGGACGTGGCGTCAGGAATTGGAAGAAAAAGAGTACGATTCTGAAGAAAATCTAGAGGGTGACGTAGCCACGGGTGGCAACAACCGGACCCGGCTGGTGATTCTTCTCCTAGTAGTGGGGCTGGCATTGGGCTACATGGTATATGCGGCTTTCCCCGACAACGCCCTCTATTTCATGAGCGTAAACGAGTTCATGGAAAAGGAAGAAGCTCAAGACGGCCGGATTGTCCGCGTGTCGGGCAAGTTGGTTGACGGCTCGTTCAACCGTGCCGAAAATTCTATTAACACCAGCTTCCGGTTGATTGACGAAGGGACCGGTCTAGGCGGGGAAAACCTCTTGGCCAGCTACGTTGGCGTGCTCCCAGACCTATTTTTCAACCCGCATTCGGAAATAATTCTCCAGGGAAGCTACGGTCCGGGCCAAGTATTCGAGGCGGACACAATTCTAGTCAAATGCCCTTCGAAATACCGTTCGCTTGAGGACGAGTTACAACAACAAAGTAGTTGACGCATCAAGCATTGTGCGGAGTGGCCTCGGGGATGGGGTTGTTTAAAGCGAGAGATTGCCTTAGGACGGGCTGCTACCCTTATCGCCTCGGGTCTGGTCAATCAAGGACTGCTTTAAACCCGGTGGGGCTGTTATTCGAGGCAGACGAGAAAGCAGGCCAATAGTTGAAGCCAAAGTTTCCACAAAAGCTTTGCAAGGACCACACTTGCTCAAGTGGAACTGAATCGCCGATTGCTTGGCCGCAGGAAGTTCCTCTTCCAAATAGTCGGACGACAATCGGAGAACTTCGTCGCAATCCACCTCGCCGCCACCTAATATCTTCTTAAAAAATCCGCGCATTGAGCACCCCTAGTCATTCTATTATCATCACCGATGCCCAGCAACCGGTGATCTCTTTCCGTTATCGACGATCTCATTAGTTTAGATGCACTATGCGGGCCAAATGGATTCATAAATTACCAAGCAAAATTGAATGGGACGTAAATCAGCTCTAATTAGCCCCGAGTGCAGATGCACAACAATAATTCTTGCAGTGAACTAAAAAACCCCAGCCCTTCCGCGAAAGGGCTGGGGTTTTTCTTTATATCGGCGGTGTCTTATTCGATTTTTAAACCAAATATGCGTCCATGAGCTGTTCAACTGTCTTGGAACCTGCTTTATCCCAAGTTTGACGAACTTGCTGGTCCAGCGAAGGGCGCTCTTCGTCTTGGTAAACTACTCCAACCGGGACCCCTCCCTGCTGCACGATATTGTAGGCTGCCCCCCGGTCAGAGGTGTCATGATCTTCCGGTATCGACCAGAGCGCGGGCTCTATCCCCTTTTTGGGGTCGCCTTTGAGTTCCTCGAAAGTGTCGTTGTAGGTGGTGCACGGTGATTGAATGTGCACGATGGAGAATCCAGGGTGTTCCATGCCTTGCTTAATAAGGTTGGCCAAAGGTTTGACTTGGCCGGAGAAGCCGGAAGCTACGTAAGACACACCCAAGGTCATATATAGCTCCAAAGGATTTAGTTTAGCTTCCAGTTTTCCGAAAGGAGTTGAACTGGTAATCACACCCAATTCGGTCGTCGGTGAGCTCTGCCCTTTGGTCAGACCGTAAACTCCGTTGTCCATAATCACGGCGCAGACGTTCAGGTTCCGGGCTGCTTGAGGGCCAATGTGTTCGGCGCCGATGCTTAGGAAATCGCCGTCCCCGGCCACTACAACAACATTCAGCTCAGGCCGGGCCATTTTTACTCCAAATGAAATCGGTAAGGACCTCCCGTGGATGCCGTGAAAACCGTAGGGCTGGGCGCCCTCTAGCAAGTGGACCAGGTTGCCCGAGCAACCGATTCCCGCAATCACGACATTGTTCTCCGCTGGCTGACCCGATTCTTCCAGCCGGTCGATCATCGCCATTTCCAGGGCGCGGCGTACGCCAAAATCTCCGCAGCCGGGGCACCATTTGAAGTCGTATTCAGGGTTCTTCTTGCTCATGCCCGGATCATCTCCTTTTGAGACGCGCCAACCATATCCTTCACTTGGGCCACCAAGTCTCGCACTTTAAACGGTAGACCCGTGTATTGAGTGATAGCTTCGGCTTTCACGCCTAACGATCGAAGAATGCCAGCGAATTGGCCCTGATAATTTAGCTCTGGCACAATCACCAGATCCTTGTTCCGTAGCTCCTCCAGCATCTTGGGGGGTAGCGGGTTAAGGAACATGGTGTAATACCAAGCGATGGGCACTCCGGCTTCCTGCAATTCCCGGTAGGCTTCCTGGGCTGGCCCCTTGCTTCCACCCCACGGGAGCAGAGCAACCGAAGCTTCTGGCTGTTCTTGCTCGTAGTCGTCTTCTTCTAGCAAATGAATTTTGCTGAAACGCCGTTGGGTCATTTGAATGTGGCGTTCTGCCAAGTGGGTGGTGTCGCCCATGTCGTCATGCTCGCTGCCGTTGGCCACGTAGGATCCGGGGCCACCGGGCAAGGGCATAGGCGAAAGTTCGAAGCCCGCATATCGTTTGTAGCCGTTAGTGCCCTGGTATACGAGCCGGTCTTCCACCTCTATCTTCGAAAGATCGGGCTTGGGAATGTTTTGCACCCTCTCGGCCAAAGACATTTCGCTCATCAAGACGACCGGCCCTTGGTATTTCTCGGCCCAATTCAAGGCTTTAATCGCCCCGTAGAAACATTCATCGACAGTGCCGACGGCGATAATTGGCAGCCTCACATCGCCATGGGCAGGGAACATGCAACTCATCAGGTCCGATTGCTCAGTCTTGGTGGGAAGCCCCGTGGCCGGCCCGCCCCGCTGCACGTCCACGATCACCATGGGAATTTCCGCCATCCAGGCCAGCCCCAATCCCTCACTCATTAAGGATATTCCGGGTCCTGCCGTTGCGGTCATGCACTTTTTGCCAGCGAATCCTGCACCCAAAAGCGTTGTGATCGACTCGATCTCCGAGCTAACCTGGTACGCAATTTTTCCCGGCCCTACCAGGTTTCGCTCCATGTATAACAACACGGTAGTTGCCGGAGAGATGGGGTACCCGGCGTAAAAGTCCAGGCCCGCAGCCAAGGCGCCCAAGCATATGGCCTCGTTGCCTTTGAGCATAATCTGAGTTTCCTTGGGTGGTTCGGGAGGCGCCAGTTCGCCCACAGAAAAGCCCGATTCAGATAGATGCGCCCGGCCCAGATTCAAGCCTTGGATGTTAGACCGGATAATCTCATCGTCTCCAGACCGGCCCCGGCTGAACCGTTTGGTCACAAACTCTTCCAAGTAATCCATCGGCATGTCGACCAAATGAGCCAAGGCGCCCATGATCACCATGTTGGCGGCCCGGTTATTTCCTGTGGATTTGGCCAACTCCTCAACGGGCAAACCAAATCCCCGGGAATCGTCCTCCAATTGAAATTCGTTGGAGTTGAAAATTACTACGCCGCCCTCCCGCACTTCGCTTTGATGGGTGTCGTAGGCTTCCCGGTTAAAAACAACCAAGACGTCTACATCGTCGCCGGCGCTCAATATGGGGCTTACAGAAATGCGGGCTTGCGTCCAAGTGGGGCCACCGAGTATCTGGGAGGGGAAGGTGGCGAAAGTTAATGCGTGATAACCGGCGTTGGTGGCGGTCTGAGCCAGCCCCTCTGCTGAGGTAACTACTCCTTGCCCGCCTTCACCAGCAAACCGAACAACAAAATCACGCATTTGCATATAGGGGCCTCCTGGGCTAAATGTCGGGAATGACGGAATGGCTGCGGATCAACGGCGATATTGGATAGGGAGCCGCTAGGCATAAGAAAAATGAGGCGGTGGTATCGGGGCGTAGTAGTGTTAGGGTCTTCGTCATTACGGTTTGGATCGGCACCTGCGGACTTATCGGGTCCGTTTTACCTGTCAACTGCGGTTGCTGTAATCCCCTTACGGGGACAACCCTGGCGGTGGATTTCTATACGTAATTGAGCCTACCGATGTTATCACCATGCCTGGACTATTGTCAATTGATTTTATACCTCGGTTGCCGATG
>MUCR01000066.1 GCA_002816455.1 SAR202 cluster bacterium Io17-Chloro-G4 | reverse complement strand
ACCTTGAGCGCCAATAGGAGGCCGCCATGCCCATCATAGATCATCACCAGGCCCCGGAAGTCCCATGGAGGCCCGGTTATAGAAAATGGGACATCACCGGGCGGGAACAAGGGGTCACCAGCACGTTTAGCCTCAATACCGCCGAGCCGGGCACCGGCGCGCCGCTGCATACCCATACGGTAGACGAGCTAATTGTAATCTTGGACGGCACGTTGGAAGTGCAGGTTGATGGGGTGACCCACACCGTGAAAAAGGACCATACGGTGGCTATACCGCCGGGATGTGAACACGCTTTCACGGTCGTAGGAGAAGGGAACGCTAATTTGATGGTGTTTTTCCCCACACTGGACCCCTACTCGCATGGCCAGACCGAGTACCTGGAGGGCAAACGCCCCGATTCGGTCAAGGCTTGACCAAATAGGAAGATGGAGACCGCCGTAAAGCATAATTTCTTTCACGACGGGGACACTGCATTGATTGTGGACCGGAAGGCCCGCCAATACCTGGTCAATTTGGCTGTTGGCGAAACCTTCCACAGCCATTTGGGGAGGCTGGCCCACGACCAACTGATTGATCACTCCGTTGGCGGCTGGTACCGCACAGATAAGGGCCATACAGTACTAGCAGTGCGGCCAACCCTGGGCGATTTCGTTCGGAAAATGCCCAGGGGTCCCCAGATCATCTATCCCAAGGACTTGGGCAATATCACCAACTTTGCCGACCTATTCCCCGGAGCCACAGTAATCGAAGGCGGCCTGGGTTCCGGGGCATTGACGTCAGCGCTGTTGCGGGCCGTAGGCTCTGGAGGCCGGGTTATCACCTATGAAATCGATGAGACGCTGGTGTCCCGGGCCATCAAGAACATCGAAAAATTCCACCCGGACCACTCAAACCATGCCATCTGCATTGCGGACATCTACCAAGGCATAGCAGAACAGGAAGTGGACCGGGTCGTCTTGGATGTTCCCGAGCCGTGGAACGCAGTTGAAACTATAGGAGATGCCTTGGTCATGGGCGGCATAGTTTTAAGCTTTGTGCCCACGATCATTCAGGTGCAGCAATTCGTGTTGGAACTGGAACGGGACACCCGGTTTCAAATGATTGAGTCCATCGAAACCATGCTCCGCTCCTGGCACGTGACCCGGCGGAGCGTCCGGCCCGACCACCGTATGGTGGCCCACAGCGGGTTTCTGACCACCGCCGTACGCTGCGAACCCAGAGCGGGCGCCACACAGCCAGACCGGTCCGGCAGAGCCCCAGAAGACCTAGACTCTGATTTGGACTTAATCGGCGAAGATGAAGTTGAAGAGGCTTCCGAATAAGGACGTCGCGTCAATTTCCCTCTGCCTAACCGTTTTTCCCTGAGTCGACTGTCCACTGGTAATTGAACCAAACTCGAAAAAGTGGACAATCTCTAAGCAACCGGAGGCCATTAAATGCCCTCTGAACTCGACGCCTGGCTCGATTTGGCTAAGGAAGAAGCCATCGAGCCCGACTTGCCCATCTGCGACCCTCATCACCACCTCTGGGACCATATCGGCGATCGGTACTTGATCGATGAGCTCAACGCTGACTTTGGCAGCGGACATCAGGTTGTCCAGAGCGTATTTGTAGAGGTCGACTCCATGTATCGCGCGTCTGGTCCGCTGGAGATGCGGCCCATTGGGGAGACCGAGTTTGTGCGGGGCATCGGCGCTCAGAGCGACAGCGGCCTTTACGGCCCCACCAGAGTCGCCGCTGCCATCGTGAGTTACGCCGACCTAACTTTAGGAGCCGCAATAGAGCCGGTGTTGGAGGCCCATGCGGAGGCGGGCGGTGGCCGGTTTCGGGGTATCCGCCATAGCTGCATTTGGGATGGCAGCCCAGAGTTGAGAACGCCCCGTTTCGCGCCGCAGGCCTTGATGGCGGACACCAAATTCCGCCAGGGAATTGACGCTCTGCAGCGAATGGGATTCAGCTTCGACGCTGTTATTTACCACCACCAAATCTCGGAATTGGCGGACTTGGCCCAAGCCTTTCCCAACGCCGTAATTGTCTTGAACCACATTGGACGTCCTCTAGGCATAGGTCCGTATGCTGGTAAAAGAGACGAGGTATTCCAGGTATGGCAGCGGGACATTAGCGCCTTGGCAAAGCATCCAAACGTAGTGGTAAAGGTCGGCGGTCTGGGCAATCCCGTAAGCGGCTTCGATTGGCATACCCGGCCTACCCCACCAACTTCCGAGGAACTAACCGACAGCACATCCCCTTATTATCTGCATACCATCGAGGCATTCGGACCGGAACGCTGCATGTTCGAGAGCAATTTTCCGGTGGACAAGAGGTCCTATTCTTATGCGGCTGTCTGGAATTCGTTCAAGCGTATGACCGCAGATTTCAGCGCCGCCGAACGGACAAATCTGTTCCACGACACCGCCGCCCTGGCTTACCGTCTTCCCGTCTTGGCCGATCAGTAGCAACTACGACCGGCGCGGTTTTAATCATCGAGCGGACCACGCCGGTCTCTCGGGACAGTACGGAGTCCCTTACTGTGAACAAGGCCCCGGGAGGAGCTTCGGTGGCTTGTAAATTAGAAAGCCCCACTGGGATACCGCCCTTGCAACAGTGAAAGGTGCTGGTCGGTCAACAGAGGCACGGGCATTTCCTCAACCAAATCCGATACTCTTTCATCGACCGTCGCTGACTGGTTAAAACCCCAAAGGTCCGCCTGACCTACCCCTTTGCCTTGGGCCAACACCTTGAAGTCCCCTAATCCTCCAGGCCGGGCCAAGTCCAGCATCCCCGCCCTGTTGGCTTCTGCGGCGTTTTGGGGCAGGTTCATACGTCGCAACCGCTGTCGGATACCGGGCAGGCCCAATTGCCCCAGGAATTGGGCCTGGGAGGTGAATCCTAACGTTTCTATGCCATAGCGCCGACCAGCGTCGACTAAAGTGGTGAAATCCACCTGCGCGGTTATGTCCTGGTGGCCCACATGCCGCAAGGGCGAGTCAATCTGCACATGGTTCTGAAATGTGGTTAGCGTTCCCCGAAACCTTTTCTCGGCCGAATACAGTTGGGAAGCGGGGTCACCGTAGTCGATTGTCAAGATGAAACCCGATTCCAAAGCTTGGTCTACTTCTTGGGCCCAGCCCTCCAAAGCCAGGTTGACCTCGGCCGTTTGGCCCTCTTTAAAGACCACGTCCATTTCCTTAAATCTGGCCTCCAACGCCGGGTCTGAAAGCTCCCCGGTCTTGGCAACCAACTCGCCGTCTGATTGATAGACGTATATTTCAGAAAGCCGTCCCTCCACCATGGTCACCTGATGCACCGGAAATGCGTCGAAGTACTCATTGGAAATTAAACATCCCACTATGCTTCGAAAGGGAATTCCGGCGGCGGCCAAACGGGACACGCTCGCAAACGCCGCACTTCCGTCAGGAGCCGACTCTACACCTTTGGAGTTTCGGCGGTCCAAGCAAACGTAATTGAGGGAACGAGAGAAAGGGGGTGGCAACTCACCGGCGGCGGCGATAATATCCCGGCACAAGAGACCGTTCCCCGCTCCCAATTCCACCACGGTGAACGGATCCGGCTCATCCAGCAACCGCCACATCTGGAACAGTTGCAGAGCAATTAGCGCACCGAATACAGGGTGAACCCTTGGGCTGGTGTAAAAATCTCCGCTGGCGCCGATGGAGTCTCGGGTGACGTAGTATCCGCCCTCGGGCCAATATAAGGCCAGTTCCATGAACTCGGCAAAGGTGATGGCTCCACATTGGCCAATGCGTCGGCGAATCTCAGCTTCTGCGCTCATCTTGGTGCCTGGTGGATTTCTAGCTAACGATTGAACCTAACTAAAAGATAAAGGGGCCGTAACGGCCCCCATTTTGCTATAACCGTATTTATACCGGTGCCTAGGAACGCTGTGCGATTGGCGTGTACTCCAAGTCCATCTCACCGATGTATTCCATCAGGGGACGGAGCAAAATGTTGTCCTCAAACTGCTCTGCGCACTGCAGCGTCCAACCCGGGATTCTGCCCAAAGCAAAGATGGAAATGAATAAGTCGTCAGGTATGCCTAGCAGGTAGTAGATGGACCCGGCGAAGAAGTCCACGTTGACGAAGATGCCCCTGTTCCTATAGGCAACCATGACCTCTTCTTCCACATAGGTCAAAATCTGGAACCAATGTGGCTGGCCAACTTTCTGGCTCAACTCTCGAGAGCGGTCCCTCAGGTGCCGGGCGCGGGGGTCCTCGGCCTTATATACCCTATGGCCGAAGCCCATGATCCGCCCGCCGTTGTCCAGAATATTGCGGCAATACTCCTCGGCGTTCTCCGGCTGCCCGATGTCCAGCGCCATCTTCATCACTTCTTCAGCAGCCCCGCCGTGAGCGGGGCCCTTAAGCACACCGACGCCGGTGGTAATCGCCGAGTGAAGGTCGGAAATAGTAGAAGCAGTCACCCTAGCTCCAAATGACGATGCATTAGAGCCGTGTTCGGCATGAAGGATGAAATCCACGTCTAGCAGGTTCGTAGTTTCTTGATCAGGAACCTCGTCGAACAGCATTTTCAGGAAGTTGCCAGCATGGTTAAGGCTGGGGTCCGGGGCCACCGGCTCCAATCCTTGCCTCAACCGGTGGTGTGCGGCCACTATGGTGGGACCTTGGGCGGTGAGGCGCACTCCTTTCCTGATTGTTGCTTCGACCGAGTTATTAGTGACCTCCGGGTCAAAGGCGGCCAAAGCGGAGATGCCGGTGCGCAGGGCGTCCATGGGATGACTCGCTTTCACCAAGTCCAAGACCTGGATGACCTCATCCGGAATCCGCCGATTGGCCCGCATCGTCTGATCAAAATCTTCGAGCTCTTGCTTATTGGGCAGCCTCCCATACAGCAAGAGATAAACAACTTCCTCGAAAGTAGATTTTTCGGCCAGATCATGGATGTTGTAGCCGCGATACAGCAGCTTACCTTCTTGCCCATCGATGAAGCTGGACGTCGTGGTATCGAAATAGACGTCCTTCAATCCTTTAATAATCTCGGGAGGCATGTTCCGGCCCTCCAAACAGGAGTTGGTGGTTTTGGCATGTCCCCTAGGCTAGGCGCGGCGCGTTCCTAAAAACGCACCAAAAAATAGGCCAAATCGCTCTCTCGTGGGACTGGCCGATTGTAGCATTGGCCTATAGGGGTGTCAAGCAAACCCGAAGCTGAAACAGGCCCCGCCGGGCACGAATAATCTTGCCTGAATTCGGTCGAATCAAGGCCGCCCTAAACCGGCGGCCTTAGCCTAGAAATCGCCCTGGAGTCCGCCTTCGGAATTAAGGCACGTTCCGGTTCGATTGCAATGGGGCGCTACCAAACTTCGGTTCTGACCCAGCTTTGCTGCTACTGGGATACAGAAGCCCAGCGAACACCCCCAGCACTGTACCCAAGCAAAGGACGACTAGTCCGGTTTGAATCGAGCCAGTTGCTTGAGCCACGGCGCCGGTCGTGACCGGACCGACAGCAAAACCCAATCCCATGAACGTGATGACCAGAGACGACACCACAGCCACCTCCCTAGGCGTTATACCGGGGAACTCAAAGGGCAGCACCTGCATGGCCGGTGTGGCAACCCAGACCAACCCCAGTCCAGTGATCAGCAAGATGAGCAACAGAGGCCACGGAGTCAAAACTATGGCAAGCCCTAAGCCCGTGTTCAGCAATGCAGGTACCCATAACAGCAGCTTGCGCTTGGTGACTTTCCGGGCCAAATATCCCCCTAAGAGGCCGGAAGGAATCAAAGCATAGTACAGGAACCCGAGCAAGGGACCGCCCAGCGTTAAAGACACGCCCCTTTCTTCCAACCAGAGCGTGGGCAAAAAGGTGACCATGGCAGTCCAAGTGGCCGACAGCGAAAACATGGTTATCGCCAGTAGCCAAGCCTGTGGGTATGTTCTCAATGCCCGTAACGGCGACCCTATTTGACTCTCTATATCTCTTATTAGCCCTAGCGCCGGCGCTTTACTTTCCCTTGCGACCAGCGGCCACACCAAAGTTTGGAGAGCGAAGAAGCCTCCCAGAATAAAATAGGCGGCGCGCCAGCTTCCAAGTCCAGTGATCAGCAACGCGCTGGTACTGACAGCTATGGCCAGCAATATGCTGTGCTGGGACAAGCCAACCGAGTTGACCGTGGCATATTGGTGCGGCGCCACCCACTGCTGTAACAACAAAGTGCGGGCTGGCGCCGTTATTACATGAAAGGCCACAAAAAACAACCTGGCCAAGAAAAGCAACAAGAAGCTATTGGCTAGACCTTGCATGAACAAGAAGGGGAAGCCCAGAAGCAAGGACACCAGTACCAGCGGGATTGGCCGGATCCGAGACAGCCATGCGCCTGAAGGCAGAGCGAGCACGGCGGAGGTTACCCACCATACTCCCTGTAACAGCCCGGCTTCCAGAGGCGTGATGCCCAGGTCGTCGGAAATAAATGGCAGGAACAGACCGAAGGTGTAGGACACCAGGATGACGCTGCTGCCCTGAGCCCGGAACAGGAGCAAGATTGCCCACCCGCGCAGCGGCGTGCGCCTTACTCCATCCAGAGAGGAATCTACAGCGTCCAGCGCCACTTATTCAGTTCCAACTGGCTGGTCCAACTGGCTGGCTATCAAGAGCGTCCAACGGCAGCGTCAATCCGGGACATCAACTCCGGGGCAAGCCGGCCCTTGGCCTCTGCGGCGACGCACTCGTTGAGTTCTTGCCGGTTTTTGACGCCCAACACCACGGTAGAGACGCCGTCCATGGACAGGGAATACCGGTGGGCCAAGGACGCCGGTGACTCTCCCACCTCTGCTGCCAGGTCCCTAAATGGAGCAGCCCGGCGGTAATCTAATGCCTCTGGATGGTCTTCGGCCAAGTCCCGATCAAGGCTGGAGGTCAGCGCACCCGCTTGCACCGCTCTAATGCCCATGACGCCCACGCCCCGCTGGTGGGCGGC
Organism: SAR202 cluster bacterium Io17-Chloro-G4; assembly: GCA_002816455.1. Classification (GTDB taxonomy): domain Bacteria; phylum Chloroflexota; class Dehalococcoidia; order Lucifugimonadales; family UBA3495; genus UBA1141. Next base: position 30,324 of record MUCR01000066.1, on the reverse strand, counting down.
GGCGATGATGTCCCTAGGTATCGCCGCTTCCTCGTACCGTTTTATTGCGCCGGGCGAGTCCAGCAGGTTGGCGATGGCTTGCACAGCGGCCGGTTTAGGGTTGGATTGAAGCGTCTCCAGTACCGCCGAGGGAATGCCGATACCGGTAATCGCCCAAGCGCCGATTCGGCCGTCTGAAACGAGATGCTCAAAGGCGGGCAAAACGGAGTCAACAAAGAGACCCTTTGGCGTGCCCTCATAGCGGTCTCCGCTGTCATCCGGGATAATCTGGCTGTGCAAAAAGAACAAGTCCACCCGGTCCATCTTCATGCGGTCGAAGCTATCTTTCAAACTCTGCTCCAACTGGGAGGAAACCTGACTGGGCGGAGGATTGCCCAAACGGCACTTCGTGGTTACTCGAACTCCAGCCGGGACGCGACCACCAAAAGCCTGGCCGAACACCCTCTCCGCTTCCCCGTCGCCGTAGCTGGGTGCCAAGTCAATGAGGTTTATCCCTGCATCGACGGCGGCGCGCAGGGTTGCCACCGACTCATCACGGCTGGTGGGGCCCCAAACCTGGCCGATTCCACCACCGCCCAAGGTCAAAGCGCTGACCTGGCCTAACCCCCCAAATTCTCTGCTTTCCATCTGTTATCTCCGTCTATATTCATCTTGTGTAAACCATGTCGCCTAGGGAGGCTGCCTGCTAATGCCTAGGCCTCGCTCAAGCCGGTATAGGTCTCCGGACGGCGGTCCCGAAAAAACTGCCAAGTATTTCTTACTTCTCGAATTTCGTTTAAATCCAAGTCGGCGACCAATACCTCGTCCTGATCCCGAGACGCTTGGGCGATAATTTGTCCCCTGGGACCGCAAAAGTAACTCTTACCATAAAACTCGCCGATGTTCCACGGGGCTTCGTTGCCAACCCGGTTGATGGCCCCCACAAAGTATCCGTTGGCGGCAGCGTGGGCCGGTTGCTCCAACTCCCACAAGTACTCGGAGAGCCCGGCCACGGTGGCTGATGGATTGAACACAATCTCCGCACCGTTCAAGCCCAACGCCCTGGCGCCTTCGGGGAAGTGCCGGTCATAGCAGATGTAAACGCCGATCTTTCCCAACTCAGTGGAGAACACCGGATAGCCGCTGTTTCCCGGCTTGAAATAATATTTCTCCCAGAATCCCGGCGGTAGTTGAGGAATATGGGTTTTTCGATACTTACCCAGATAGCCGCCCGCCGCATCCAAGACGGCCGCAGTATTGTAGTAGACGCCGGGCATCTCTTCCTCATACACCGGCACGATCATGACCATTCGGTGCTTCTTCGCTAGTTCTTGCATCAAGCGCACCGTGGGGCCACCGGGCACATCCTCAGCTAATGCAAACCACTTGGGATCTTGCTCGGCGCAGAAGTATGGACCGTAAAATAGCTCTTTGAGGCAGAGGACTTGGACACCTCGTTGAGCCGCCGACTCGATCAAGGCGACATGCTTGTCTATCAGAAACTGCTTCATCCGGTCCAAAGACTTGGGTAGGTCGTCGCCTATTCCCGCTTGGACTAGACCCGTGCGTACTATTCTGGACATTCTCACCCTCCCAAGTACCCAAGACTCCGGCCTATTACCGGGAGCCGCCGCAGGGGCGCTGCTCCTTGCGCGACGCTGATATGATAACCGGTACAGGGTCGCAAATCGCCAGGCGGCCCCATTCTGATCCCCGCTCTAGTCACAAAAATATAATCTAAAACTTACAGGAGGGTTCATCATGGCCAAAGAGTACATTAATCCCCCGGATATTGCGGCGCCTCCCGTGAATTTATACAACCATGTGGTCAAAGCGGGCAACACCGTATACATCGCCGGTCAAGTGCCTAGGGGCATGGACGGCAAGGCGGCTCACCCAGGGGACCCGGAAGCCCAGATACGCCTGGTATGGGCCAATTTGGAGAAAGCCGTGAAGGCCGCTGGCGGAACCTTGGCGGACATCGTAAAGACCACGACCTACGTGGTGGGCACCGATACCGGGGCCAAGATTCGCCCGGCGCGGCAGGAAATGCTTCCTGCGGAAGGTCGCCCCACCAGCACTACGGTGGTGGTGGCCGGACTGGCCGACCCGGATTTCTTAGTTGAAGTGGAAGCCATAGCCGTCATCGGCGATAACTAGAGCCTAGGTCGACATCGGTGGATATCTTATCCGGCTGGCAGAGACGTTCGGCTGGCCGGGTCAGCCTTTCATCACGCACATTCTGGATGGATTCTCCCAGATTCGTGACACATTTTCCTTCCCATTCCCACATTGTTGACAAGCTAATTCCACTGTGATGGAATGGCCCTATCCACTCGCAGAGAATCGTGCAAGAGGAGACAGAAATGACGACCAGCACTGACAACGGCCGAAAAACCTACGTTTATGCAGGCTTGGCAGGAGAAACGGCGCCGGGCCGACCGGTGATGAGCGGCCTTTACCGCATGGCTGTAGGCGATAATCAGTGGAAACTACTCAGCAACGGCCTCCCTGAGGGAGTCGCAATCCGTGCGATAACCGTTCACCCGCAAAAGGCGGAGAGCGTGATGATTGGCACCCAGTTTGGACCGTATCGCACCGAAGACCACGGTGAGCATTGGGAGAAATTGAATGTGCCCGACCACGGCCTTCCGGTGTGGTCGATTCTTTTCCACCCCAGAGCCTCCGATGTTGTCTACGCCGGTTACGAAGGGGCGGAGATATACCGTAGCGATGACGGCGGCGAGCGGTGGGAGCAACTGCCGGTTAGCGTGCGCTTCCCGGAAGTGACAACGGGCCCAGGCGCCAACTTGGCAAAACGGATTCTGATGATGTCCGTCAGCGCGTCCGACCCCGACGAAGTCTACGGCGCTATCGAAGTCGGCGGTATCATCCGTTCGCTGGACGGCGGCGAGAATTGGGAAAACATGAGCCACGGTCAATACATAAACGATGATCCTGTGGACATGCACGGGGTCCTGGCCAGTAGTTTTCGGCCGGGAAATATCTTGAGCATCGCCCGCGCAGGCCTATTCCGCAGCGAAGACCACGGCGAACATTGGATTCGCGGCGGGATTGAGGCTCTAAACGAAAAGGGGCAGACCTATTGCCGGAGCATCCGGGAAGTTCCCGGCGACCCCAAGACCATTTGGGTTTCCGGCGGCCCCGACTTTAGGAGCGACTCCGGGGCCTTGTTCCGCAGCCAAGACGGCGGCTCAAATTGGGAGCGCATCGACATGGGAGTGGCGCCGCGCAGCACCCTGTTTGGCCTAGCCTTCGACGAGCGCAAACCCAGCACCATGTTCTGCGCTTCTATGGACGGCGAGGTTTTTGGCAGCCTCGACAGCGGCCAGACTTGGACCGCCCACCCCTTGCCGGAACAAGCAAGCCAGATTTACGCTCTAGCCTGCGGCTAGAAAAACCGTACATAATCAAGGCATTCGGAGTTAGAAATGGCCGGACAAACTACCAGCTATGAGCTAGAGCAAGGAGACGTGGTCCTGCCGCCTACTGGGCGACCGGTGGTCCACTCCACCAGCGGTGTTATATCCAGCGGTCATTACCTCACCTCCATGGCCGGAATGAGGATGATGCTCAGCGGCGGCAACGCATTTGACGCCGCCGTGGCCGCTGGATTCGCTGCTGCGGTGGTTGAGCCTATCGCATCGTATTCGCTGGCCGCAGAAGGCGTGTTTATGTTGTACCACGCCGCCAGCGGGGAACTGCTGTCTCTCAGCGGCCAAGGGGTTGCTCCAGCCAAAGCCACCGCCGATTTCTACACATCCAGGGGGATGGAGCGTATCCCCACGGGGCCGGGGAGCCGGGCTCACTTTTCCTTCACCGTCCCCGGCGTGGTGGACGCTTTTATCTCGCTACTAGAACGCTTCGGCACCAAACCGATCGAAGAGGTGTTGGCTCCGGCGATCCAATTTGCGGAGCATGGCATACCCAACTACGAGTACATGCTGGAGCGCCTCAAGTCTCCCGCAACGCTGGAACAGTTCGGCAACTATCCGCCCGGAGGAACTGACATTTTCTACGAGAATGGGCAGGTACCTCGTCCCGCCTCACTTTTGGTGCAGCCGGGGTTGGCAAATACGCTGAAAGGAATGTTGCCTCCCGGCGCTAAGGGGACCAGTAGAGCAGACGGGCTGGAGTTCGCCAGACAGGCTTTTTACCGGGGCGACATAGCTTCAACCATCGTTGAATGTGCCCAAAGAGTGGGCGGCATTCTCAGCATGGAGGACTTGGCCGAATATAATTCCAAATACGAGGAGCCGGTTAAGACCACTTTCAGGGGCTACGAAATTTTGGGCCATAACACATGGACCCAAGGCCCCATGTTAATGCAAGCGATAAACATCTTGGAGCAATTCGACCTGCGTAGCATGGGCCACAACACGCCGGCCTATATTCACACAGTGACCGAGGCCCTGAAGTTAACTTTCGCCGATAGGGAAGCATATTACGGAGACCCGGACTACTCCACCATACCTATCCAAGGCCTGCTTTCCAAGGAGTATGGTGCCCAAAGGGCGGCTCTAATTGACCAAAACAAAGCTTGCCCCGAATTGCCCGTTAGCGGCGACCCTTCCCAACTCTCCAAAAACTGCGGGTCTAGCGGACCTGTGTCTACAGGGGCTCCCGTCGCAACCGGCATTGGCGGCGACGGCGGCGGTGGTGGTGACGACGGAGGCACTACTCACGTTTCCGCCATGGACAACGACGGCAACATGGTGTGCGGCACCATCAGCGGCGGCGCATTCGCCAAGTCCGCTTTCTTCCCGGAACTGGGCTGCGCCCTTAGCACCCGGATAGAGATGTTCAACTGTACCCCGGGACATCCCAACGTGGTGGAGCCGGGCAAGCGGCCCCGCACCACACTTATCAATTACATTATTACGAAAGACGCGCAGCCCGCCATGACCATCGGTTGCCCCGGTGGGGATAACCAATCTCAAGCCAATTTGCAATTAGTCCTGAATGTGCTGGTCTTCGGTATGAACCCGCAAGAGGCCGTGGAGGCCCCGCGGTTCGCCAGCCAGAGCGTCATCAACTCCTTCTACCCCCACGAATACTATCCGGGACGACTCGACCTGGAAGAAGGATTCCCAGAGTCCACCGCCGAAGCGTTGCGGTCAATGGGACACAAAATACAGCGGGCGGTCAACTGCGGCATGGGTGCGACGGTCACCAAGCGGGACTCGGAGACTGGCGTTCTCAGCAGCAGCGGCGACCCTCGCCGGGCTTGCTATGCCTTGGCTTTGTAGCAATCCTACGACTCTTATATGGAGGCGCCGGTGGCCCGAGCTGAAGCGTCTTCGATAATAAACTGTCCCGTAGGCAAGGTCTTCTCCTATTTGGCGGATGTCTCCAGGGGCACAGAATGGCAATCCGAACTGTTGGAAGTTGAGCAGACATCCAACGGCCCTACCGGCGTCGGCACCACACTCCGAGAGGTGCGCCGGCTTATGGGCAGGCGCCTGGAGACGGCATTCACCGTAACTGTATACGAGCCGGATACAAGGCTGGGCTTTAAAAGTACGTCTGGGCCGATACAGATGTATGCTTCCTTCAGTTTGAATCGTAGCGGTAACGGAACCACTGTTACTTTGGCCGTAGAGGCGGAGCTAACCGGCGTATTCAAGATGACTGAGCCGTTGGTGGTCCACAGTGCCAAGAGGCAGATGGATGCCGACATCGCTAAGTTGAAGGAAATACTGGAAGCTGGGATTTGACCCGATTGGCCCACTTTGGGTCCCACGTAGTAAAGTAAAATCGTTAAGGTTTCCGGCCCGCCGGTATGCCTACTCCCTCCCTTAATTCGGCTAGCCCGCAAGAATTAACCCATTTTTCACCCCTTAGAGTGGTTGTCACAGGGCTTGTTCCTTCTATACTGGATTCAGTCCGAAAAGCCACAGCCGGACAAATTACCGTGAAGAGGCCATCATGAATCGGTTGCTCTCAGCCATAAAGAATCTCCGGGAGAAGCAAAAGGGGTTCACCCTAGTGGAAATGGTCACCGTGGTCGCCATTATGGGCGTCATGGCTGCCGTTGCCGTGCCCATGGTCAACAACCAGTTGGGCAAGACTAGAGAGAAATCCTATGCCCAAGATAAGGCGATGATTCAGACAGCGGTGGACTCATTCTTCACCGCCGCCGATAACGTCCGGTACCTGGGCCAGCGCCAGTTCCCCCTGTTGGGCAACTTCAAGTCCACCGGAACTCCGGACACTTAGACCCAGACAGTCGATTCAGAAGGTGTTGTCACCGGCGCCCAAACCAGCGCCGACCTAACCATCGGTTTCAATCCGGTGAGAGGCACTCGGGGTGGCGACCCCAAATGGAGAGACGGTGACGGAGATGGCAACCGAGCATTAGCTTCGGATGGCACCCCTTCGACCACTGCTGAAAACAACCTAAACGCCGAGCTGGAGACCTTGGCTCCGGCACGGACCGGCTTGTCTGCCTTGGATGCAAACGGGGGTGGCACTACCGCGATTTCCGGAGCGTCCTCTGGTTGGTACGTGGATAAGGTGAAATTCCAGGCAGTGGACCATGCGGTCGACAGCAGAGACTATTTCATAGACTTCAACCTGCTGGTAAAAGCCGGACTCCTTCAGGCGGTGCCCGAATCGGCTTCACCGGACAACGGAGGAGGCACCAGCACGGGCTCATACAGCTGGTATGTGACGGACAGCGGAGCGGTACGGTCCCTGCTCTACTTCTTGCCCAGCAATGGGGATGCCTTCCGGGTAATTGACGCAACCACCGGGCAGGTCACCAATGCCGACGACGGCACCGTGGATACCCGCGGATTCCAAGACGGCGTCTATCCCTAAACTGAACTTCAACACAGTCTAATCAACGCAAAAAGCTCCTCCTCGGGAAATAACCAGAGGAGGAGCTTTCTTGTAAGTTGCCGCTGGTGTTCACCCACCCTTATAATGCCGAAGCATAGCGAATGGGGTCATCACGGATTGATCCGGTAAAGTTTGGCCCATAGTCAATTTCCCGATCGGGCGGAAGATCCAGAACACTGAAGTGGCCTTAATAAATTAGGCCTGACGCAAAACGAGCTTGACGCAGGGAGGAATCATGAGTGCGCAGCCCATCTACAGCAAAGCAGGGTGGCCGGTTGGGTGGCTGTCAGAGGACGTCATCTATGATTCCTTGGGTGAAGCGCGGGCTTTCGTAACCGACGGTAGTATATGTTCCTATGAGGGGCAGCGCCTTGGTGGATTCGGTGACGGCTATTTAAGGGACCCGTCTGGAGACGCCGTAGGCTACATTTCTGGGGCCCAAGGGAGACCCGCTCTACCCGAGATTCAGGCCGAAGAGGCTCAGCCTGAATTGCAGGAACAACCGGAGCGGCCAGCGCCAGCCAGCCCAGCGTCAGAGAAGCCGGGAACTGACCAATGGTCCGAGCTTGCTTTTAACACTTTGTTGCGGGGATGGCCACCCGGAGTTAGTGTTCTCCGCTAGTAACAACCGCATCAGCCGCCTTCCAGGTACTACGGTATTCGGTCTTCGTTTAGTGGATGAACTAAATGGCTTGGTTCTGGAGAGGACAAGGGAGATCGGCCAGAAGCGGATGCGGATGTTTTGGCATCCCATCCGCTTCGTTGTGGCTTTTTTTCACTTTGATGTACTTCTTCACCGAGACCGGAGCGACCCCGGTGGGAAAGTGGGAGTTTGTTTGGAGGTTTTTCGCCGGGCCATTTAACTTTTTGTTTTAAGACTACTAGTTTTTCCTGCAACCTCGCCAAAATTCTCGGTTGATCCCCAATTGATGTGGTCAAGACTTGTCTAGGGTCAAGGCGAATCGATTCATTAATTATTGTCTCTAACTCTACAGAGCGCCTACTCCGGAGAGCGTCCTCAACTACCCCAGATGAGCGTTGCCGAAGTTAGCCAGCACGTTGGCGTTATTAGACATTAGACGGCAAGGCAGCGACAACCACCGCAATTCAGATACAATAGTCATAATGGAGGGGTGGCCGAGTGGACGAAGGCGACGGTCTTGAAAACCGTTATATGGGCAACTGTATCGTGGGTTCGAATCCCACCCCCTCCGCCACGCTCATCTTCACGCTGTGGGCTGCATCCAAAGGAGGTCGGCGTTCCAGAGTTCCAGACCAAATTATCGATATTTAACGGCAAACTCTCGGAGGTTTTATTCTCATGCCAGAACAACCCAGCGAACAATCAATACAGAAAATGCGGGCCTTCGTCGACAGATATAACGAAAAATTCGGGACTTACGTTTCTCCAGTTGAAGGTGTTACCGAGAGTGTAATACTGGGACTAGCGAAAAACGTGGACGAACTTGGCCGGCCCTTGTGTCCCTGCCGGTTCTACCCCGATAAAAAAGAGGAAGTTACCCACCGCACCTGGCTCTGCGCTTGCGACGACATGCAGATATACAAATACTGCCATTGCTTGTTGTTCGTGAACAAAGAAGGTCTGCCCATTACCGAATATCTGCCCGAAGGCCACGAGGGCAGAGAAATATACGGCCTGGTGGAAGACCCGATTCCCGATAAGGGACGGCCTCTCAAGAACAAATGGCAAGAAAGGGAACAAGAACGAATTGACCGCCCTTCCTAATCCATCGACATTTCCCAAATATCGGTGTTATAGCAGTTTTAAATTCGTCATTCCGGGGGAGGCTTGAATCCAGGTCTCGTCTTAACCTCCAATGTTCCTGGACACCGGCCTTCGCCGGTGAGACGGTTTGATTATCCAAACACCACCCAAAAGTCCATTTGGTTGACCTATTGTCGTCCTGCGGGTTGACACGGCGGTCACCCTTGATTCAGAAAAGAGGTTGACGCTGGCGTCAAACTCTTTTTAGATCGAAAATAGATGATTCGGTGGATGTCCTCCCTCTGCTCCTGTCTTAGTATTTTAGCTAGACAACGGTAGCCTACGACCGTTGGGACACTTGGGAGGTCAAAATCATGTACTGGTTAAAATCTTGCCGAAAATGCCGCGAAGATCTTTACGAAAACAAGGATTCTTTCGGCACGTTCATCTCTTGCTTGCAGTGCAGTAGCTACTTGACTGAAAGTGAAGAAGCCGAGCTCTTGGGTCAATCCGGCGAAGAAGTGGGTCTCTCCAAGGCTTACGCAATCTTGGGCAACCTGGCCGCTTAAACACACATCCCTTCAACCCGACGTACCCCTCAAGAAGGTTGGAGATTGCGTTCTATTGTCCGCAATTCTATTGTCCACCGTTCTAATGTCCAAATGGAGGAAATCATATGCCCGAAACCAAAATAACCGTCTACGGCGCGCCTTGGTGCCCTGATTGTAAGAGAGCGAAGCAGTTCCTTGGAGACCAACGAATCCGTTACAACTGGGTAGATATAGACCAAGACGAAACCGGTAGACACTACGTCCAGCAAGCCAACGACGGCAAGCAAATCATACCCACCATTGAGTTTGAAGACGGCTCCATTCTGGTGGAGCCGACCAATGCCGAACTGGCCGCCAAGCTGGGCATTAACCCCAAGGCCCGACGTGAGTTCTACGACCTGATTGTGGTAGGCGGCGGACCGGCAGGCCTGACAGCAGCGATTTATGCAGCTCGTGAAGGCATAGAAACTTTGATTGTCGAACGCAGTGGCGTGGGTGGCCAAGCGGGCGTTACTGAGCGGATTGATAACTACCCCGGTTTCGCCCAAGGCGTGAAAGAGGCGGATCTGGCAGATGAGATGCGGACACAGGCGGAGCGCTTCGGCGTGGAAATCCTCCCTGCTCAAGCGATCACGGGTTTAATGGTTGACGGAGACCATAAGTTAATAACCACCGAGTCTGGCGACGAGTATTGCTCCAAAGCCGTTTTGTTGGCCACCGGCAGCAGGTACCAGCGTCTAAACGTGCCCGGTGAAGAAGACCTGATCGGCGCCGGTATTCACTTCTGCGCAACCTGCGACGGGCCCCTTTACAAAGGCCAAGACATGGTGGTGGTAGGAGGCGGCAATAGCGGAGTTGAAGAGGGTCTCTTTTTAACCAAATTCGCCAACAAAGTCACAGTTCTGGAAGTGCGCGACCAACTGGGCGCTAGCCAGATCCTCCGGGAGAAAGCGGCTGGCCATCCTGAGATGGAGGTCCGTCTGGGCACAACCGTGGAAGAATTTCGCGGCAACGGTAAGTTGAGCTCAGTGGTAATCAAAAACGTGGCATCCGGCGAGGTTGAAGAGCTAACGCCCGGCGCTGTCTTCATCTTCATCGGTTTGGACCCCAATGTCGACTTCGTCAGGGACACGGTGGACTTGGACCGATTTGGGTTTATCACCACCAGACCCAACTTAGAAACGAGTATGGACGGTGTTTTTGCCGCCGGCGACGTCCGTGGCGGCAGCACAAAACAGGTTGCCAGCGCGGTCGGTGAAGGCGCGACGGCGGCCCTGATGATCCGGCAGTTCTCGGAAAAGGACCAAGGAAATCGAGGGTATAAGGGTGACTAATTTCAGCATCTAGCCTTGAGCCGTTCAAAGTGGCAAAATAAGGCAGGGAAAGCAGCAACTTTTTGCCGAGCGGAGTAAAGAATGGCCCGGGTCATAGCGTTGGGAGCGGACCACGGCGGATTTCCTCTAAAATTATCCATGGCCCCTTGGCTGGAGTCCCAGGGTTACCAAGTTCTAGACATGGGAGCCCACTCTTTGGACCCGGCTGACGATTATCCCGACTTCGCCGCCGCCGTGGCCCAGGCAGTTGTGTCCGGCCAGGCGGAGCGGGGCATCGTGATTTGCGGCAGCGGGGTAGGCGCCAGCGTTGTGGCCAACAAGATACCGGGCATCCGGGCCAGCGTTTGCCACGACCTTTACTCAGCCCGTCAAGGAGTGGAGCACGATGAGCTTAACGTGCTCAGCTTGGGCGCCAGGGTAGTGGGTTTGGAACTGGCCCAACAGCTTATCGCAGAATTCCTAGACGCTCGCTTTACCGGCGAAGAACGCCACGTCCGTCGATTGGCTAAGATTAACGCCATTGAGCAGAACTCCCGGCAAGGGTAGCAGGCCCAGGCTAATCCCTTAATTGTTCCCTCAGATTGGTGGAAGGTATGCCGAACGGGGTTGAGCAATCCTACTTCTTCTGGCATGATGATAGCCGTCCCGTCCCCACCCGGCCAGAAGGTTCCCAGTCGCTCATAATTTCGGCTGTTGTAAATCCGATTAACGTCACATGGTTTGCTGAACCATTTCAACCCGTCTTAGGCAGGGATACCGCGGGAGATAAAGTAATCACCGCCTCTCGCCGTTTCGGCGGGTCTTTAAAGTGATGAGAGAACCGCCATGGGAGCAGGCATTGGTGAATTCATTTTGCTCTGCAAGAATTGGCCCCGTGAGAAAACTTCAGGGAGTTGAATATGGCCGACTCAAAGCTTGACCAGCTTTGCATCAACACAATCAGGTTCCTGGCGGTCGACGCGGTCCAAAATGCCAACTCCGGCCATCCCGGCGCGCCCATGGGCGCTGCGACTATGGCTTATGTGTTGTGGGACCGCTTCCTCAAACACAGTCCTGAAGACCCCAAATGGCCTGACAGAGACCGGTTCATTCTGTCAGCGGGCCACGCCTCCGCTATGTTGTATTCCTTGCTCCACCTCACAGGGTACGATCTACCGCTGGAAGAACTGAAGCAATTTAGGCAGTTTGGCAGCAAGACACCCGGCCACCCGGAATACGGGTTGACGCCGGGGGTAGAAGTGACCACCGGACCTTTGGGTCAGGGATTTGCCAACGGGGTCGGCATGGCCGTCGCCGAGCGGTGGCTGGCCAATCATTACAACCGCCCCGGCCACGAAATTGTCGACCACCATACATATGTCATCGTATCCGATGGGGACTTACAAGAGGGCGTAGCTTCTGAGGCAGCCTCCCTGGCAGGAACATTACGCCTGGGCAAGCTGATCTATCTATACGACGACAATGACATATCCATCGAAGGCGACACCGATATTTCCTTCACCGAGGATGTTTCCCAGCGTTTCCAGGCCTACGGCTGGCATGTCATAGGTCCCATTGACGGGATGGATTCCGAGGCTGTCGATTCGGCGATCCGCTTGGCCAAAGAGGAGACTGATCGCCCCAGTATGATCGTTTGCCGCACCGTTATCGGCTACGGCAGCCCCAACAAAGCCGGCACCGGCGCAGCCCACGGGGAGCCCCTGGGCCAGGATGAGGTGCAATTGGCTAGGGAGCAATTGGGTTGGCACTATGAAGAGCCCTTCACCGTCCCTGAGGATGCTCAGAGTCACTTCTGGCAAGCCAAGTCTAGGGGCCTCGGCTACCAGCAAGATTGGCAGACCCGGATGGAAGCCTACCGGCGAGAATATCCCGACGAGGCAGCCCAACTGGAAGCAGCATGGCAAGGTAATCTACCCCAAGGCTGGGACCAAGAATTAGACGGGTTATTCGAAGGTGTTGACGGGCAGATAGCAACTCGCAACGCCTCGGGACAGGTGATGAACGCCTTTGTCGGACGGGTGCATTCCCTCATCGGCGGCTCCGCCGATTTGGCGCCTTCCACCAGGACGATTCTCAATGACCAAGGCCACTTCGGCGCTGAAGAGCACCATGGCCACAACATGCACTTCGGCGTCCGGGAACACGCCATGGGCTCCATCGCCAACGGAATGGCGGTCCACGGAGGCGCAATCCCTTATACCGCCACGTTTTTGATCTTTTCCGATTACATGCGTCCCGCAATTCGCCTAGCCGCCCTAATGGGCATTAGGGTAGTGTACATCTTCACCCATGATTCCATCGGCTTGGGTGAGGACGGTCCGACGCACCAGCCCATCGAGCAGCTCTTGGGACTCAGGGCCGTCCCGAACGTTGTGGTGCTGCGCCCTGCCGACGCCACCGAGACTGCTGAGACTTGGAAGGTCGCCTTGGAGCGCCGGAACGGGCCGACAGTGCTGGTAATGGGACGTCAGAATCTCCCGGTGCTTGACCGTGGGACCTATGCTGCCGCCGCCGGAGTCCAAAGGGGCGGTTACGTCCTCTGGGAAAGCTCAGATTCTCCGGACGTTCTTCTTATCGGAACCGGCTCCGAGGTGCACATCGCTTTGGACGCAGGGAAGATTCTCGAGGAAAAGGGCGTTGCCGCCCGGGTAATCTCGCTGCCTTCTTGGGAACTGTTTGACGCCCAATCCGCCGATTATCGAAACGGCGTATTGCCGCCTACTGTGGGAGCGCGCGTGGCCATAGAAGCGGGCACGACCATGGGTTGGGAACGTTACGTGGGTCCAGAGGGGATTTGTTTGGGCATGAAGACCTTTGGCGCATCCGCCCCAGCCGGCGTTCTATACGAAAAATTCGGCTTCACCGCCCAGCGGATGGCGGAAGAAGCGGAAACCCTCGTAAAACGAAATAGGCTCTAAAGAATGTAGTAGCCCTTGAGATACGGGGCTACAGGACTTAGCAGGCTTGCCCGAGGAGGATCCGCATGGCGAATACGCTTCAAGAAGTCCAGCGCATCGGGCAATCAATCTGGTACGACAACATTCGCCGCGGGTTAATCACGTCTGGCGAGCTCGCTACGCTGATTGAACTTGGCGTAACCGGCGTGACATCCAATCCCACCATCTTCGAAAAGGCCATCGCCGGGAGCACCGACTACGACGAAACGCTGCTGGAGTTGGGCCAAGGCGACAAGAGCGCCCAAGCGTTATTCGAGGCATTTGCCGTTGAAGACATTCGCGCTGCCGCTGACTTGCTCAGGCCTACCTATGACCGCACCAACGGAGACGACGGCTACGCCTCTTTGGAGGTGAGCCCAACGCTGGCCCACGACACCCAGGGAACTATAGCGGAGGCTGAGCGGCTATTCGCCGCCCTGGACCGTCCCAACGTAATGATCAAGGTTCCAGCTACGCCGGAAGGCATACCCGCCATTCGGAACCTCATTGGCAAAGGCATCAACCTAAACGTTACCCTGATTTTCTCTCTTGACGCCTACCGCCAAGTAGCCGAGGCCTATATCGCTGGCTTGGAATACTTGGCCGAGTCGGGCGGAGACGTAAGCCGGGTGGCTTCGGTTGCCTCTTTCTTCGTCAGCCGGGTGGACTCCACCATTGACGCCATGTTGGAGGAATCCCTCCGAAACGGGAATGTGTCAAATAAGGAGCTTTTAGGCAAAGCGGCCATCGCCAACGCCAAGCTGGCCTACCGGGACTGCAAAGCGATTTTCGGAGAAGCCAACTTCACAGCCCTGAAAGGAAAGGGCGCCCGGGCTCAGCGGCCACTGTGGGCCAGCACCGGCACCAAGAACCCAGCCTACAGCGACGTCATGTACTTAGACTCGCTAATTGGTCCAAACACGGTTAACACCGTGCCCCCGGCGACGCTAACCGCCTTTGTCGACCACGGCATTGCAGCCAGCACTCTTGAGCAAGGCGCCGAAGAAGCACAAGGCATAGTACAAGCATTGCTGGACGCCGGGATCAAGCTGGACCATGTCACGGACCAGTTGCTAGCCGACGGCTTAAAAGGCTTTGTCGAGTCCTTCGAGAAATTGATGGACAACATCGAAGACAAAAAGGCCCGGCTGATGGCCCAAAAGCACCAGCACCCTGGTGTCAGCTTGGGTGACTATTTACCCGAAGTTGAATCCGCATTGGCCGACCTACAGCGGCGCCAGGTCATCTCCCGTATTTGGAGCGGCGACCACACGGTATGGAAACCGGACCCCACGGAGATTAGCAACCGACTGGGCTGGCTGACGGTTTCCGATACCATGTACGAGCAGACAACAGTCTTGGAAGCCCTGGGCCGGGAAGCGCGAGAGGCTGGAATGCGGCACGCCGTCGTGTTGGGCATGGGCGGCAGCAGCTTGGGACCCGAAGTACTGCGCCAGTCCTTCGGCAGCACGCCAGGCTACCCGGAACTCCTGGTCTTGGATTCAACCGTTCCGGATTGGGTGCGATCAGTAGCTGACGCCATCGACCCGGCCCAGACGCTCTTTATAGTCTCTTCAAAGTCCGGTTCGACCACCGAGCCCAACATGTTCTACGCCTACTTCAGGGACTTGGTGGAGAAAGCGGTGGGAGTGGATGTCGCCGGCCAGCACTTCATCGCCGTCACCGACCCAGGCACGTCCCTAGAGAAGATGGCCAAAGAACAGGGTTTTCGCCGGGTGTTCGCCAATCCCCCTGAGATTGGTGGCCGTTACTCCGTCCTGTCTTACTTTGGGATGGTACCAGCGGCATTGGCCGGAATCGATCTGGTAAAGCTGCTTGACCGGGCCGATTGTATGCGAGAAGGTTGTGCTTCTTGCGTGCCCGCCCACGAAAATCCCGGCGCTTGGCTGGGCGCCGTAATGGGCGTCCTGGCTCTCCAGGGACGGGACAAACTCACCCTGGTTTCTTCCCCTTCCATCAAGAGCTTCGGCCTTTGGGTGGAGCAGTTGATCGCCGAAAGCACGGGCAAGGAAGGCAAGGGAATCGTGCCCATTGCCAATGAGCCTTTGGGCCTTCCCCAGCACTACGGCGATGACCGGTTGTTCATCTATTTGAGACTGGAAGGGGACGGCAACGAGGAAATAGATGCAGCCATGAGGTCCTTGGAGGACGCCGGGCAGCCGGTTGTGCGGCTGGACCTGCGGGACTTCTACGATCTGGGAGCGGAGTTCTTCCGGTGGGAAATGGGAACAGCGATAGCGGGGGCTATCCTCAGCATCAACCCCTTCGACCAACCAAACGTACAGGCGGCCAAGGACATGACCGAATCCGTCTTAAGCGCATATCAATCGTCGGGCAACCTTCCGGAAATGGCAGCTCCATCGTCCTTAAACGAATTCTTGGCGGGCGAACAAAAAAACGATTATCTTGCCATCATGGCCTACATCAATCAGTCTCCGGAGGTGGAGCAAGCGGTGGACCAACTGCGCCGGAAGGTGATGGAAAAGCACGGCATCGCAACAACTTTCGGCTACGGCCCCCGGTTCTTGCATTCCACTGGCCAACTTCACAAAGGGGGCCCTAATTCCGGGATGTTCTTGCAGCTTACCGCAGACCATCAGGAGGACTTAGCCATCCCGGACCAAAATCTCACCTTCGGAACACTGTCCGACGCCCAATCCATCGGAGACCTTCAAGCGTTAGGCGCAGCCCAACGCCGGGCAGCGCGAGTCCATCTAGGCGCAGACCCGGCATCAGCGCTACAGGCCCTAATCCAAAAACTCGCCTAAAAGCCCGAAATCAGTGCACCATTGGCTATCGGAGCCTAGGTCATACGACGACAAAGTCCCCCTTTCGTAAAGGGGGATTTAGGGGGATTTCCCCCTTCACCCACAAAGCCGGTTTAAGCCCGCTAACCCTAGACCAAAATTAACTCTTTCGACTCAAAGGGGGAACCATAATGGAAATTGGCATGATCGGCTTGGGCCGCATGGGCGGGAACATGGCGCAACGGCTGCTGCAGGGCGGTCACACCGTAATAACCTACGACCGGAGTTCCGAGGCTGTAACCGCCAGCCAGAACCTAGGGGCTGTCGGAGCATCTTCTCTGGAAGACCTGGTGGGCCGGCTTTCCCAGCCCAGGGCAGTATGGATCATGGTGCCGGACGGCGCGCCCACCGAAAACACCATCGACAGCCTCATTCCTTTGCTCTCGAGCGGCGACACAGTCCTTGACGGCGGCAACGCCAACTATAAGGACAGCATGCGCCGGGCCGAAAAATTAGCGAGCAACGGCATCGACTTTATGGATGTGGGAACCAGCGGCGGGATTTGGGGACTTGCCGAGGGCTACGCGCTGATGATCGGCGGCAAAAAAGAGGTCTACGAACGCCTCGAACCCATCTTTCAGACCCTGGCGCCGGCCAAAGACAAGGGCCTCAGCCACGTCGGACCGGCAGGCGCAGGTCACTTTGTCAAGATGGTGCATAACGGCATAGAGTACGCAATGATGCAAGCCTACGCCGAGGGCTTCGAGATTATGGCCGCCAAAGAAGAGTTCGGCTTTGACTTACCAAAGATAGCCCAAACATGGCGGCACGGGAGCGTGGTCCGCTCCTGGCTGTTGGATTTAGCTGCCGATGCCCTGGCAGAAGAACCCGGCCTAGAAAGCCTCCAAGCCTACGTGGGAGATTCAGGTGAGGGACGCTGGACGGTTCAGGAATCGGTGGAATTGGCGGTGCCGGCGCCGGTTATCACGTTGGCGTTGCAAGCGCGCTTCCGCTCCCGGCAAGATCAGCCATTCGGAGCCAAGTTGCTGGCTGCCCTGCGCAACCAGTTCGGCGGACATGCGGTCAAAGCAACTATCACGGAAGACGGGGCGGATAAGCAATAATGGCGGTCGAGGCTACCACCCTGATAATTTTCGGCGGGACGGGCGACTTGGCCCGGAGGAAGCTTTTGCCAGCCTTATTTCAGCTTGGCTGCAAGGGCCGCCTACCCGACAATCTGCGAATTGTGGGCTTCGCTCGGCAACAACGCTCCGATGACGGCTACCGGGATCTGATGGGGGAGAGCGTTCGGGAGTTCGGCTCCTTGGCGCCGCATGCTGACGAGTGGACGGATTTTGCCAAAAATCTCTTCTACTTACCGGGCGACTTGGATGTACCCGGAGACTACGCCAACCTCCAGTCCCGTTTGAAAGAGTTGGAGGAGGGTCAGGAGCCTGCCAACCGGTTGTTCTACCTCTCCGTCGCCCCCAGGTTTTTCGAAGCCGCCATCGCCAATCTGGGATCATCGGGTTTGGCCGGGGAACCCGGATTGGGGCGGATCGAACACGGTTGGCGCAGGGCGGTAATCGAAAAGCCCTTTGGCCGGGACCTGGATTCTGCCCGGACTCTGAACGACGCTGTTGGCCGGGTATTCGACGAATCTCAGGTTTACCGAATCGACCACTATTTGGGGAAAGAAACAGTCCAAAACTTGCTGGTGTTCCGGTTTTCCAATACCATTTTTGAGCCTCTTTGGAACCGCAACTACGTCGACAATATACAAATTACCGCTGCCGAAGAAGTCTCAGTGGAAGACCGGGCCGGGTACTACGATAATTCCGGGGTGGTCCGCGACATGGTCCAAAACCACCTGTTGCAGTTGCTCACCATGGTCGCTATGGAACCGCCCAACGCAATGGACGCAAACTCATTGCGAAACCACAAAATTGAAGTACTGCGGGCTATCCGGCGTTGGGAACCCGCGGATGCGACCCAAAACACTGTGTTGGGCCAGTATAAAGGCTACTTGGAGGAGCGCGGTGTCGCCTCCGGTTCATCCACCCCGACTTTCGCCGCTCTTCGCCTTTACGTGGACAATTGGCGCTGGCAAGGCGTTCCTTTTTACCTTCGAACCGGCAAATCCATGGCCGAAAAAGTAACTGAGATTGTGATTCAATTCAAACGTCCACCGCATATGATGTTTTCCGTGGCGGACGCCGACGATCTCAGCCCCAATAGCCTAGCTTTATGCCTGCAACCCGATGAAGGGGTGCACCTCAGATTTGGAGTCAAAATCCCCGACCAGGGAATGATCATGGACTCCAAGGACATGTCTTTTCACTATGATTCGGCCTTCAAAGACCAAGATATTCCAGAAGCCTACGAACGCTTGCTACAAGACGCCCTGGAAGGGGATGCCTCTTTATTCATTCGGAGCGACCATATCGAACAAGCCTGGCGCATTGTGGAGCATTTGCTGGAAAACCAGAGCGGAGTTAGCAACCCTCAGCCTGAACAATACGATCCTGGCTCCTGGGGACCCGAATCCTCCGATCGCTTATTGGCTGAAAACGGGCACAGATGGCTGGGAGTTTGCGGGTTGGACCAAGAGGCCCATGCCTAGCGTGCATGTAATGAGGTCCCACGAGGAGGCTTCCCGGACTGCGGCCCAGATGGTAGCCGACTTGTCCGCCAGGTCTTTGGCTTCCCGCGGCAGGTTCAACATCGCCCTCTCCGGTGGCTCGTCGCCTCGGCTCCTCTACGAACTTCTGGCCTCGCCGCCCTACCTGGGCACCATCAGTTGGAGTGATTGGGGCGTTTTCTGGAGCGACGAACGCTGTGTTCCACCGGACCATGAAGACAGCAACTACCGGATGGCCAAAGAATCGCTCCTAGACCAGGTCCCGGTCCCCGCCGCCAACGTTCACCGGATGCAAGGCGAAGGAGTTCCCCACGTGGCCGCACGGGAATACGAAGAACTTTTGAAGGGAATTTTCCGCTCGCCGGAACCCACTTTCGATCTGCTGTTGTTGGGCATAGGCGACGACGGCCACACCGCATCATTGTTTCCCGGCACTCTGGCGTTGGCGGAACGGAGCAGGCTGGTGATGCACAATTGGGTGCCGGAGCAACAAGACTACCGAATCACATTCACTTTGCCCTTAATCAACGCTTCTAGGATTGTCGCCTTTCTGGGTACCGGCGAGTCCAAAGCGGAGGCGCTGCACAGGGTTTTAGAGCCTGCGCCCGGCGAGTCCCCGTTGCCGGCGGCCATGGTGCGGCCTTCTACCGGCGCTGTGCATTGGTTTCTGACCCAAGCATCCGCCAAATCCCTTGGCGGTCAGAGGTGATCTCCCTGTGGGAAAAGCAGCATGTAGAAATAATGTTGTCATGGGAAAACGCGTCAGGGTGACACGGGAAAACGCGGGATTCTGAAAATCCCGCGCTTTGGACACTCAACACGGGAGAGCTAAATGGCCTATCAACCCATTGAGAACTACGGCATTATCGGCAACATGCATACCGTGGCCCTGGTGGGCAAGGACGGCTCAATTGACTGGTACTGCGACCCGGATTTCGACTCGCCCAGCGTTTTCGCCGCCATTTTGGATGACGAAAAAGGGGGCCGGTACAAAATATCGCCGGACAAAGACGATGTCACCAACAAGCAAATGTACTGGCCGGAAACCAACGTGCTGGTCACTCGATTCTTGTCACCAGAGGGCGTTGGAGAGGTCATAGACTTCATGCCCGTAGGCATAAACGAAGGCGAGTTGGGCTATCACCAATTGATTCGCCGGGTTGTGGTAGTCCGAGGGTCAGTTACTTTCCGTTTGGATTGCCAGCCCGCTGTCAACTACGCTCGGGACAGCCACGAGACAACGATTACTCCTGACGGGGCTGAATTTCTCGGCCCATCAAATTGCTTGCACCTCTCCACTACCGTCCCGCTAGAGCGCACGAGCAAGGGCGTCACGGCCGAATTCACTCTCTACGAGGGCCAATCGGAAACATTCGTGCTGGGCGAAGCCATCCCTGGGACCGAAGACCACGGTTGCCTTCTATCCGATGAAGCGGCTACCCAACTTTTTAGGTCAACTGTGGACTACTGGCGCAACTGGATTTCCAAATCCACCTACAAAGGCAGATGGCGGGAGATGGTAGAGCGTTCCGCCCTTGCGCTGAAACTGCTCACCTATGAGCCTACCGGAACTATCGTCGCATCACCCACTTGCAGCCTGCCCGAGGAGTTGGGCGGCGTGCGCAATTGGGATTACCGGTACACCTGGATTCGGGATGCGGCCTTCACAGTATATGGATTAATGCGAATCGGTTTCACAGATGAGGCCGCCAGCTTCATGCGCTGGATTGAGGATTGCGTCCAAGACCTTAACGCCGACGGCTCGTTACAAATTATGTACGGCATAGACGGACGTCACGAACTCACCGAGGAAACGCTGGACCACCTGGACGGCTACAAAGGCTCAAAGCCGGTGCGCGTAGGCAACGACGCTTACGGTCAGCTACAACTGGATATCTACGGCGAGCTAATTGACGCAATTTACTTGTACGACAAGTACGGGACACCGATTTCCTACGGATTTTGGAGCCACATCCGGGCGTTGGTAAATTGGGTTTGTGACAACTGGCAGAGGACTGACGAAGGCATATGGGAAGTTAGGGCAGGTCAACAGCACTTCGTCTATTCCAAGGTTATGTGCTGGGTAGCGGTGGACAGGGGAATCCGGATGATTGACAAGCGTTCCTTTCCCGGTGACCGCGTGAGGTGGCGGGAAACCCGGGATAAGATTTACGAGGAAATCATGGAGCGGGGCTGGAGTGAGGAGAGGCATGCCTTCGTGCAAGCCTACGACAGTGACAATTTGGACGCTTCCAATTTAATCATGCCCCTGGTTTTCTTCGTGTCGCCTTCAGACCCGCGAATGCTCGCCACCATAGACGCCATCAAAAAATCCGTGTCAACGGGCGGTCTGGTTTCCGACAGCTTGGTCCACCGATACAACGTTGACCGCACCGAAGACGGTCTGGCGGGCAAAGAAGGCACTTTTAATATTTGCACCTTCTAGCTGGTGGAGGCGATGACTCGTGCCGGATGGTCCGACCGCACGCGGCTGAATGAAGCTCGGTTGATGTTCGAAAAGATGCTCAGCTACGCCAACCACCTAGGGCTCTTCGGAGAGGAGACGGGCCCGAATGGAGAGAGCTTGGGCAATTTCCCTCAAGCTTTCACCCACTTGGCTCTGATAAGCGCCGCCTTTAACCTGGACCGGGTCTTAGAAAAGGGAGGCCGGGTCTGATTTTCCCGGCGGGTGAACCGGCTCCATCGGTAGCTAAGGGTATGCAATCGCCTATCCCCGATCCGGACGCCTATCTGGTATCTGATTATTCTCGAATCGGTATGAAGGAGGGACGTTGTCACGTTTACCATTGACCTCAAAAAGCCAGGCGCCCCCGGATATGCAATCGCAGTATGCCAATATTACAGAGGGCAATTCGGGGCTAGCGAACACCTACCAGGCATTATTTGCCAACCCGCAAGTAGCATCCAAGTTGGCCGATTTGGACGAGATTATCTTCCAAAAGGGCCTGGAGCCTTGGATAAACTTTACTGTGGCTCTAACGGTGTCTCAGGAGCGCAACAACACCGTCCTTTGGAATTCATTCGAGCCACTTGCTCGTCATTCCGGGGTCAGCGATGCCGTCATAAATGGAATTGCAGCAGGAACCGCGCCACGCGGTTTGTTGCCGAAAGAAGGCATATGGGTGCAATTTTCGTTGGAAGTAATTCGAAATCAAATGCGCGATTCAACCTGGCAAGCAGTAACACATTTGGTGGGTGACCCGGGAGCCGTTAGGTTAGCATTTACGGCATGCTACTACGAGATGATGGGTCGGCTTAACAGTAGCTTTGGGCTGGATGCGGCCTAAGAAAGACGATAGTTGGATAGAGGAAACCTACGTGTCTCGTCCAAAGAACCGAACCGCTATGGTTTAGGAGGCCCCACCAATATATCGTTTCCGGAAATTCGCACTTCCCGCGCCTGAACACCGTCCCGAGCCGGAGGATTTTGTACCTCCCCAGTGACCACGTTGAATATCGCCCCATGAAGAGGGCACTCGACCTGCTCCCCGTCGAGTTCGCCGCTTGCGAGCGGTCCTCCCATATGGCTACAGCTGTTCTCAATTGCGTAGAAATTGCCATCAACGTTGGCCAGACACAGTTCTTCTTGACTCAATTGAACCGATTTCATTTCCCCAGGGGACAGCTCACTGGTTTCCGCAACTTTTTCAAATCCTGACTCAGCCATAACTTGGCCACCTCCAAGAATATTGGACCGCAATGCAGATACTACTTATGCGCAGCAACGTTCCATCGAAACTCAGTGTTGAATCTACCAACCTGGTAATTATGATTTGAAAATCCGCACTAGATAATTAACCCAGGTCTGCTCCCAGCTTTTCGATGATTTTGGGTAGGTCACGATTGAACTCGCCTTTGTTCAGAACAAGGTCGCAACCTAATTCCCTGGCACGTTCCAACAACGCGACGTTTTCGTGGGGGCCGAACGCCAATATATTAACTCCCCGCTCTTTATCGAATCCCCCTCCATTCACGTGACCGATATTTTCTAAGACTTTGCTCCATACTGACTCGTCTCCCTCCAGGTCGATCAGAACTAATGCGAGTCGACGGTTTGTGTAGTGATCCATGAAGACCGCTTCCGTGGTAGCGCGTTCCACTGCGAGGCCGAGTGGTTCAGCCAGCATCTCAACTCTGCCCAGAAAGAACAGATTTTGCCCGACTAGTAGTACTGTCTCTTTGTCCGAATCCATCTATTAACTCCCATTCAGACTGTGCCCATCCAAATGCGTTCGCCAGTGACACTCCAGTATCAGGTCCCTCGATCAGTAACGCCCATCAAGATATCTTACGCAACCATCTATTGTCTGGCCCGCTTGCCGACGGCCATTAAAAACATCACGCTCTTATCCTTAGCGTGAGGCGAAAAAAACTGAGTCACCGAATCCTCGTAAAAAGTGAGCCCGGTCGCGCCCAGCCTTTGGGCGTAAGATGCCAGGTAAATCTTGCCGGCCATGATGCTGGCCTCCATCTGAGCGGCCCGGTAGCCTCTGTTGCCCAAGGTTTCTAAAGTCCTGTTCAATTCAACCATAAAGTAGATATTGACGCTGGCATCGGCGGGAAGCGCCTGTCTAAGTCCAAGATATCCGGCTTCGTGCCGAAAATCCCCCTCATCCAAGAGTTCTAGTGCCTGAGATTCTCGGCTTAATACGTAAGTCCCAGAAGCCAGACCCTCAACGGCGTTGGCTATTATATAAACATCATTTAATGTGCCCCCATTAGACCCCAAGAAATCCGCTGGTATTCCTTCCGTGGACGTCTGGAGAACAGTGGAGAGTTGTCGAAAACTTATTGAATCGTGGCTGAACTGCCGCGACGACCCTCGCCGGCTGATGACGGTCTCCAAGCCATCTTGGGGCATTTCGTCCACCGGGAATGGGTCAAGCGGTATCAGCCTTCCAGACGGAATTTGCGTCTCCCTCGTCTGGGCCGAGTTCCGCCAAGCCGTAACTTCATCCCCGTCACTCAAAGACGACGCCTCGTGCATTTCCCGGACGGGTGGAAAATCTGTTTCGTGGTCTGAGATCGGAAGGGTTTCTAATGATATCGGCTTAATCTCAGGCCCTGGGACAGCAGCCAACTCTGAACCGCACCCCAAGGGCACCATGGCCAAAGATACTTCCTTATCAACGTCCAAGCCCAATAGATTGTCTACGGTACTGTCGACGAAACCCATGACAACCTGGCTCGAGATTTGGTTGGCCGACGAGACGGCAAGAGTATTGGCCAGGATGGTTCCGCTATCCCAATAAGAGTGTCGGTACTCACGGGCTTGGTACTTGCAAGCGTTTCGCCAAAAGACGTCTGTATAGCAGATCACTGCATCCGCGCCAGCGACCGCAGAATGGTTGCCACTCGCCTTCACCAAGACACCACGGTAATCGCCCTTTCTCAACTGCTTTAGCGCCGGATAATGAGCATCGAAGTGATAGACTCCCGCCTTTAATCCAGGCAGTTCTCCACATACCAAGTAAAGCTCTATGTGGAAGAGAGCGCCCGTACAGGCGGCAGCGCGAAAGGCCATCTCTCCCCAAGGGTAGTCGATCCTCTTGGTGACTCCTGCGGAGTAGTGGAGGATTTTGCTTAAGGTCATGAAGTTTGGGACTTGGGCCTTAGCTGAAGGTTCTACTGAAGAAGAGATGGCTTCGAGCGCCGGCATACCCGTCGGGGATGAATCCGGGGACAGCGGTATAGGGTCCAACTCAGAATAGATCTTGAAAAGAAGGGGGTTGTCCATTGGGTCGTAGGAATGCCATGGGTCCATTAGGAAACCGTCGGGATGTTTTGTGCCGTTGTGGTAGTGCCAGGCGGCTTGAGTATCCCGATTTGGCATTAGTGCTCCGGGGGTGTCGATAGTGTTCCCTTCAAGCGCCGATGCTATACTCGCCGGAAATTTCAGTCAATTCAGTTTGCTTGTATTTGTCCTAAGCTGCTTGGGTTTCCCCCAATACTGTCATTCTGAGGAGTGAAACGACGAAGAATCTCTGCGATCAGGCACAAAAATTCTTCACCTAGCTCAGAAATGCTTAGGTCAAGACGCTTTTGAGGCTAGGCCATGCTGCTTGCAAGCAAGGCTAGAGTTTTCTCACATACGCTACCGAAATAGATGAACCCGATGAATTACAATCCGGCCGACCAAGAGAGGCCAGTTGGCGGGCATCGTGGGTCTTGTTTTAATACTGATCCATAATCAAGGCAGCGTAGGCGCTCGCCAATCGCCGAAAGCTTGCCGCAATACGTCGGATACTTCCCCGACCGTGGCCGAGGACCTGATGGCCTCCAGGGTGGGTGGCATCAGGTTGCCGCCATCGTGGGCCACTTCTTTCAGATCTTTTAAAGCTCTGGACAGTGCCTGCTGATCTCGCCGCTGCCGAAGGTCCCGCAATTCGCTGTCCGCTATATTCGCCACTGCCGGGTCAGGACTATGGAGGACGAAGGCAGGAGCCTCATCGGTGGCGAAGCGGTTCAACCCCACCACCCGTTGGCCTTGGTCTACTTCCCGCTGATGACGATACGCTTCCTCATCGATCTCCTTAACCACCCAGCCAGATTCTATGGCCGCCAGCATACCCCCGCGGTCTTCTATGCGCTTCAAGTAGTCTTCCACCTGCTCCTCGATCTGATCGGTGAGGTTCTCGACAGCGTAGGAGCCTCCCAGGGGGTCGATAACATCGGCCAAACCGCTCTCGTAGGCCACGATTTGCTGGGTACGCAGGGCCAAAGTAGCGGCCTCCTCCGACGGTAGTGCGTGGGCCTCGTCCATGGACGCCGTATGCATGGACTGCACCCCGGCCATCGCAGCGATGACGGCGTGGAGAGTCACCCTGACGACGTTGTTCTCCGGCTGCTGGGCCACCAGTGTGCTGCCTCCGCTCCCGGCTCCGGTCCTGAATGTCATGGAGCGAGGGTTCTTGGCGCCGTAGTGTTCTTTAAGCATCCGGGCCCATAACCTGCGGGCAGCCCGGAACTTGGCCACCTCTTCCAGGACATTGTTAAACACGCTGAAGTTGAAAGCAATTCGGGGAGCGAAATCGTCCACCTTCATGCCGCGGCTGAGGGCCTCGTCCAAGTAGGCGCGAGCGTTGCCAAAAGCGAAGGCCAACTCCTGGACCAAGCTCGACCCGGCCTCCCGCACGTGGTAGCCGCAGATGTTGATGAAGTTCCACCTTGGTAGGTGGCCAACGCAGTACTCGAAAATGTCCACCGCCAATTTCAGCGACGGGCCCGGAGGAAACAAGTAGTTCCCTCTGGCGATGAATTCTTTTAGTATGTCGTTTTGGGTGGTTCCGCCAATACGCTCAAGGGAAATTCCTTGTTCTTGGGCGGTCACTACGTACATTGACAGAACGGACTGAGCGGAAGCGTTGACCGTGAGGGATGGAGTCACTTGCTCCAGGGGCAATTCTTTGAATAGGGCTTCCATCTGCCGGACGGAAGGACAAGAAATGCCGACCTTCCCAATCTCGCGCAAGGCCTGGGGATGGTCCGGGTCCATGCCTAGCTGTGTGGGTAGGTCAAAAGCCACGTTCATGCCGGTGAGACCTTGCTCCAGCAGATGCCGAAACCGCAGGTTGGTGTCTTCCACGGTGTCATAACCGGCGTACTGACGCATGGTCCATAAGCGGCCACGGTACATGTCCGGACGGATACCCCTGGTAAATGGGTAAGCCCCGGGAAACCCCAGGGTGCTTAGGTAGTCTTGGTCCCCAGCGTCCTCCGGAGTGTACAAAGGCTTTAAGGGCGTGCCGTAGCTGGTCTCTGGGGTTTTTGCAAGCTCTCCCTGGCGAGACAAGGCGGCGGCCAAATTAGCCTCGTACTCCTTAGTTGCTTCCCGCAATTCTTTTCTGGCAGTCTCGTCGCCCATGGCCCCTCCTGCGGTGTTTTCCTTGCGGTATGTTCAATGTTGGCGCCGGGACCCAGCCGGTTAATTCACCATCCACCAAGGGTCCTCAATATACCCCTTCACGGATTGCAGGAACTCGGCGGCAGGGGCGCCGTCGACGATGCGGTGATCGAAAGTCAGGCTCAAGTACATCATTGACCCTTTGGTAATTTCACCGTCTGCGATTACCGGCTTTTCTACCACCCGGCCCACACCCAGTATCGCCACCTGAGGAGGATTGATAATGGGCGTGAATGCGTCTATCTCCATGGCTCCCAGGTTGGTGATGGTGAAAGTTCCGCCGGTGACGTCTTCCGGCTTGGCAGTTCCTTCGCGGGTTTTGGCCGCCAACTCCCGGCCCTCGTGAGCCAATTCGGCAAGGGTCTTGGTGTCGGCATCTTCAATTACGGGGGTGATTAAGCCATCGTCCAAGGCCACGGCCACTCCAATGTTAATCTGGGACACTAGTTGAACGTTGTCCTCCATCTGGAGAGCGTTAAGGCGAGGGTGCTCTTTTAAGGCCCTGGCCGTGGCTTTTATGACTAGGTGAAGCGGGCTGAGGTTGCCGTCCGTTTGGTGCCGGGACAGGCCTTGCCGCAAGGTCATAGCTTCGGAGACGATGGCTTCGGTGGTGACCGTTACTTGGGCCATGGTCTGTAAGCTTTGCAGCATCCGGATGGCGATGGTCCCACGGATTCCCTTGAGCTCGATCACCTGTCCCGCCGACGCTGCGCCTGAACCTGAACCAGAACCTGAGCCTGGGCCTTGACCCGCTATTGCATGCTCCACGTCCCGAAGCAATATCCTGCCTTCGGGGCCGCTGCCGTGGACTTTACCAAGGTCTATGCTATTCTGCCCCGCCAGACGCCGGGCCGCTGGCACAACTTGGACCCTAGCCCCGTTTGTAGATGGAGCTGGCGCGGTAGTTGGCGTCGTAGTTGGCGCGTTAATTGCCCTTTCCACGTCTTCAATCAAAATCCGGCCTCTGGTCCCGCTGCCCTGCACAGTAGTCAAATCGATACCGTTCTGTTGGGCCAACCGCCGTGCTGCCGGGACCACCTGTACTCGAACTGGTTCCTCTGTGGTCGCTGGATTACTATCTCCCGCCCTTTGCAAAGGGGGGTCAGGGGGGATTTCGGCTAGTTCCGCCGCAGGAGCGCTCGAGGCAACTGCCCCGCTGGCAGTCTCGGAGAGTTCCTCTCCCGGAGCGGCGATAACCGCCAACACGCCTCTGATGGGAACAATTTCCCCTTCTTGGGCCACTATGCGAGCCAGAATGCCGGAAGCGGTTGACTCCAACTCCGTTTGAAGCTTGGCCGTCTCTATTTCGACAATCGGCTCCCCTTCTTCAACGGCATCACCTTCCTTCTTTAGCCACTTGATGATGGTGCCGTCCTGCATTTCCATTCCCCACTGGGGCAGCACGAGTTCCGAAGCCATGAATGTCCTCCTCAGAAGACCTATTTACCGCAGAGACGCAGAGAACGCGGAGTTTTGATTTCATTGTTTTACTCTGCGCCCTCTGCATCTCTGCGGTGAGTCCTTTCGTTTAAGCGAGCGTGGTGCGCACTGCTTCGGCGATGGACTCGTCGGTGGCGTAGCAAAGAGGCTCCAGGGCCGGGCTGAAGGGTATATGAACGTTAACCGTGCCCAAACGCTGGATGGGCGCCTGCAGGTCCCAGAAGCCTTCCATTGAGACTATCGCGGCGATTTCGCTGGCGGCGCTGCACGTTTTATGGGCCATGTCGACCACCACCAACCGCCCTGTTTTGGCCACGGACTTGAGAATGGCCTCTTTGTCCAGAGGTACCAGGGTGCGCGGGTCCAAAACCTCGGCGGAAATACCTTCCGACGCCAATGCTTCGGCGGCGGCAAGAGCCCGGGGCACCATCCCGCCGATGGCGACTATGGTTGCGTCGGTCCCTTCTCGCTTGATGTCGGCCACACCCAATGGTATTGAATAATCTTCCTCCGGCACGTGAGTCCTTGCGCCCAAAATTGTTCGGTCCTCGCAGAAGATAACCGGGTCGTCTTCTTGTATTGCTGCTCTCAGCAGCGCCTTACCGTCGTATGCGTTGCTGGGAAAAACGACTTTGAAGCCAGGGATGTGCATAAACAACGGGTAGGACCTATCGGAATGGTGGGCGGCCATGCTGCCTCCGTAGTACATGGAAGCGCGGTAGACAATCGGCAGGTCTACCTGCCCACCGAACATATAGCGCATCTTGGACGCCTGGCTGACCAAAGAGTCCATGGCGACCCACATAAAACAGAAAGCGCTCTCCACTATGGGACGCATTCCCACGGCGGCAGCCCCGACGGCGGCGCCCATGAAAGCGTTCTCGGACAGAGGGCAGTCTCTGACACGCTCACCACCGAATTCGGCGAATAACCCGCCCGACGCTCCGTACACGCCACTCTGAATGTCCTCTCCCATAATAAAGACCCGCTCATCCTGGCGCATCTCTTCCCGCATGGCTTCGTTTAGCGCCTGGGTTAATGTGATGTTTCGTGTATCCGTTTGAGTCTGAGTCATCAGTCACTCTCCTGACTTCACATTTATGCCGCTTCCACTAACAGGCCGTTGCTCACCTGGTTATTCCAACGGAATTTTGTTGGCGAACATATCCTCGAATAGTTCCGACGGTTCGGGATAAGGGCTTTCCCTGGCGAAGGTGATAGCCTCTTCTATTTGCTCTTTGACCTTATTTTCAACTTGGTCGATTTCGTCTTGGGTTGCAATACTCTGTTCCAGCAGCCGGGCTTTGTGGATGTCAATCGGGTCTCGCAGTTTCCATTCCTCCACCTCGGCGTCATCCCGGTAAGGGTCCCTGACAATTCGTCCCAGCCCCAAAGAATGGTCCTGGTAGCGGTAGGTCCGGCCTTCAACTAGAGAAGGGCCCTGGCCGGACCGGGCTCTGGCTACAGCTTCGGTAACCGCTTCGTACATGGCAATCACGTCCTGGCCGTCCACCAGCACGCCGGGGATGGCGTAAGCGGCTGCCCGGTCGGCAATATTTTCCACCGCCACCATTTGTTTGAAACTGCTGGTGACCGCATATTGGTTGTTCTCACAGAGGAAAACCACCGGCAATTTCCACACGGCCGCCAGGTTGATGGACTCGTGGAATGCGCCTTCGTTGCTGGCCCCGTCGCCAAAGAAGGGCACCGCCACCCGGTCATTGCCCTGGAGTTGGCTGCCCAAGGCCGCGCCAACCGCAGTCGGGATGGCCGAGCCCAAGATGCCGGACTCGCCCAGGATGCCTATGCTAAAGTCGGCCAGGTGCATAGACCCGCCTTTGCCCTTGCAGATGCCGGTGCTTTTACCCAAAAGCTCGGCCATTGCGGTACGCACGTCTCCGCCTTTGGCAATGGGGTGACCGTGGGAGCGGTGGTTGCCGGTTATCCAATCGTCGTCCCGGAGGGCCATACAGGCCCCAACCGCCACCGCTTCTTCACCGATGTAGGAGTGGGCGGCACCTACGATTTCGCCGCGCTCAACCAAGTTAATTACCGCTTCCTCGAAATGCCTGATGCGCATCATGCGCCGCAGCATTTCCATGAGCATCGTGTTGTCTAACATGCTCCCCTCCTTAACTCTTTCGTGAGTCGATGACTACTT
>MUCR01000065.1 GCA_002816455.1 SAR202 cluster bacterium Io17-Chloro-G4 | reverse complement strand
TTGGTAGCATAATCTTAGCTCGCTTCCCTCCGCTGGAATTACCCAGATCAGGTTCGCAAGGGTCGGCGGCATATGTGGCCACCCTCTCAGCCCGGCTAAACCGAGCTCCCCTACGTGCCTATGGCTAATTGATTGTTAAAGCGTCCCAATTATAGAATCGGATTCCCGGCTGTGTCAATGCAAATCGTTCTTGACAACTCATTTGGGGGCGCAATACAATCCGCCTAAGGGCGCAGTAGCAACCTAATATACTGACACGAGTTCTAGAACGCGCCCAGATTATCAGGTATTAGTCAATTCTTCACGTTAATCAGGTTCACTTAAGAGGAGGAGCCAATGGCGGATTGGCCGAAGGTAAAATACAAGGAAGAAGGCATGCGGGAAGGCATGCAGATTGAGGACGCCGAGATTTCGGTGGAGGACAAGGTTGAGCTACTGGACGCTTTGTCTGAAACCGGCCTCAAAAACATCGTCGTCGGTTCCTTCGTCAGCCCAAAATGGACGCCTCAGATGGTCCGCATCGACGAAATCGTAACCCAGTTCACCCCCAAGCCCGGAGTGACCTACACCGCTTTGGCTCTAAATTCCAGGGGTGTTGAACGGGCCCGGGCTTACTCTCCACCGCTAACCATTGAGCGAGACCAGTATCCACGGCTCAATTGCCACATGTGCGACGTTTTTGTGCGGCGCAACACCAACCGAACCCAGATGCAAGAGATGGAACGCTGGCCTCAGATCATAGCTCAAGCGCAAGAGTTGAATGTCCAAGAAGCTGGTATCGGTTGTAACGCCAGTTGGGGTTCAAACTTCCTGGGCGGATTCCCAGTGGACAGCCTCATGACCCTATTCGAAAAGCAACACAGCATGTGGGATGAGGTCGGAATTAAAGTTCGCAGCGTGTCCATGGGCGATCCAATGAGCCACTGCACGCCAGCCAAGGTCGAAGAGAGCGTGTATCGGGTAAAAGAGCGCTGGCCGGAAATCGACCACGTCCGATTGCACCTGCACAATGGCCGTAACATGGCCATAGCCTCGGCTTACGCCGCCATGCGGACCCTAGGCCCAGACGACACCCTGGAGTTGGACGGCACCATCGGCGGTTTCGGCGGTTGCCCTTACTGCGGCAACGGCAGGGCCACCGGCATGGCGCCCACCGAAGACATCCTCCACATGATGGATGACATGGGCATCGAGACGGGCGTAGATATAGATAAACTCATCGACACCGTTTGGATGGCTGAGCGTATCATTGGCCGGGATCTTTACGGTCACGTTTCCAAGGCCGGACCGCGGCCCAAGACCGTAGACCAGCTCTACGACATAGACGCGCCATTTATCGAGACCATGGAGCAGGCTAAGCACTTCAAGAATGGTCCTGAAGCCTACGAAGGCGGCATCTACCCCTACAGCGAACCCATTACCAGCCCTTACCGGGAGCGGATAGAACAGGGACTCCCAGCCTACGACGACGCCAACGGCGACTTCCCGTGGAAGGAAGACTGGTTCCCCGCTAAGGACTAAGAACTCTGCAACGCTTTCACTTATACAGCAGGGAAAAAATCTGGGCCACCCACCAAACCTGGGTGACCCAGATTTTTATTTGATTACGTCTCATCAAGGTCAGATATTACTTGCGCTTAAATATCACTGGCACTGCCAATTCACGATCCGATGGGTGCCGTGAATTAATAATCAATAGCGAATACTTGATTATTGTATATGCGAGGAGTATACAATTTGTAATCACTTATGACGGACGATCTCGCTAGTATCACGGGTTTCCAGTGGGACGAAGGAAATTCCGAGAAAAACTTGGTGGCTCATCAAGTAACGCGGTCAGAGATTGAGCAAGTTTTTCTGAGGCGTCCGATTGCGGCTGACAGTTTTATCCAGCAATCGGGACGAGAACGCAGGTACTACGCTTTGGGTCAAACGGATGCTGGAAGGCGATTGTTCGTAGTATTTACTACACGGAATCAACTCATTCGAGTAATATCTGCTAGGGACATGAGTAGGCGTGAGCGGAGGGCATATACCAATGCCGAAGAAAATGAAGATTCCTAAATTTGAGTCAGAAGACGCGGAAAGAAACTTTTGGGCGACCCATGATTCAACGGACTATTTGAACTGGGAAGGAGCCCGGCGGTTGAGGCTTGAAAACTTGAAACCGTCAACTAAAACCATCTCCCTTCGTTTGCCTGAAGCGCTACTCCAAGAATTGAAGTTGTTGGCCAATAGGCGCGATGTGCCGTATCAGTCATTGTTGAAGGTTTTCTTGGCGGAACGAGTCGAAGAAGAATTGGGGACTAGACACCCCAGAGTCCATCGTGCTAAAACCACAAAATAATTCTGTACTCGGACTGAATTGAACGGGAGGACTAACAATGTCGACCTCAAATCCCACAGACCCCAATCAGATTCGTCTAACCGGTGAAAACTCATTCATTCGTCTGGCTCAAGAAGAAGGCGGCGACGAGACCACCCGGACTAGTCACTGGCGGGTTCTATATTCTCCGGGCGGACCGGGACACGTTTTGTTTCTCAAAAGCGACTTGACCGATGACGAAGTGAGGATTTACTCCGACAACATCGCCATGACCCGCTGGCTTCAAGGCGAGATAGAGAGCATGTTGTTCGCCGAGTTCGCCGATGAGAGCATTCCGGTGATAGAAGCCGAGTTCACCAAAACCGGCGACGGCCGAGCTTTCTGGACGGAGAAAGTGGAAAGCGACGAGGAAGTCGTGCTGTTGACTTGGTACGATTTTGTCGAGCCTTTCATGCTGGTCAATCCGGCGGGCGCCGGCGGCCGCCCCCACGGGGTGTACTCCTGTTTCATCCCGGCCATGAGGGCCCAGATAACGATCAACGGCGACGCAGCCCAAGGCGACGTCGTGAAGCAAATGCGGGGCGACAAGCAAAGCAGCACCGCTTGCTTGGCATGGTCCGAGACTTGGGTGAGGCCCTTTGCTTAGATCCGATTCTCCGGCGACAGAACTGTTCCCCCAGTTTAAAGACGACATCTACGGCATGATTGTCGCTGAATCTCAGGGAATGACCGATGAGCAGTTGGACTTTGAGTCGGACCGTTGGGAGTGGAGCATCCGGCGCAACATTAGCCACATGGCGTCGGGTGATATGTGGTGGCTCTGGGTCAGGTGGGGTGGGCAGCTTTTTCCAGACGGGCTGCCCAATGGACCGGAATTGGATGCTGTCTGCGATTCTCCCGATGACCGGGGAAGTGCCGGTAATCCTTGAATAGCTGCGCTTGGGATTGGACCTTTCCTGGTCGGTCTTGTCCTCAGAAACTGTTGGCTCCATACGCTCGAAAGTGCTGGAAACCCCAAGCGACACGCTATGGGCTTTGCACCCAGAAATCTTCCCTGACGGCGCCAAAGAATTCCCAGGCGATCCTTCCAAGGTCTATATGGCCTTGGAGGCCACCTTTTTGCACCGCTACTACGAGTACATAGCTCACCTCTACAACATCCATGGGCTAAAGAAGGCGCATGGATTGGAGCCTGCGGTGGAAGTGCCCTTTGAAGGCTACTGGGCGTTGCCCGGATGGGACCGAAGCGAGCCTTAACCCCTTTCCCACTACCAGCCCGGGTCAGAGGGCTTAAGGCCCAACATCACCTGCCCGCCGGACTCAAAGTTAGACAGCAGACCAGCGCCGTGCTGGACGGAAACGTGTATGTCGCGGAAGAACCGCTCCAGCGGGTATTTCTGGTGTATTGCGTTGGTGCCGGCGGCGTGAAATAGCATGTCCACCGCCTTCACAGCCTCCCACATGCCGTGGGTTGTTGCCAGCCGGACTTGGGCGATCTGTGGCCCTGGGTCGAGTTCCCCTTCGTTTAGCACGTCCTTAAGGACGCTCAACGAGTCCAAAATGTAACCCCGGGCAGAATTTATAATCGCCTCTGCTCTACCGGCGATGTCTTGGATGGGCGCCCTGTCCCTGAGAAGTGTTGTCGACCGGGTCGAGCCCGATTCGGTCGCTAGTTTCACAAAGGCGTCCATGGCCCCTCTTGCCATACCCAATGCGTTCGCCGCAATCGGCGGCCATGTGGCTGCCATGAACAGACGAGGGTCATAAAGCGGGTTAGGTTCTTGGGCCGGACCCCAAAGTTCCCAAGTCCGCTCGTCCGGGACGAAAACGTCCTCCAAGTTGAAATCGTTGCTCCCGGTGCCCAGCATGCCCATGGGGTTCCACGTGTCGAGGATTACGGCATGCTCGGCGGGGAGTAGCGCCATGCGTGTCTGGGGTGTTCCAGCCGCGGTTAGCTTGGGG
The DNA here is from genome assembly GCA_002816455.1 of SAR202 cluster bacterium Io17-Chloro-G4. Taxonomy (GTDB): domain Bacteria; phylum Chloroflexota; class Dehalococcoidia; order Lucifugimonadales; family UBA3495; genus UBA1141. The sequence continues at coordinate 34,336 of MUCR01000065.1, read as the reverse complement.
CCGTTTCCATCCACCACCCGGCAATGAACCCCAATCCAGTTGGCATGGTCTATACCGCTGGCGTAATCCCAGCGTCCTGTAATCCGGTAACCTCCGTCAACGTGAGAAGCTTCGCCCATGGGACGGAAGGAGCCACCAATGCGCACGTGGGGATCGTCACCGAACATTTCCCTGCCTACTTCAGGTTCTATCCATCCGGCGAAGAAAGCCAGAGCGCCGGATAATGAGCAACACCATCCCACTGAACCCTCCAATTTGGAGAGCTCCTCGACGATAAGGTAAAAGGAGATGGTGTCAATCTCGGGCCCTCCCATGGAGCGGGGCAGGTAAAGCTGCATGAGCCCTTTGCTGTCCATTGTCTTGGCCAAAGACGCAGGCAGCCGGCGTCCCGACTCTATCTCATCCCTGAGCGCGATTATCTGCGGCGCCAGTGCCTTAGCCTCATCGACCAAATCCTGCCTAACCGGTTCTCTCATGCGAAATCTCCCGGTCTGAATAGTTGGGTCGCCCGAATCTACCACCCCGTCGCGTCTGACGGGTAGCCAAGCAATATTTTGCCGCCCGTTTCAATGTTTTGGGAGAGGCCGGCGATGTGGGTGGCGGCCACGTGGACATCCCGGAAGCGCCGTTCCAATTGGTGCTCTCGATGAATAGCGTTGGTTCCTGCGGCGTGAAACAGCATGTACACGGCCCTTGCCGACTCTTGAATTGCGTACGTGATGGCCAGCCGACCTTGGGCGATCTGAGGTCCTGGATCAGGGACACCATCGCATACGGCCTCCCAAGCCGTGCGGATAGCGTCCAGAACGTAAGAGCGGGCGGCGCCTATTACGGCTTCCGCTTTGCCCACCGCCATCTGGAGTGGGGCGCGGTCCCGTAGCAAAGCAGTCGATCTGGTGGAGCCGGACGTGCTTGCCAACTCAATAAAGGCGTCCATGGCACCCCTAGCAACACCCAGGGCATTGGCTGCGTTGGTGGACCAAATATTAACCATAACCAATCGCCGGTTGAACAGGGGGCCTGTTTCGTAGGGGTCTTCGTCGATGGAAAATGATCGCTCCGACGGGACAAACACATCATCCAACGAGAAATCGTTGCTACCTGTGCCCCGCATTCCCAGAACGGTCCAAACATCGTGGACGGTTACAGATTTTTTGGGGACGAAAAAGGTGCGGGTGTTTTGTACGCCGTTGGGTCTCATGGCGGGTCCGTTGGCATTGACGACCTTGCAGGTGCACATGATCCAGTTGGCGTGGTCGACGCCGCTACCAAAATCCCAACGTCCGCTAACCCGGTAACCGCCATCGACGATGGTTGCCTCGCCTTCCGGGCGGAGGGAACCGGCGCCCCGGACTCGGGCAGGCAGGCCAACCATTTCCAAGGCAGCGCTGGTGGGGAGCCAACCCAGCAGAAGTGAGGTCCCGCTGGATAAGAAGGAGCACCATCCCACCGAGCCGTCGGCCTTGGATAGCTCCTCGATGACCAGATAAGACGTGATGGGGTCCGTTTCTACGCCTCCCAAGGATTTGGGTAGATTAAGCTGTAGAAAACCCGCGGCTTCCAATGCCTGCACCAAGTGGTCGGGCAGACGGCGGAGCTGCTCTACTTCTTCCCGAGCAGCTCGTATTTTAGGCGCAAGGGCTTGTGCCGACGCAAGAAGGTCGTTACGGGCGGTGTCCGGCAAGCCAATCTCCTATGAAAGAAATTGGGGCCCAATCCGTTGGGCCCCAAAACAGAGTGCTAAGACGGAGCCATTTCCGCCCGGTTGAGGCCCATAATGGATGTTAGTCTAGGCTGATATGCAGGCTACGGCTTTGACGTTGGCCGCCATCTCCGGCAAGACGTGCTCTTTCCAAGAAGCGCCGCCGTCATGGGTACCGAAGACCTGCCCCTTTCGGGTGCAAAAATAAACTTGACTGGGGTCAACTTCGTTTATTGCGATGCCAAACGTGGTGCTGGCGGGAGAGACTCCTTTGTCAAACCGGCTCCAAGTGTCGCCGCCGTCGGTGGTCTGGAGGACTCCTCCTTGCTCACTACCGAAGTTCATTCCCACGCAGGCGTAGAGAGTGTTGGAATTATTGGGGTCCACCTCCACTCCCCGGGAATATTGGATTTCGCTGAACTGGTCAAAGTTGAGGTTCTGCCAGTTCTGCCCTTTGTCCGTGGTGCGCCATGTGCCCACCCGGTTGGATATGAACGCCGTGGTGGACCCGGGGCCGCCCATGGCGACGCCGTGCAAGTCCAAGAGGTCCACGTCTCCGGCGAAGTTCTTGTTGACTATAGTCCAGTTCTTCCCGCCGTCGGAACTCTGGGCTGCTCCGCCCACTTCCAGGGCGGCATACATCTGGTCAGTGTTGCCCGGCTCAATGGCGATGCCGAGAATTCGCATGGCGAAAGCCATCTGGTGCTGGTCCGGGTTGGAAATGGTGGCCAGGTGCTCCCAGTTTTCGCCACTGTCGGAGCTCTTGAAAATCTCGCTGCCTTCTGTACCCAGGAACATGACGTTGGAATCTTTGGGATGGAACTTTAAGGACCAAACGGTGCGCCCTTCCGCCATGTTCATACGTGCGAAATTGTCGCCGCCGTCTTGGCTGCGGAACACCCCCCGCTGGGTACCCACATACACCGTCTTGGGGTCTTTGGGGTGAAAAACTATAGCCCGCACTTGAGGCGCCGGCGGCATTCCCTTGGCCAGCTTCTCCCACTGGCCATCGCCAGCCTCCTTACGATATAGACCATCGGCCTCGGCTCCCACGTAGATAAATGTTTTTCCTGCCATCGTGCCCTCCCTATTCGACCGCTCACTGGCGGCCTAATTTGATTTACCTCACCCTATTTGTTCCGGCTGATTGGGGAATTTCACCAGATGTTGGTGAACTTGTCAATTTCTCAGCAAATATTAGGTTTCTCGTGCCAAGACCAACCCCCAGACTGATGCTGCTCCTGAATCCTTCAGCGCGGCGGCGCACGCCGACAAAGTGCTGCCGGTTGTGGCAACGTCATCAACCAAGAGTACCTGCAACCCTCCGGCGTCTCCATAGCACCGGAAACTGTCCTGCACGTTGTCTCGCCGTTGGTTCCGAGAGGTGGTGGCGACTTGGGGAGGCGTGTCTATAATACGCCTCAGTAAAGCGTCTTCGAAGGAGATTTCAGTAATCTTGGCTAGTCTTCGGGCCAGCAAGGACGATTGGTTATAACCACGGTCACGAAGTCGCCGGGAGTGCATTGGCACCGGCATTATCACCGTCCCTGGTATTCTGTGGCTTGCTTTGTATCTCGACAGGAGGTCACCTAGCTCAGTTTGCGCGGCCTTAACTCCCTTGTACTTGAAAGAGTGAATGGCGTTGCGGATGGGTCCCTCAAAGAGGAAGGGTGCCCGGATGCCGTCGATATCCAGTGGCCGCTCTTCACACCAATGGCACGGCGACTGAGCGCCCGGAGCGGCGCACAACTCGCAAAAGGGGCTAGAAAGTCGGGGGAGTCTGGGCAAACAGGTTAAGCAAAAAAGTTTCCCTTCCCGACCGCATCCGGCGCAGGACATGGGAAAAATCAGCTCCAAGGCAGGCCCGGCTATTTTAGAGAGCAGAGATTTTGCGGTGAGGCTCATCTTAGGCCATGCCGCCAACGCTCCAGTATCTCAACGTCTCTGGGGAAGGCCAGAGGCGGCAGGTCGCCAAGGGGGAAGAAATCCACTTCCTGTGCTTCGGGTCCGGCTTGAAGGACGCCGCCGGTTTCTGTGGCGGCGAATGCGGCAACGATTACCGGACGGCCCTTCTCTGAAAACAAGCCGACCAGACTTCCCACCTCTACCACCAATCCCGTCTCCTCGAGCACCTCACGGGCTGCGGCTTCTTCTACCACCTCGCCCCGGTCAACATATCCGCCAGGCATGCACCAAAGACCTATCCCCGGCTCCAAAGCCCTGCGGATCATGAGGACCCGTCCTTTCCGCTCCACGATACAGGTGGTGGCAACTTTGGGGTCATTGTAGACGACGTGGTGGCAGCTGGGGCAGGACGGCCGCTGAGTGCCGAAAACGTCTCTTATTATCAGTGGCGTTGCGCAGGCCGGACAGTATTTTTCCTCTGAGCCCATAGCTTCCCCAGCATATCACGATGGTCTATGATGGGGCGGGGTTGGCTGTCAGCTTTCAGCCGTCAGCCTTTAGCTTGGATGCTCCGCCTAATCGCCTAGCTAAAAATGGGAGCGAATGTTTAACTCTGTGACTATCATTGGCACCCCGAATAACCTCCTCGCTTGCCCGGTTAGGCTCACTGGGCTGATGGCTGACCGCTGATAGCTGAGCCCTCTTCGCTGATGCCTTTCACCCCCAAACGAGTCGTATTAGCCTTGGTTGCGTCGTTGGTGGCGGCCGGGTTGGTGGTAGTAGCAATGGGTCTGATGGGCGAGTATACCAAGACTGGGGGTAGGTTTTTGGTCACGGCGCTTGCCTTATCCGGAGTTGGTTTGCTGGCGTTGCCGCCGTCGGTCCTGTCCCAACAGACCAAATACCGTAACTGGGGTTACACTGGTGTAGGGATCGCAGGTGGCGCCTACCTGCTGGTGGTTGGAGGTGTTTGGGGCACGCCGGATTCCGACGCTTATTGGAAAGCGGCCGGTATTTCGGGGATAGCGGCCGGTTCAATGACTCAGATTTGCTGGCTGCTGTTGATGACGCCCAGGGATTTGGTGGCCAAGGCGGCATGGTTAATTGCCGGGAGCGCGACTGGCTTGGTGCCGCTGGTGGCCGGAATAGGCATCATTGCGGAGATAAGGGCGTCCTCCTTTTGGTGGGCTGTGACGCTCATCGTAATCGCTCAGGTTTTAGCTGGAATCGCAGCTCCCATCTTGAACCGCTGGCCTAACCGCTCCTGAGTTTCAGGGCTTTCCACGGCGAGCGTCATATACCGTGCCGGGTGAGGAGGGCATCCGCTTCTTCCTTTAGCGGCATGGAGTCTTGGGCTCCGAAGTTGGTGACCGCCAACGCTCCAGCTGCAGTCGCCAGGCGCATAGCCGCTTCAAGGCTATCCCCAGAGGACAATGACGCCGCCAATGCTCCGTTAAAAGCGTCCCCTGCCGCCACCGAGTCCACCGCCTCAACGGGAATGGCCGGGACATGCTGGCCGCCTTGCCCAGTTGCGTAGTAGGCGCCCTGGGCACCCAGCTTCATTACAGCGATCTCGACTCCTCTGGCCAATAATGCTTCCGCTGCCATTGCTGCTGAAGACACGTCTGTAACCGGAAATCCTACCAGCGCTTGGGCCTCGGTCTCGTTGGGTGTGATGATGGTACAGCAGGCGTAGAATTCCTCTGGTAACGGGCGCACCGGGCCGGGGTCCAAAATCACCCTTTTGCCCAGGGCGGCGGCTTGCTGGGCGACCTTTAGTGAAAGGTCCACGGAGACCTCCAGTTGGAGCATCAGGGTGGAAGCTCCTTGCAGGGCTTGCATCACTGCCTCACCCTCTGTTTGTCCGCAGGTGGTGTTGGCGCCCAATACCTGAATTATCCGGTTTTGAGCGGCCCCGTCGATGTTCACTACCGCGATGCCTGAGCTGGCGCCCGGCTCCACGCCGACCCTGGAAACGTCGACGCCGCTCGCGGCCATAAATTCCATGAGCTGTGGGCCGAAAATATCGTCGCCCACCTTCCCCACCATCGCCGTCGCTGCGCCCATGCGCGCTGCCGCAACAGCTTGGTTGGCCCCCTTTCCGCCGGGGTAGGTAAGGAAGCGGCTGCCCACGACGGTTTCCCCCGCTTCGGGAAAGCGCTCGGCGACCGTCACCAAGTCCATGTTTATACCGCCCAGGACTACAACAGACGGCTGAGAATCCCGCATCGAATTTGCCTCGCCTGTTTTTCTGGACATCACGCTAGCACCCCGGCAGGACAGGGTCAATGAATCTAGCCCCATGCAAATCCGGCGATAACCCTCGTGCTATAATTCCCCCTGGCAAAACCAGGCTCTGAATTTTGCTAGTTTTGGCAGCATCGGGAGGGGTTATACATGGCCGCGGCTTTAGAGAATATTAAGGTAGTGGACTTGACCCGCACCCTGGCCGGCCCGTTTTGCACCATGATGCTCGGCGACATGGGAGCGGACGTAGTGAAAATCGAAGAGCCGGAACACGGCGATGAGACTAGGGGTTGGACTCCCTTCTGGAACGAAGTGAGTACCCAGTTCCTTACGTTTAACCGCAACAAGCGCAGCTTGTCTATAAACCTCAAAGAGAAAGAAGGCGTCGACATTGTCCTTGGCTTGGTCGCTGACGCCGACATCATGGTTGAGAGCTTCCGGGGAGGCACCTTGGAGCGCCTCGGACTGGGTTACGAAGCCGTAAAGAAACTTAATCCAAACATCATCTACACCACCATCTCCGGCTATGGCCGAACCGGGCCCATGGCTGACATGCCCGGCTACGACCTGATAATCCAAGCCTACAGCGGGTTGATGCACCTGACCGGCGAACCCGACGGGCTGCCCCTCCGAGTAGGCTTTTCCTTGGTTGACCTGTTTACCGGCATGATGACTTACGGCTCCATCCTGACGGCGCTGCGGCACCGTGATAACACCGGGGAGGGCCAGCGGATTGACTCGTCGCTCTTGGACGGCCAAGTGGCGACTATGAGCTACCACGCCACCGGTTACATGGCCACGGGCAATGAGCCCCACCGCATGGGTTCGGGCCACCCCAGTCTGGTGCCGTACCAGAGCTTCCAGGCTACCGATGGCTTTTTTATCTTGGGCTGCGCCAATCAAGGGCTATGGGAAAAGATGTGCCAGGCCATCGGCCGGGCCGATTTCCTGGACGACCCCCGGTATACCACCAACACCGACCGGGTGGCTCATCGGGCCGAATGCGTGAATGACCTGAGCGAAATCTTTGCCAAAGAGTCAACGGAACATTGGGTCAAGCTGATTACCAGCGCTGGCATCCCTTGCGGTCCCATCAATCGAGTTTCCGACGTGGTAAACAATCCCCAAGTCCAAGCCCGCAACATGGTGGTTGAAGTGCCCCATCCTGAGGTGCCCAATCTGCGAATACCTAACTCACCTATGAAGCTGAGCGACACGCCGGCTACCATCCGCCGTCATCCGCCTATGTTGGGCGAGCACAACGACGAAATTCTTGCCGACGCCGGATTCGACGCCAGCCAAATCACCCAGTTGAGGGACAAGGGAGTGATTGGCGCCAAAGCTGCCGTCGCAACGCCCGGGCATGCGGACTAGTTGACCGACCATCTTTATTTTCCAAATATCGCCAATGGCAAGAGACGGTAGCTACACAGTTCAGCCGGAGTCACAGCCCGGAGTCATGTTGCCAAATAAAGAAAAAGTAAAACTGATCCACACGTCTGACATTCATTTGGGAGACGAAATCGGGCACCCGGCATCGGACGAAGCCCTGCAAGCCTTGGTTGAGGTCGTGCCCGGCTTAGGCGGCGATCTTCTGCTGTTGGTCGGCGATATTTTCGATAACGGCCGTGTGGGCGACGAGACATTGGAGTTTTTCCTGAAGCAAATAGGACGTTTGGCCGTGCCTGCCGTTCTCCTTCCCGGTAACCATGATCTATACGCCGATGACTCGGTGTACCAGAGAGCGCCTTTCAGCCGTAAACCGGATAATTTGCACATCCTGACCGACAGTCTCGGCCAGACCATTACCTTCCCCGAGTTGACTTTGGACATTTGGGGAAAGGCTATGCCCTTCCATACGCCGGAGTTCCGGCCTCTCGAAGGCATGCCCCCTGCCGAGGAAAGCCGTTGGCTGGTGGCGTTAGCCCACGGGCATTACCACTACGAAGAAGACCGGGATCAACGCTCGTCTCCCATTTATCCCGACGAGGTGGCCAGCGCCAGCTGCCACTACCTGGCCCTAGGCCACTGGGACCGTCATGTCGAGGTCTCCCACGGCGCAGTCAAAGCCGCCTACTCGGGCACGCCCCTGGGCCCATCGCGTAAAAATCCCTTAGGTGAAGTTTCAGTCGTCGACCTCGACCCTCAAACCGGAGTGCATCTAGGCCGGGCTTCAATTTAGAAGCGTGACCGGGTAATCGATGGGACGTTGTGTGGTCGATTCTGGGCCTAGGTCGGCTTGACGATGGACGGATTTGCGCGAGCATATTCTTCTCGATTCCCTAGCCGCCCCACGGAGCGCACAGCATGAAACGTCTAGGCCGGGAGCACCATATCTACATATTGGAGCCAGAGTCTATCCCTGCTATAACCATCGATTCCGGAGAGGAATTAATGGTAGAGACCTGGGACGCATTCATTGGAGAGCGGGACCCCTTGGTCCTGGAAGCTTCACTGAAGGGACCGGCGACCGGCCCGATTGCGGTCAATGGTGCCCAGCCCGGCGACGCCCTGAAGGTGGAATTCCTCAGCATAACCCCCAAAGATGTTGCCGCCCACATGGTCATGCCTGGCCGAGGATTCTTAGCTGAAGAGTTTCCCGAAGCCTACCCGACTTTGATAGAGCTTGAATCAGGTTACGCCCTGCTGCCCAGCGGCGTGCGGATACCTTTAAAGCCATCCATGGGGTTGGTGGCTACTACGCCGACGTACCGGCAGGAAACGGCCAGTGATTCAGGTCCCTACGGCGGTGACATTGACCTGAAAGAGCTGGTGGAAGGGAGCACAATATATCTCCCGGTGTTCGTGCCCGGAGGGATGCTGGTACTAGGGGACTGTCATGCGGTTGTGGGTGACGGGGCGGTGGCGGGCACCGGCGCGGAGTGCTCCGCCGACACTCACATTCGCGTGACCGTGGAAAAGGGCATGAACCTTGAGGGACCTAGGGCGCTGACCCCCGACTATTTCGTGGTTCTTTCCCACGGCGATGACTTGGGACCGGCCATGAGGCAAGCCGTGCGCAGCATGGTGAACTTTCTGGTTGAAGAAAAGGGTATGGAACCCTATGACGCTTACACCCTGTGCAGTTTGGCGGGGGACGTGCGGGTGTCGCGCACCTTCCGTCCCATTAGCCCGGTAAAAATGATGTTGTCCCGAGATGCTCTGGAGCAGGTGGGGTAATGTGGTTCGCCCTGATCCGGTCCCTGAGTCTGCTCGGCGGTATCCCCCAACCCCCCTTACGACAAAACCGGTCCCTAGCCGCCTTTTACCAAGGGAAGCACTTTCTCGCCGAATAAGCGCATGGAGCTTTCCACTTGGTCCGCCGGTATCTGGCCAACGTTGAAGTTCAGCATCAGGTTGCGAACGCCCACGCCCTGAAGTTCTTCTATCTGACTTGCCACCCGTTGAGGCGTGCCAGCCAAGAAAGCGTGCTCCACGACCTCGCCAGGAGGGGGCGCTTGGCCAGGAGGCCTGGGCGGGGCACCGCCGGTATTGTACTTGACCCTGGCGTCCAGCAGGTGCTTACGGTAGCGGCCAAGGGCTGCCTCGGCGACGTTCATGCACTCCTCGTCATCGTCGCCTATGTAAATAGCCCTCTGGGCCCAGGTGTCGTCCTGAGCTTTCTCCACATGCTTTTCAGAGAATCCTGCCTCCAGCATGGTGTCGTGGTACTGCTTCATACGATGTCGCAGGGTGTCCACCGTCTGGATGCCGATCAAGGCCGGGCGTCCATGCTTGGCGATTTCCAGTAAAGAGGCTTCGGAGATACATGCCCTCACTAATGGCGGATGGGGCTTCTGATAGGGCTGAGGACGGAGTACCGGAAACTTGGCATCCCAATACTCGCCGTGGTGGTCCACGTCTTGGCCGGTCCAGGCTTTAACTAACAGCTCCTCGGCTTCCGGGAGCATGTCGCGGCCTTCTTCCAGGGTGGTGCCGTAGCCAAAGTATTCATATTCGTTGTAGGCCGAGCCCCGGCCGGTGCCCACTATCAAGCGTCCGTTGCTCAGGTGGTCCAGAAGGGCGGTCTGCACCGCCAGCCTCACCGGATGGTGCAGTGCCAGTTCTACGACGGCGAACCCAATGAGGACACGCTTGGTCCGGCTGGCCACCGCCGCTCCGAAGACCACCGGGTCGGCGTAGGCGACTGCGCCGTCAAAGTGGTGCTCTGTCAGCCAAACGGCATCCAAGCCGATTTCTTCGGCCAGATCGATTTCCTTCAGGGTGTTTTCGATTACTTGGTGGTCCAGTGCCGGGTCGGAACTGATAGAGAAGACAAAGCTGCCAAACCGCATTAAGCCGACCTCTCTTGTTTATGTGCCGGGTATTAGGCGCCGGCTTTTAAGTGCTGGGCGAAGAAATCCAAAGTTCTTGGCCAGGAAATTTCCGATGCCGCCTTCTGATATCGGACCGCCGTATAGTCCATAAAAGCATGATCGGCTCCGGGATAGGTATAAAACCGGTGGGTCTTGCCCAAGCGGGTAAGCTCTTCGTCCAGCTTGCGCATATCGCTTTGAGAAGGATTTTCGTCATCCTCGCCGAAGTGGAACAAGATGGGGCAGTTGATACCCTCTGCCAGCTCGAATGGCGCTTGTGTGCCCTTTCCCCAAGTTACCATGAGATTGCCGCCGTAATAGGGCGCCGCCGCGGCAAAGTGGGGGTTGGTTGCCGCCGCCAGCCAGGTTACTCGACCGCCCATGCAAAAGCCGGTGATGCCGATTCGGTCGCTGCTTACGAACTGGTGCTCCCGCAAAAAGTCCACGGTGGCGTTGATGTCGGCCACGATATCCAGGTCGCTCATGTGCTGGACCCTCTTGGACCGGTCCGCCAGCATTTCTTCACTATAGCGGTGGAAAAGGTTGGGGGCCGCTGCGGCATAGCCCTCGGCCGCCAATCGGTCGCTCATCTCCTTGATGAACTGGTCCACCCCGCCGCCGTGCTGGCTGACGACCACGGCCGGGAAGAGACCTGGGCCGTCGGGTAGGCTGAGGTACACGTCCATTTTCTGGCCGTTAACATTTACTGTTTCCCAGGATGACGCCATAATTCCGCGCTCCTCTGGATCAGGCCGGGAGGTAGGTCAAGGTCGCCCGCAGCAAAAGGCTGGGACGCTCAGGATTATCTCACATAAACTTGGGGCGTGGCAGTGTTGGCAAGATGGCGGCTGTGGTTTGGCGGCGAGGAAATCCCCCCAACCCCCCTTTACGAAAGGGGGGGCTGTGCCAAACGATGCTATAAAATCTAATCTAGGTTGTAGACGAAGCGCACGGTGCTGAGGTCTCGTTTTAGTTCAAACTCGCGGGCGTTGATCTCCGGTATCGTGTTGTTGGCCTCTTCTAGGACGGAATTGGTCAAGGATTCTAGGTAATTCAATTCCAAGCTCAACCAGCGTACCACGGCGGCCAAGTATCCGCGGGCGCTTTGGTGAAGGTCCGCTTGGCTGGATGGTGCCGTTAGCCCATTTAGTTCGGCTTGCAAATCGATGGCCTCGCCCACCAGGCCTTCTTTTAGCGGAATCCGAGATAAACGGGGTGAGTTGCTGTCCAGGTCTTCAGCCCGCCGCCGTGAGATGTCGTCCACGGATTCCAATATGTTTCCCAGTGCTGTGGCATAAGGGCGGACCTCGGCCCTGTCCGGGTCTTCCCAGTTTTCCAGCCAATCTTTGAATTGGCTCCGAAAGGCTCCGTATTGGGTTCCGGTGATTTGCAAGATGGCTGCAGTTAACGGCTGCCCTCCGCCAATTTGCTTGACGATGTTCACCGGCGCTAAAGGACCATGGGTTTCGGCCATATAGCGGGTGGCCATGTAGGCGGTGGCGTACTGAAGATTAACTTGCTCCTGGTAGGTCTGGGCGTTCCAACTGGACTGACTTTCCAGCGCCGTCAGCTCAGGTAGACGGCCCGAGATTGCGGCGGCTTTCGCTACGTCAGCATCCTGGAAGATCCGTAATAAGCCGGCGTCAGGTCTGGCGGTCCGCAAACTCAGCCGGCGTAGCAGCCCGTGCTATCCCCTCAGTGACCCAAGCCGGCAATTGCTCATCTTGAGCGGCTTCTTGCAGCACAAGGTGGGTGTATTCATGGGTCAAGATGGAACGCACGCCGGTTTGGTAGAAGTCGGTGCGCATGTAAATGCCGGGGCGGGTTCCGGAGCTGCCGTAGTAGCCGTCCTCGAAGCCAATTGTCGTTCCTGTAGCTTGTGCGACTTGCCGGAGCAGGCCATCGTTTCCGGCTAGATAAATGTCTGGGATTTGACGGCTTTGCAGGCCTAAATCTTGGCTATGCTGGCCCACTACCCAGGCCAAATGCGCTTGCAGGTCGACGGCCAGGGCCGCTGGCACCAAAGAGAAGTAGAAGGTGTCCGAGGCGGAACCGGCGTAAACCCGCATCTCTACCCCGACCGTCTGGGTGTCTTGTAAGTCTAGTTGAAGCTGACTCACCGAGTAGGTAATTGAGCTGGTCTCTCCGTTTATTGTTATATCCGCCGACCACAAGCCTTCTTGGTCCAAGGCCCCAAGTCTGGTCCATTTCGCTTTACCTTGGCCGTCGGCAAAGAGGAAGTGCTCGCTGACCGGCACGCCGCCGGCCCCGACCACCAGCACATCCTCCTCGGTTACCCATTGGGCTGGCTGCCCCAAAGGATTGATGAACTCGACCCTGACCTCTTCCCAGGGGGCTAGGCCGCTGAGGGTGAATGAAACGTCGTGCCCGGCAAGGGGCTCCCCCGGCTCGATTTTAAGCGAGAATTCCCCCGATACCTGAAAGACGCTGGTCCCGGAGGCCAGGCCTGCCACGGACACCACTCCGGACGTTGGAATTGGCGTAGGAGTGGGCGCTGGTGTCGGCGTGGGTGGAAAAACCACCGGCGTGGCAGTGGGCTAAGGTGTAGCCGTCGGCTGAGGAGTTGTGGTTGGTTGAGGCGTGGCCGTTGGCGGTAACCCAAACGGCGTTGCGGTCGGCAACGGAGTTGGGAACGGCGGTAGCACAAATGGCGTGGGCGTGCCTGGGATGGTCACCGAGGTCGGCTCCGGCTGAGGTGACGCAGTTGGTTGGGGGGTGGTGGTTGGGACCGATGCCAGGGCGGTGGCAACGCTCTCGTCGGCGATTCGCCTCACTGCGCTGTCGGAAGTGGTGCAACCAAAAAGCGCCGAGAGCGCGCCAAAAGCCGATATGGCGGCGAAGGTTCTTCTCACCGGTATATCCCGAACCCAATCAAGCTTAACGATTTGGGGGCTGCTCGTTCATTTTCTGGCAATAACCTGAACCTCAGTGTAGGGCGGCGGCAAACCTAAAGTCAAAGACATATTCCATATCAGAAAGCAGCCCAGTTGTGTCAATGTATGCCATCACTGAGCCGCCAACCGAGTTGGCGGCACGGGCATTTTGGTTGCCGGTTCTTAGAAAATCGCCAGGGGGTTTACGGGCGAGCCGGTGGCGTTTTTGAACCTGAGCGGCGCCACGTTGAACATGAACTCCCAACGGTTCAGACGTTGGCAGACTGAAACCACTTCTTCAAAATTCGCAGCGTCGATTAGCCACAGGCCCATGGCCACGATGCCAACACGGTGGACGGGCAGCCCGATGCCTGGGTAACCGCTGGGTTCGGCGTCTTGGGAAGCGTCGGCGGCGATGATGGAAATCCCTCGCTCGTGTAGCCAAGGCAAGGTCTCGGCGTGCAAGCCGGGCCTACCCGAAGCGGGAGGACCCAACTGCTCACGGCGCTTGTACCAGCCCAATCTTAGACACAAAGCGTCGCCTTGTTCCAAACGTACTCCCTGAGCCTTCTCGGCTGCTTCCAGGTCCTCTATGAACACAGCCTCTCCGGCTTCCAGCCAGTCTTTGCCCTTCACGGCAGTGATGTCCAGCAGCACGCCCCGGGTCACAATTCCGTTTTGAGCTTTGTCCACGTCCATGGAAGTGGCTTTGGTGTCTGAAGTCACTTCTGAGGCTGGCCTGCCGTTGTACATCCTCCCGTTCCAAAACTGGTGGCATAGGCTGTCTATGTGGGTGATGGTCAATCCGTGGAATGACAGGCCTATGAAATCCGAGGTTCCTCCAGGACCTTCGTTGGGTACGGTGTCGCCGCCCCTGACAATGTAGTGCAGAGGAGGAATTGAGGTAACGTCGGGGGCGATCTCCGGGACGATCAACCGGGAGCAGGTTACGCTGATGCCTTCCTTGACCAATGCGCCGGCCTGAGCCCGCTTCTTATCGGTGATCAAGTTGAGGGTGCCCAGTTGGTCGTCGGCGCCCCATCGGCCCCAGTTACTCAAGGTGTCCATCCAGCCAATTACTTGCTCTTCAGTGGGAATTTGCCTGGTTGCCATGTTGGTCTCCTTAATAGTTAATTTTGGTGAAAGATTATCTGATGGAATTCACCGCTGAGTTCGCAGAGAGCGCAGAGTCAAAGATTAAATAAAATCTCTGCGAACTCTGCGGTGATTATAGCGACCGATTTAGCTACTGCGATATTAACTCTGAGATCGTTTCGTCGACATAGAGTATCTGAACTGCGCTGACCACGGTTTGCTCGATAATCGGAGCGCTCGACGGGTCTCGGTCTTCTTGCAACTTGGCCATGAGACCACGGACCGGAGTGCGTCCGTCAATGGCTGACGCGACTTCGGCGACCAATGCGCTGCATGGCGTGCCCTCGGGTTGACTGGGCGTCACAATGACGTTGCCCCAGTCAAAGCGTCCCTCACCCAGTACCGGCTTCCTCACTACCGTTACGCCTGGGGCCAAGCTCGGTACGGCCGAGTAAAACATGTGGTGCATCGCCCCGCTGGGATCCAAAAAAGCCGACAGGTCGGCTTGGCGCCGGGCCCGGTCCGTCTCCACTTGGCCTACACTGGATATGAACTCGGATGGAGCGTCGCCGTGCTCTAAAACGGCTCGCTCGTAACCCCTAGGCGGTTGGCCGGCCACAGTGCGTATGAACGCCTGGCGGGGCGTGAAGGCGGCATCCTTTCCCGTCAATCGCCTCGCTTCCCAGAAGTAGGAGTCGGAGCTCAGGTTGCTGGAGTAGAAAAGCCTGGCCAACTCCCGGAACTGATTGTACTCCTGGATATAAAGCTCCTGGTAAACCTGGCCCGCAGCTTCTTCGATATCGGGGTCGCTTAGGGAGGAAGTAACCAGAGCGGCGGCCAAAACGCCGGACATAAGGGCCAAGTGGACGCCGGAAGAGAACAAAGGGTCCACGAAGCAGGCGGCGTCTCCAACGAGAACGTAGCCGGGCCCCGCCGTTTTTTTGCAAACGTAAGACCAGTCTCTTACGACGTCCGGACCGGAGCTAAGTTCCGCCTTGCGCAACATCTCGGCGGTTGCCGGTCCTTGGGACAACTGGTCCATAAGGAAGCCCCGAGGACCCAATCGGCGGATGCCCTCTTGACCAGTCTCGCTGTCCACAACGGCGCCCACGCTTGCTAGGCCCGTGTGTAGAGGTATAGTCCAGAGCCAGCCCTGAGGATAGGACTCTATAAAAATGTTGGTTTCATCGGGTTCCGGTAGCCGCTGGGCGCCCTGGAAGTAGCCGTATACCGCCAGGTTCCGGAAGAAAGGGTCCCATTGGCGGAGACCCAGTTGCCGTGCCAGAAGGCCGCCCTGACCACTGGCATCCACCACAAACCCTGCGGCGATCTCCAAAGGCTCCTTGGTGGAAGACTCGCACCGGACGCCCACAGCGCGGCCGCCTTCGAAGGTGACCCGAGTGGCGCGGTATCCCTCCCGCACTTCCACCCCGGCTTGCCGGCTGTTGTCCAGCAGGATATGGTCGAACTCGGGCCGGGAAACCTGGTAAGAGTGGGGGTATTTGGGATTGGTCTCTTTGAAGTACCAACTCCAAGGTTCGGGGTCTTTGCCCCAGACCATCGTTGCGCCCCATTTTTGGAGGAAGCCGGCTTGCTGGATTGCGGGCAAAGCGCCCAATTCTTCTAACACCGGGATGCTTGCGGGCAAGAGGGACTCGCCGACGTGCTCCCTTGGAAAGTGATCCCGTTCCAACAAAAGGGCCCGGAGACCTTGGCGGGCCAGCATGGTTGCGGCGGTGCTGCCGCCGGGCCCACCGCCGATTACTACTACGTCGTATGGGGAGGCTGTCTGGCTCAACCGCCGGCCTCCGTAATTCTGAGCGGAGGCCTACGAGAGGGTCTCACAGATACCTCTTTATAAAAGCGCCTGGCTAGACAACTGAGGGTTCTTTGAATGGTTTCCCAGTGGCCGGGTTCACTTCGAAAGAGCCAGGCAAGTCCAACTCTTTGGCTATTTCCCGAACGGCAGGAATGACTTCCTCGCCCATCAGTCTCAAGCTGCGCATAGTATCGTCGTGGGTCATAGCGCCGTCTCCGTCCCAGAAGCATACGCTGCCGGGCCGCAGATACTCCAATACGTGGCGAATCTTGGGTATCACCGTTTTGGGGGTGCCCGAGATTATGGTGTAATCCTTGATCTGCTGTTCGTAGGGACGTCCCAACACGCCGGCGGCGCCGCCCCGGTTGGCGGTAGAGAATGCCTGGGTAGGCAGGACCCTGGTGCGCGACGTTAGTCCAGGCAGGCGTAACAACGCCGGATTCACGGTGCCTTCATTTCCGGCTAGGAACGGATTGCTGGGGCCTTGAACGAACTTTCTCCCCGCTTCCTCGGCCAACTCCTCCGTCTCGTCCACATGGACCTTCCAGAGATACCCGATGTTTTGCGGACCCGACTCGTATCCTTCCTCCGCAGCAATTTGATGGTAGAGGTCGAAGGCTTGCTTTGTCGGTTCCAACTCGGTTGAAAGCATCACGTAAGGAATCCGCTGCTTGGCCGCCCAGGTCAGCGAATCTCGGCTGATTACGCCGGGGAGCCAAATTTGGGGGTGGGGTTTTTGGTAGGGCCGCACCCACGGATTCACGTGACGGTATTGGTAGTGCTTCCCTTCCCAGCGGAAGGGGCCGGGTGTGCTCCAGGCCTTGACTATGAACTCATGAGCCTCTTGGAACCGTTCCCAGTTATAAGTGGGCGGTGAATTGTGGGCGACGCTCTCCCGACCGGTGCCGCGGACCCAGCCCGAAACCAGACGGCCATGGGAAATCACGTCTATCATGGCTAATTGTTCCACCAGCCAAAGAGGGTCATCCCATATTGGCAGGATGTTGCCTAATAGGACGATCTTCGCTCTCGTGGTCATGCGCGCCAAAATCGACGCCTCCACGTTCATCGCTCCACCCATGCAAAACGGTGTGCTGTGGTGCTCGTTGAGCATTAGGCCGTCGAAACCCATTTCTTCGGCGTAGAGCTTCTCGTCCAGATACCGGTTGTAGAGATGGGCGGCCAACTCGGAATCGTAAATCTCGTTGCTAACCTTCAAGTCCATAATGGGTAACCCAGTGGCGCCGAAATAGCCGGAGTCCGGATCTTGGTATGGGCGCTCGGTGAAGTAGCCGATGAACATTGATGCCTCCAGTTTGAGTGTCGGGACTCATTTTAAACCGGGTGGAATAGTCATCTCCGGTTTTTATGGCTTGTGCGTTGAGCACTGGGTGGTTTGATTACGCAGCGGAATTATAGCATTCCATGGCTTCTGTTGCATTCGCGCTTGTTGGCCCTAGAGCCTGTTTGATCTCAATTCGAAGACGCACGCAAAGGTGTTCCTATCATTGGGGCACACCATGCCACGGTGAATTTGAATCTTAAGACGCCATTGCCGCATCCCATTTATGACTTAGCTTCCTAATGATTTACCTCCGGCGTTTAGGCTTATATTGAGCCGTTAACATAACCCAGGTGAAACCATTGACTATAGCCGCAATTAAATCTGAGGAAATCCATGCTCCGTGAGTTAGCTAATATTATTGCGCATCGGGCAAGGCTGCTCTTTGGCCTGGCTTTGATTGGATTATGGGCCTGCGGAAGCAGCGCCACGGCGACTCCGGCGGTGTCAAGCCAACCCACTGCGGCGCCAACTGCGATCGCCTCTGGGAGTTTGGCGTCACCCACAGCAACAACTCCCGACCAACCCACAGCTAGGCCGGGGGCGGCTACACCGACACCTGACGCTGCGCCACCCAGTTCAGCGGTAGTTGGAACAACCGGGCCCGTGCCCGTCTTGGACCGGAGTCAGCATGTTGTTCCGCTGAAAGACATTCTATTCGACACATTTGGGGGCTCGCCCCGGTTTATCCCGTTGGATGAAGCCAGCGATGAGGTCATCGAAGAGCTTCGGGATGCCATCCGGCCCATAGACGACCCGATTTATGGCTCGGCCGCTGATTTGCCTTGGCTGGATGAGGACGATCTGGTTATTGGATACCGGTCCGGGGGTGGGGCTTACGCCTATCCGGTGAACATCTCGAGTTTAATGAGATCGTGAACGACAATCTTGGTGGAGTTCCGGTGTTGATCACTTACTGCCCGCTATGTTTCAGCGGTGTGGTCTTTAGCCGGGAGGTGGGCGTTAAGGTACTGACCTTCGGCAATACCTCGGCCCTCTACCAGTCCGACTTAGTGATGTACGACAAACAGACGGGTTCTTACTGGTTCCAGGTCGGGGGCGAGGCCGTTGTGGGCCCGCTGTCCGGCTCCCGCCTCAGCCTGTTGCCATCCACCACCATCACTTGGGGAGAATGGAGGCGGCTTTTTCCTGACTCCAAGGTGCTAACAGGCGTCGAACAAACCCCTGACATATTCGGCGACAGCCGGTACGGCCGCGGCTTATCCGCAGGATTTCAAGATCGAATTAACAATGGCCAGTTCGTGTTTCCCGTGGATGAAAACAAGCTGGACGACCGCCTCCAAAACGGCGAGATTGTGCTCACAGTCGAAATCGGCGATGCGGTGACGGTTTTCCCTCTGGGGTTAATCGGCGATGGCGTAGCCAATCACCACGTGGGCGGGACACCGGTAGCTGTTTTCGCTCGCAGCGACGACCGGGCCTCCGCCGCCTTTTCCAGGGAATTGGATGGCCGCAACTTGACGTTCGAGTTTCAGGAGAACGGGCAGCAGTTCGTCGACTTGGAGACCGGCAGCGTTTGGGATGCGTTGGGCCGGGCCACGTCCGGGCAATTGGCTGGCGCAGAGTTGGAGCAACTGAACACTCGGCGCTCGTTTTGGTTCTCCGTAGCGATAGCCTTCCCCGATGTCGAGGTCTACCTCCCCTAAACCATTCGAATGCCTCGCCTGTAGCCTTGGGACTTTGCTCCCGATACGCAGTACTCCACGAGTCCCGCCGCCCATGGGACAGGGTATAATTGCCTCCGGCATTTCTTGACACTTGGGGGTTAATATGATAACTTCCCCACGCTCAAAATCCGGCATTTCACGTCTAAAAAGGGGCTTGTATTGGAATCTTTAATCGTCGCCATTGTTGCCGGTGGCGTAGCTCTACTGTTCGCTACGATCACTGCTGTCCGCGTATTAAGATCCGACCCCGGCAACCATGCGATGCAAGAAATTGGCGCCGCAATCCAAGAGGGAGCGAGCGCTTTTTTACGTAGGGAGTACTTGGTGCTCGTTCCTTTCGTGGTGGTGGTTGCGGGCGTTCTGTGGGCTCTAATCGACTGGCACACGAGAGACGATCTTCTTCCGCGGACCGCCATCTCCTACTTGGCGGGAACAATCGCCTCGGCAACGGCCGGTTACATAGGGATGAACGTGGCCGTGAGAGCCAATGTCCGCACGGCTGCAGCGGCCATGCGGGGCTTGAATCCTGCGCTTCGAATCGCCTTTTCCAGCGGGTCGGTTATGGGAACCACGGTTGTGGGCATCGGCTTGCTGGGGGTCACAATCCTTTACGTGATATTTAAGGATATTTCAGTCGTGGCGGGATTTGGCTTTGGGGCCAGTTCCATTGCTCTGTTCGCGAGGGTCGGCGGAGGGATTTTCACCAAAGCGGCGGACGTTGGGACCGACTTGGTGGGGAAGGTTGAAGCTGGCATACCCGAGGACGACCCCAGAAACCCGGGAGTTATTGCCGATAACGTTGGAGATAACGTCGGCGACGTGGCTGGAATGGGCGCCGACCTGTTCGAGTCCTACGTTAGCTCAATCATCGCAACTATAGCCTTGGCTGTGGCGGCAACGGGAATTACGGGCGCTGTGGTCGGTTGGAAAGACGACCAAGCGGTACTGCCGTTGTTACTGGCTGGGGCCGGTATCTTCGCCTCCATTATGGGGACCTTTATCGTGCGTGCCGGAGAGCAGGCGGACTTTGGCCAGCTCTTGTGGGCCTTGCGCCGGGGAATATTTGCGGCGGCGATTTTCCTGGCAGTTTTCGCCGTAATCATCATCCTCTCTTTGGACTTGGAGTTGGACTGGCTGTGGGCCATATATATGGGGCTGTCGGCCGGTATCATCATCGGCCTGTCTACTGAGTACTACACCTCCTACGACTACAAACCGGTGAAGGAAGTGGCCGAAAACTCCCAGACCGGCGCAGCCACAGTCATGATTAGCGGCCTGGCCACCGGGATGATCAGCACGGTCATACCTCTCATCGCAATCGGCGTTACCATCATTGTCGCTTTCGAGTTTGCCGGTTTCTACGGCGTGGCCCTGGCAGGCGTGGGTCTGCTTTCAACGCTGGGCATCACCCTGGCCACCGACGCATACGGTCCAGTGGCGGACAACGCTGGCGGAATAGCCGAGCAAGCCCAACTAGCGCCTGAAGTCCGGGAGCGGACCGATGCCTTGGACGCCTTGGGTAATACCACAGCCGCCACCGGCAAAGGGTTTGCCATAGGCTCCGCGGCGCTGACTTCCCTCGCCCTTCTGGCTGCCTATGCCATAGCCGCCGATATCACGGTGCCAGGCATTGCGGTGGCGTCTACAGGTACCGGCGGGGTGACTGCCGCTGGGATCAATCTGCTAGACCACAAAACGCTGGTAGGGCTGTTGCTGGGCGCAATGTTGCCCTTCCTTTTTTCCGCTTTCACCATGAAAGCTGTGGGCCGGGCGGCCTTCTCAATTGTGAACGAGGTGCGCCGCCAGTTTCGGGAGATTCCCGGAATTATGGAGGGAACGGGACGCCCCGACTACGCCCGTTGCGTGGACATCAGCACCAGGGGCGCATTAAAGGAAATGGTTATTCCCGGTCTAATGGCGGTAGTCGTTCCTATAGCCACCGGTTTTGTCCTGGGACCTGTAGCGCTGGGGGGCCTGCTCATCGGCGCGGTTGGGTCCGGGTTCATGCTGGCAATTATGATGGCCACAGCCGGGGGTGCTTGGGACAACGCCAAAAAATACGTTGAGTTGGGGAATTATGGCGGTAAAGGGACCGATGCTCACAAGGCAGCGGTCGAAGGCGACATGGTGGGCGACCCGTTCAAGGATACGTCAGGCCCGTCGTTGAACATCCTATTAAAGCTCATGGCCATCGTTTCCCTGGTGTTTGCTCCGGTGTTCTTGGAGACGACGCCTCTGCTGGACCGCATTTAGCCTGAGCCAAGCAACGCCGAAGAAAGCCTGCTAGCCGCTGATATGATGCGACAAGGGGTAGCCAAATGGCTGCCCCTTGTTTTTGGCTGCGTTAGGCCCTTGGGATGGAGAAGACTTGTGCCAGCGCCGGAAGGCTTATCGATGCAGCTTGATGTGCTGCGATTGGCGCAGGATTAGGCTTGTCTATTCAGGTCTAGGAGGCTGGCAGTGGCGGTCCCATCTTGAATGTCTAGGAATCCGACAGTGCCCAAGACGCCGGATTTGGGCCGGGCCGGGCAAGTTGGGCTGCCTGGATTGACCAACAGCACCCCGTCCAACTCGGTAACTAATTGGTGATGGGTATCTCCGAATAAAACCACGTCTACCGGTTGGCCGAATTTTCGGCGCAATAACTCTTTGCCATGGGTTTCGGGAAGAACTAGGCCGGAGCCGTCGGCCGTGGTGGCGATCTTCGGGCTCGGCCACTGGATGTCGTGGACCATGCCGATTTTTATCCCCCCTGCCGCCACAACTCGCGTGGGAGAGGCTAGTCTGTCTCCGGCCTCAATAGGGTCCTCATAACCCCGCACGGCCAGCACCGGGGCCACTGTTTCCAGGCAGTCTAGGACGCCCAAGCATTCCAAATCGCCGCAGTGAAGAATCAGGTCAATGCCCTGGAAGGCTTGTAATACCTGGCTGGGGAGGTCCCAACCGCTGCCTGCACAGTGGGTGTCGGAGATCAGGCCGATTCTCATTACCCTATTCTCATTTCTATGTGCGATCCGCTTGAGTAGCGGGCTGTTTTGATTCTTCCGGCGCCAAAGCTTCCAGCGTCCGTAGCACCCCCGGCAATGACGCTCCTCGGGGGGGGGTTAAGATGGGCATGTCCACGCCGGCTCTCCGGAAGTCGTCTAAATTAGCCCGGCACTGGGCGCTATTACCAAGGACCGCAATGTCATTCAGCATGTCGTCGGAAAGCGCAGACGCGGCCTTAGCTCGGTCGCCTTCGGCCCAAGCCTGCCTGGTAGCATCGGCCTCGGCAGCATATCCTTGGCGGGTGGCCAATGCGTGATAGTAATCGCCCATGCCGCCGATGTAGTAAGCCAAGTGGGCGCGAATTCTCTTTTCGCCCTCAGCCAATTCGTCGGGGTCATCGGCCGCATAGCACATGATATAGGGCGCCACTGTGATGTCGGCGATGTCCCGTCCGGCTTTGGATGCGGCATCAGCTATTTGCCCTTTGAGCTCAGGCAGTTGTTTGCGGCCAACCCAAGTCGGAAGCCAGCCGTCGGCCAACTGGCCTGTAAGTTCCAAGTTTTTAGGCCCTAAAGTGGCAAGGTAAATGGGCACCTGCTTTTGGACCGGCCGTGCCGTCATCCGGAACCGGGCCAATTGAAAGAGCTCTCCTTGGTGGTTGACCTGCTCTCCGGCCAAAGCTTGCCGGATAATCTCAATGTATTCCCGTGTCCGTGCCAGGGGTTTCCGGTAAGGCAGCCCGTGCCAGTTCTCGATCACGATGCGCCCGCTGGTACCCAAACCAAGGATTGCTCGTCCCTCGGAAATCGAATCTAGAGACGCAATACTCTGGGCGATCAATGATGGTGTGCGGCTAAAGACCGTGGCGATTCCGGTGCCCAGGTGCACTGACTGGGTATGGCAGGCCAGCATGGTGAGCACCGTGAAAACGTCCCTGCCCCATGACTCGCCGGTCCACAATGAGTGGTAACCCAAAGCGTCGGCGCGTTGAGCGACGGTGATCATGTCGGCGTTGGAGATATCAGGAGAAGTTTCTATGAACAGACCGGTGGCGGGCATAATTGGAACTCCTAGGAGAGTGGCCCTGTGTCTCGAATAATGGCCTGGTTAGTTCCGGTTTTCCCATAAAGTGAAGTAGTCGGGGGAGTCGCCCTTTAGCGCCTCGTTCAACTCTTGGGCACTGACATTCTGCAGCATTGCGCTTTCTTCGGTTATGAGGCGGGATAGATCCTCTTGCCATTCTTCAACGGCCGCCTCTCCGCAGTGGTCTCTCAGAATTTTCTTCAAACCTTCCAGCACTTGGTCGGGTTGGGCGGTAAGGGCGCCGCCGCTAACTATGAAAACGATCACGGTGGGGAACTCATCCGGGTCTTGCGTCACGCCCAGGCGGTCGAGGATGAAACTCATGACGGTGTCCCGTATGGTTTCTTCTAGTTGGATCGGCAGGTTGATAAGTTGCGCAAATGGAAAATTGGTATGGGCGCGGAGACTTTCAGAGAATTCTTCCTCAACCGATTTGAAAAACTCGGTTGTGAATACATCGGAGGCATTTAGTAAGGATATGTTCGAGGCGCCGCCCCGCAGGTCTACCACCAGCATCTCCGTGAGGTGCGGGAAAATACAAAGCTGAATGTCGGGGCGTTCCCCGCCGGGTAATTGGCTATTAAAAAGATCTTTCATATAATCGGGTGCTTAGGGGTCAAATTAGATGGAATCCAAGACAGATATTTAAAATTGGCTGGTATTAGGAAAACATCAATCGTCTCACCGGCGAAGGCCGGTGTCCAGGAACTGTTGTGGTAAAGAACTTTTCTGCATTCCGGCCTTCGCTGGAATGACGGGCGAATAACCAGAACAACGTTCGGCTCCCGCCGAGTTTGGACGAGCCATCATGTGGGTCTCATTCTGGCTATTGGCGCTCGATATTTCGTGTAAGAACTGGTGTCTCGCCTCCAGTCATGATTTTGCCTAAGCTTCTTGCCCCACGGCCAAGTTAAAGCAGCTCGGCCACGTCTTGAAGTTGTGAATTTAACCAATGGGTGATGTCTTCTCGTAACACCGCCGAGGCTAGTTGGGATGCCCGTTGCTTGCGGGCCTCCGGCGCCATGGTAATCGCCTCGTAGAGGGCGTTCATGGTGCCTTCGATGTCCGTGGGAGAAACCGAAAGAGAGGCTCCGCTTAATTGGTTGTGCACTCCGCTGGATTCCGATAGTACTAGGACACCGTCCTTGGTATTCACCACAGGGCCTTCTTTGGCCACCAAGTTCATACCTTCAATCAGAGTGTTGACCAACAGGGCATCATAGAGCTTCATTCCGGCGATGGCTTGGGTGTAATTGTTCTCGATGAATGCGTGGACCGGCTTCCACTCTTCATTGCCGAAGTTGTTGTTTATCTGGTTGATGACCTGTTGTATTTCATCCATATATCGCTGGTACTGGCGGATGTGCGTGCGGGACGGGACCAAAAACGCCAGGAAATTAACTTTGCCGACCAAATCTGGGTGACGGGTAAGCAACAACTCGAATGCTTTGAATCCCCGTACGATGTTCTTGTTTGGCTCGGCCCGGTCTATGCGCATGATGGTGCTGGTCTGGCACAACGGAGCCAGTTTCGTTTCGTATTCAATCGCTCTGGGAGAACTGGCGATTTTTCGGACCTCTTCGACGTTGATGGAGAGCGGGTACACCTTGACCCTGGTCCGGTGGCCTTGTCGGACCACCGACATGTCCTTATGGTCCACATCGGAGTCAGGCAGGAACTCCTCCACAGTGTCTAGGAAACTGCGCCGGTCCTGTGGAGTTTGAAATCCCAGCAGATCGGTGGCGCAAAGCGCAGAGCAGATTTGGCGCGTGATGTAGCCGGGAATCATCTGCCAGTACCTGGGTGACGGCCAGGGAATGTGGATATAGTGCTGAATTATGGCTTCGGGAACTTCATTTCGCACCATTTCCGGGGTCAGGTAAAGGTGATAGTCATGGCCCAATACGATAGGAGGAAGCTGGTTTTCCTTAACTTCAGCGATGATGGCGTTGGCAAAGGCTTGATTCACCGGTATATAGCCCGTTTCCCAGGCGTCGTGAATCGAGGCATCCACATTGGGGCTATAAGGAGGGTTCCACATGTAGTGCTGCAAAAACCAGAGCAGGGGGTTACACAAAACGTTGTAGAATTTGTGGTACATCCGCCGGGGAGTCACCACGTAGCGCAGGTTTATTTTGTGGCCGGGCAGAGGCGATTTTAGGCGCATGTTCGGGGTTTCGTTCTGATTTGCCGGCTGTCCCGATTTCGCTTCGCCACGTGAGACCAAGCGGTCTCCTTCGCCCATGGCGTTGGCCACCCAGGTAAACTCGGCGCTTTGGGACAGGGAACTGAAGGCCGTGACTACGCTGCCGCTTCCCCTGCGTGCTTCGGTACGGCCATCCGGGGTCATGTGGTGCTCAACGGGTCCCCGGTTGCTGGCCAGGATAAGACAGCGCTGGGCGAGCACTCGGTCGCACAGCTCCAGCACGTCCACTGTGCCTATTTCCTGACTGGCCTCTACCATCCGATCCACTCTACCAACCAATCCCCTCCAAACCCTGTGGTGGGCTTTGCCTCAAGAGTCACTGATAGTATGCCACCTTTGATGAAGGGAAGGGTCTCTTGCAGATAATGGCACCCGTTATTAAGAGATTCTTCGTCGCTTTGCTCTTCAGAATGACAGGTTTGAGGCAAGGCACCTGCGGCATCCCTCGGCGGCAACTCTTTATGCTGAGAAAGTTCCTATGCTCCAAAATACCGACGTCATCTATTCTAAAGCATTTCGAGATGTAGGCTTATGAAGGAATATAAACGGAATATAAGAGGGGAATTTTCACGGTAGCGATGGTATTCCGACAGTAGCATTTGGCTAGTTCCGGGTCAAGGGGATTCCGCTTAGCCCAAGATTCGATTTAGCCGGGTAGCTGACGCCCCGAAAGCTGAGCAACGGCACTAGACACCAACCCCAAATCGTCCACCGTTGCGTCAGGATCGGATTTGGGGTCCTCAGGGTCGTCTCTCTCGTAAAATCCGGTGATCCAAACCGTTTTCATGCCCAACATGTTAGCGCCCACCACGTCGTTAGTTACGTGGTCGCCCACGTGGATGGATTCTGATGGGGATGCGCCCATAGCTCGGAGGGTCAACATGAATATTTCTCTGTTTGGCTTGGCCAGCTTCACCTCATCACTGAAGGTCAATGTGTCAAAGTAGCTTAACAACCCGTGCTGCTCTAAAAATGTGCGAAATAAGGCGCCGGGGGTCATCCCCGTGTTGGAAATCAACCCAATGCCTAGCCCCATGGCCTTCAAATCTCTGAGCACCGCAAGAGCCTGGGTATGGGGTTTAGGCGGGTGGACCAGAAACGAGTCCGCATAGACTCGAGCAATCTCCTGCAAAGTCACCGGGTCCAATCGCTCAACAAGGCCGTCGCTGATGTTGTTAACAAAGACTTCAACTTGGTCTTGGAATGAAATGTCCAGTCCTTCTTCCCGAATTAGGCGGCAATGCCGGTAACAAGCCCGGTAGGCCTCCCGAATGTGCTCCAACTCATAGGCTTCGCCGAACCGGTCAAGAGCTTGCTGAGTGCCTTCCAACCGGACCATGGCCCTAGCCGAGCCGACCGCCCGGTTGTCCAACAGCAACGTTTGCCACAGGTCGAATGTTACGGTTGTGATGTCTGTCAAAGGATGTTTATCCCTGATTGATTGATGCTTTCCCGGCTCTATTAGCCTACTCACTAAGATTGTACACGAACGTTTTTATTCCGGTCCGTCTCGCTTGTCTCGGTTGTCTCGCCTTAGATTGGAAAGTTATACGTATTGGTATAATGGCCTCGTCAAAATGACTGAAAGACACCAAATGGAACGCCAAGATTTGCTTGAGCGCGTCAGAGACCTCCGGGTGGCTGGCAAGACCGTCCGGAGTATTGCGTCTGAATTAGGAGTGCACCGGAGCAGTGTCCACCGAGCCGTGAAGGCGCTGGCCCAGTTGGGGGCTCGTCAGGCTCCTTTATCTGATGAAACAGGGCAGGAAGTTGAGGTTTCACATCACACCTTATCACCCACCTACGGACCTTTCGTTGGCCGCGGCCCGGAGATGGCGCAGCTGAGAAGCGCCCTGGAAGAGTCCATCTCTGGACGGCCTCATTTGATGATGCTTGTGGGCGAGCCGGGGATTGGCAAAACCCGCATCTCCCAGGAACTGGCGAGTTACGCCCAGTCACTAAGTGCGCGGGTGCTCCGGGGCCGCTGCTACGAGAGCATGGGCACGCCGCCTTATTGGCCGTGGGTGCAGGCGATCCTGTCCTATGCGAGGGATTGTGACCCGGAGCGTCTGCGTACCGAGATGGGCATCGGCGCCGCCGACATCGCCGAGATCGTGCCCGACCTCCGTACAATGTTGCCGGGCCTGGAACCGTCGGCTGGCCTGGAGCCGGAGCAAGCCCGTTTGCGCCTCTTCGATTCCATAGTGACGTTCTTGAGAACCCCCGCCCGGTCCCAACCCCTGTTGCTGGTTCTGGATAATCTGCACTGGGCCGACGTGTCGTCGCTATTGTTGTTGGAATTTATGTCCCAGGAGTTGGCGGAGGCTCGGATTTTAACCATTGGCACCTACCGGGACACGGAGGTGTCGCAGGAGCACCCCTTGTCTCGTACGCTGGGCGAGTTGACCAAGGGGCCGTACTACTAGCGGATGCCTCTTGGCGGCCTCACCCAAGAAGATGTGGGCGACTTGATCGAGCTGGTGGGCGGAACTACGCCATCCAAAGAACTGACCGAGCAGGTGCACCAGCGGACCGGGGGGAACCCGCTCTTCGTTACGGAAGTTGCAAGGCTACTTGCGCCTGAAAAGGACCTAGCCTCAGGCACCGAACACGGCTACATAGCGGAGGCGGATGAGTCGTGGAGCGTGAGAATACCGGAAGGTGTGCGAGAGGCGATAGGCACGCGGCTTTACCGAATGTCCGAAGAATGCAATCGAACTTTGACCTTAGCATCGGTCATCGGGCGGGAATTTGGCCTTGATATCCTGAAATGCCTTATACCGGAGGTGACAGGCGACCGGCTGCTGGAGGTCTTGGACGAGGCGATGGCAGCCAGGGTGATAGAAGAGATTCCCGATGCCGCAATACGTTATCAATTCGGCCATGCGTTAATCCAAGAGACACTGTTCAGCGAGATTTCCTCCGCGCGGAGGGCGCGGCTGCACGCCAGTATCGCCGAAACGTTGGAGGAACTATATGGGGATGATGCCCCAGACCACGCCTCTGAGCTGGCGTATCACTTCGCCCAAGCGGTGTCAGTCAGCGGCCCCAGCAAGGTGGTGAGTTATTCGTATCTGGCGGGAGAGCGGGCACTAGATTCCTACGCCTGGGCAGAGGCTCAAAAGCATTTTCAGATAGGGCTGAACGCAAAGGGTGCAGATTCCACTGGGTCAGAGCCTGCGCCCGATCTAATAGCAGCCGAACTTTATTTCGGGCTTGGCCGGGCTCAAGTAGCCCTAGCGCAATCAATCCAGTCGAATGATGCGGTGACCAGTTTTAGCCGGGCCTTCGAGCAATTTGTAAGCTCCGGTGAAGTTGAGCGGGCGGTCGCCATTGCCGTGCATCCATCGCCGCTAATGTCTGGGTACGTCACCGGCGCTGGGAAGCTAATCACCCGCGCTCTTGATCTGGTGCCAGCGGATTCCCTCCAAGCGGGGCGTTTACAAGCCAGCTACGGTCGAGTCAAGGGGTTGGAGGAAGCTGACTACGATGGGGCCAGCCAAGCCTTCAAAGCTGCGTTGGACATCGCAACACAGCACGATGACGCTGGCCTAGAATTGCAAACTTTGTCCTTCGCCTGTGACGTGGACGGTTATCACATTAGAATGCCGGAAGCTTTAAGGAGAGGCCTCCGTGCGGTGAACTTGGCAACCCGGATAGAAAACCCTGGGCGGAACTGATGGCCCACCACTGGCGCGTTTTTTCGTTGGGCATAAGCGGTGACCTAGATGGCGCCACGGAGCACGCTGTGGCTATGCTTCCACTTTGGGGACGGCTCCGTCATCCTCAATACGGCTCCCGGGCCCTCTACGCAGCGGCGGCGACCGCCTACTCCGCTGGAGAATTCGACAAAGCGCGTGAATTATGCGACCAGGGATTGGCCGCCGTTACCAGAGACCCAAGGCTCCTTAATTTAAAAGTGACTTTGGAAACCGATCTAGGCAATATCGAAGAGTGTCGTGCCTTTTTGGGCCGATTCGTGGAGGTAGCCAGGCAGTCGATGCCTGGGCCGAATGTTGAACGCGCCTTTGCGTTGATTTCTATCGCTGAAACCATGCGTATCACGGGAACGGACGACTTTGCCGATACCGCTGAAGAATTCGGCAGGACAATCCGCGCTTCACTGGCGGCGACCCCAGCCATCGCCGCATACGCCACGATCGGGAGTTCGTTGCTGAGCGCATTCCGGCGAGATGCCGTCGCCGCTGCAGAACACTACAGCTTCCTGTCTGCCTCGCAGGCCACAGGATATTGTAGCCTAGGTGGGTTCCCGGCAGGCAGAGTACTGGGACTCGTGGCCCACGCCGCAGGCCGCTTGGAACAGGCGGCTGCGCATTTTGAAGACTGTCTAGTCTTCTGCCGCGAGGGTGGCTATAAACCTGCTCTAGCTTGGACCTGTCACGACTACGCAGAGGCGCTTCTGAGTCCTTCGACATTCCCAGGACGAAGCGATGGAGAGACACGAATCAAGGTCAAGTCATTACTGGAGGAAGCTTTGGCCATCTCCAGCGAGCTAGGCATGCCTCCCCTGACGGAGAAAGCAGTCGCGCTTCAAGAGTTGGCCGCAGTGCAACTCGGACCTGGACCAACCTATCCCGACGGCTTGACCGTGAGGGAGGTTGAAGTCCTTCGCCTGGTGGCCTCCGGAATGAGCAACCGCGGGATTGCGGCGGAACTGGTCCTAAGCACCCGAACGGTGGAGCGGCATATTACCAACATTTACGGAAAAATCGGCGCTCGGGGCCGGGCCGACGCAACTAGCAACGCTTTGGGACACGAATTGCTCGACGACAAGTAACCCCCCACCGGTTCTTCGCCAGATCCAATTGACGGGCGCTGTTTCAGCGCCCGTTTTGTTTTGCAAAGTTACGTGGTCGGTTTAACTCCGGTTACGCATTTCCCCCGATGGCGACGTGCCCTGGCCCAGATAAATTGTCTTCCGCTGGGAGATTCGTCGGACGCCGGTGGCTCAATCATCTGCACCCGGCGGCCTCCCGGCCCCATTACAGGCTTCAAGCCGATGTAGAGGTTAGGTGCCTGAGAAGAAGGAGGTAATTTTGGACCGCGCGCCAGTCGAGAGCGATCTTGAACTGTGCTGTTAAGTCACACGCGAACGTGATAAGGAGGATCAAAAATGGGTAACTTATTTTCTGTTCATAAGGTTCCGATTTTCGGGGTGATTGTAGCTCTGCTTGTTTTGGCGATTTTATTGTTCGCAACTCAGTTTAGCTCGACCGCAGCCGCTGACGAAAGTAAATTGAAACACTTCATCGGTCTTTGGATGGCTGCCGATCCCAGTGACGGGGGCTTCATAAACTTGTCGATTACCGATAATGACGAGGATGACTTGGCCGAACTCAATCTGAATGAAACTTTCGTCTCAACGTGTCTTGGCGGTCGTGCCCTCATCAATGGTTCAGGAAGCGTAGGCGATGATGGAGATTTGGGGGCGAAATTGACCATACAGTGCCTCGAAGACACCACCAACGATCCGAAAGGCGATCCAGTCGGGCCTATACCCGTAGTTTTCGAAGCAATAGGAACGGACATCATAGAGTTCACTGTCCCAGTCATCCCAGGTTTCCTCCCGGTCGCACTCCACAGGGTTTCGATAACTGAAGTAGCGGATGACCAGATGGGCCTCGCTGACTTCATCGGCCTTTGGATGGCCGTCGATCCCAGTGATGGAGGCTTCATAAACTTGTCGATTACCGATAATGATCGGGATAGAGTGGCTGAGCTCAATTTGAATGAAACTTTCGTCTCAACGTGTCTTGGCGGTCGCGCTCTCATCAATGGATCGGTCAGCTTGGACGATGTGGGAGATCTGCAGGCTCAATTAACCATTCAATGCCTTGAAGACACCACCGACGATCCGAAAGGCGATCCGGTGGGCCCTATACCGGTGGTTTTCGAAGCTATAGGAAATAACATCATTGAATTCACCGTCCCAGTCATCCCAAATTTCCTGCCGGTCACCCTCCACAGGGTTTCGCCAACTCAGGAAACGGACCTCTCTGACCACAGCATAGGTGAATTGTTTGAGATGGAAGAAGCCGGAGATATTACGACCGAAGAATTGGTTGCTGAATTGGAGCGCAGAAATCAGTCGAAGGACTAATAAGGCATTGCGTCACCACGGTCCGGCATTCAACCGGCTCTCCTCCAACATCCGGACACGGTTCCCTCCCAGGCCGTGTCCGGATTCCCCAATTGTTTAACCCGATTGCTTAATAGGCAGGGAAGCTTTCGCCACGGCCCAAAATAGCACCGGACCTTAAATCGGCGGGCGGCGCTTGTGCCAATCGGTGGCTTGCTCGTAGGCGTGGGCCGCCCGCAGGACGGTCAGCTCATCAAAGGGCCGGCCAGCCAGTTGTAAGGCGTAGGGCAGTCCAGCATCGGAGAACCCGCACGGGATGGAAATGGCGGGCATTCCGGTGATGTTGTAGGGGCGAGTATATTGGGTCAGGGCCGGGGTAGTGCCCAAGGACGTTTCGCCCGCTTGGACCCTGGCCGCCAAAATCTTGGGCGCCGTCACCGGCTCGGTGGGACCGGCTAGGAGGTCCACATCTTCTAGCAATTGCCGGGTTTGGCGGTCGAACAACGTTCTGGCTTGTTGGGCCCGGAGGTAGTCGGCGGAGCTGATAAACAAGCCAGCTTCCAGGCGCAAGCGTATCGGTGGGTAAAGCTTGTCGGCGTCTTTGGCCAGCAAGTCCCGGTGAAATGCGGACGCTTCGGCCATCAGAATCGCCGTGGAAATCGGAAACGCGTCTTTGAACATGGGGAAAGACACCGGCTTCACCTCCGCCCCCATCGATTCCAGCAGGTCCAGAGCATCACGGACAGCCTGGCCTACGTTGGGGTCGAGGGGCGCTTCAAAATATTCTTCGGGAACGCCAATCCGCAGGCCTTTCACATCGCCGGTTAGGGCCGTGGTGTAGTCGGGGATATCCACCTTTGCTGACGCCACGTCTTTGGAGTCGTGTCCAGCGATCACGTTCATGGTGAGCGCTGCGTCTTCCACCGTCCGGACCATGGGCCCTGGGTGGTCCAAGGACCATGACAGGGGCGTGAGTCCGTGCCTGCTAACCAGGCCGTAGGTCGGTTTTAACCCGACTATGCCGCACAATGCCGCCGGAATGCGCACCGAGCCACCGGTGTCGCTGCCCGTGGTGATGGTGCATTGACCAGCCACCGTAGCCGAGCCGGAGCCGCCGCTGGAACCGCCGGTTACCAGTTCTGGGTCCCATGGGTTGTGCATGTGTCCGTAGTCGGGATTCTCCCCCGTGGGGCCATAGGCGAACTGGTGCATGTTGAGCTTGCCCAGCAGTATGGAGCCCGCCTGACGGAACTTGGTAGCGACGGTGCAGTCTTCCGCCGGGATGAAATTATCGAATATCTTGGACCCCGAGGTAGTGCGCACGCCGGCTGTGTTAAATAGGTCCTTTAGGCCCACGGGGATGCCGTGGAGCGGTCCCCGGTATTTGCCGGCCCGTATGTCCGCCTCCGCCCGGCGAGCTGCCGCCCGAGCTTCATCTGGAAGCAATGTGATGAATGAATTTAGGATGGGCTCGGTGGCGTCGATTCTTGCCAAATGCGCGTCAATGACCTCCACCGGCGATATTTCCTTACTCTGGATTAGCCCGGAAAGCTGGCCTGCGCTCATGTAGCAAATTTCTAAAGGGTCCAAGCTGTTCCCTCCAACCAATTTGATTGTGGACCGCCCGAGTATCTAAGCTCCGTCGGGCGCAAAAGACATATCCGGCTCGGCGTCTGTCACGTCTATTTCCTTGAGGGAATCCAGTCCGGCCAGGGTCGCTTGTACGATCGAGAACAACTCGTCTACGTGCTCCCCGGTGACATCGATTCCCGCGGACTCCGCCATAAACAGAAAAGCTTCTTTAGATAACCTTGATTCTTCAGGCATGGGGAGATTTTCTCCTGGATTGGGAATTAGCTGTTGTATGGCCGGTGATCGGTGGGACAAGCTCTCGACTGGGTCTGAGCGAGTCCGAAGCTATTATGGGCTAGGAGTAACAGAGTTGTAAACACAAAAGGAATTTACCCAGCCAGCCAGGTTGGTAAAAGAACGGATTGCCCATTATCATAGGAATCCGCTGTCTAATCCCCACTTGTGCCTCATTGGTGAGCCGCTGGCATCGGTGAGGCTTGGCAACCGCATCCCCTGGAGTCGGCTTGTTTTATTGCGCCAATTGTGGAACGACCAGGATCGAAAACGCCGCCTACTGTCACAACTGCGGGCAGGTTCTTAGTACTGCATCGAACCAACCTCTGTTGGTAGCCCAGGGAATGCCAGGCGGCGCCGAAGACAACGAGTCAATCGGCACAAGCGCAGTTCCCTGGCGAGGCGGCCAAGTAGCTCTGGGCATAGTTCTCGTCTTATTGAGCCTGATACCGGTCACCGGTATCTCCATCGGCATCGGCGCGTTGGCTGGCTCCTACGACGAGGCGACTACAGTCTGGATCAGCGTTCACCTAATGGCGTTGTCGATAATAGTCGTGGTATGGCGATTAGGTTTCCACCGGCGTAGCGTGACGCCTGTGCAGTTGCTGGGTCTATTCGTCACCGAGTATCCGGTTGTGAGGGCCGGCTTGATGGCGTTGGGAGTTCTGGGGGCAAGCCTACTGTTCACGGTGATCTACGCATCGGTCGTAGACCTGTTTAATTCGGATGTGTTGTCGCCTCCTGAGATTGATGCGGACATCGCTTTTCCCGGGGCCGCCGTGATTTTGACTTTCCAAGCCATAGCGCTAGTCACACCGCTGACTGAGGAATTGTTTTTTCGCGGGTTCGTTTTCTCCGGTTTAACACACCGGTTTGGCTTAGTGAAGGCGATGCTGATCAGCGCCGCCGTCTTCAGCGCCTTTCACGTTAATGTGGGTGTGCTGGTCCCCGTATTCGTGACCGGGCTGTTATTGGCATGGCTCTACCATAAAACCAGGTCCCTTTGGCCCTGCGTCCTAGCCCATGCCGGGCAGAACGCCCTGGCGGTCGCCTTGGAGGTGTACGGGGCCTAGACAAGGCCGGGG
>MUCR01000064.1 GCA_002816455.1 SAR202 cluster bacterium Io17-Chloro-G4 | reverse complement strand
TGGGTCACCAAGTGGAGCATTGGTAAACCTTGGGAAGACGGCGGGACTCTCACTTAATATTGCCCCGATGTTGTCTAAATGATGGGGTCCACCTTAGTGCTCCACCAGAATGCTTCTCCCCCAAGAATGGTGTCTAGGAAATAAATCCTTCAAACTTTCTTCAAACTGTGCTGATAAAACTTAACGTGTGATGTGGAATCACATAAATTTGCATCGAATTTCATGGAGGCGTTGAAGATGTTTACACAAAAAAAGCGTTGGATAATCGTGTCGTTGATTGTCGGCCTATTGACCATTGGCATAACCGCCGGAGTGGCGATGGGGCACGGTGGTGGCGAAGACCGAGAATCGGCCCTCAATAACTTTGCCAGCCGGGTAGCTACCATCTTGGGTTTGCAAGAAAGTAAGGTCCAGGATGCCTTCACCCAGGCGAAGGAGGAGACCCGCGCAGCGAATCAAGCCGCTAAGGAAGCCCGCCTCCAGGACAAGCTGAACCAATTGGTTGAGGACGGCAGTATTACCCAGGAGCAAGCCGACCAATACATGGAATGGCTCCAGTCCAGGCCCGAAGGCCTACGGTCATTGCGGGGGATCCGGGGAATCAGAGGGCATGGGTCCATTGGTGAACATAGATTTGGCGGCGACTTATTCGGCGGAAGTAGATTCGACGGGCGACTGTTCGGCCAAGATTCCGGTAGCGAAAGCCGATCCTTCAAGCGGGCTCCTCAGGAATTGTTCTCGGGTATAGACCAGACCATCACATACTAAGATCAATAATCTTTGATCCCCGGGTAGTGCGTGAGTTCCCCATAGCTATTGGAGCCTCAAACCGTCTCACAGGCGAAAATGTAGCTGACGCGCTGCCTGCCCTTCGATTTCCGAGGGCCGGCCAATTGTCGGAGTAGACCGTATCTTGCGTTTACGCCACGCTAGTACAATGGTAAATAAGCCCTTACAGTGCGGTTCCTGCGAATATTAAACAATAGCAAACCAAGTGGAATAGGCGAACTTAGAGAGTACCATTGTCCAACTCAGTACTCATCGTTGAAGACGACCCCGAAACCGTTGAGCTGGTGCGGTTGTACCTGCACCGGGACGGCCATGAGGTGTTGACGGCGGATAATGGGGTTGATGGCCTCCGAATCGCCAGAGAAACCCAGCCCGCCCTGGTTATTTTGGACCTCATGCTGCCGGGTCTTGATGGCGTCGAGGTGGCCCGCGCCTTGAGGCAAGATTCGGACGTGCCCATCATCATGTTGACCGCCCGGGTGGAAGAGGAAGACCGCCTCTCCGGCTTGGAGGTGGGCGCCGATGATTATGTGACCAAGCCCTTCAGTCCCCGGGAACTGGCCGCCAGGGTAAAAGCTGTACTGAGGCGGACCGCAGAACCGCTGGAGCACGGACCGGAGCAGCTGGAGCATAGCGACGTAACGGTTAGCCTGCGATTCCGGTCGGTTCGCGTGGGCGACAAACCCGTGGGCCTAACACCCACAGAGTTTCGCCTTTTGGGGTTGATGATAAGGGAGCCGGGCCGGGTTTTCACCAGGGACCAAATTATCGGCCGAGCTTTTGGGTACGATTTTGAAGGGTTCGACCGCACCGTGGATGCCCACGTGTCCAGCCTCCGCCGCAAGCTCGCCTCTGCTTCGGGAAACCAACGGCACATCCACACAGTATATGGCGTGGGGTATAAATTTGGCCAAGCTGACCAAGCCCAATCTGAGCCCAAATGAGCAGATTATTTTTCAGCCTTCAGTTCCGCTTGGTGCTGGGATTTGCCATGGTATTTTCCTTGGCATTGGCCAGCGTTAGCTGGTACGTGGGCTACGCTGCGCAGAAGGAGGCTGATCGGTTTCAGCAAGGTCTGGAAGATGCTAGGGCGGCACGGATTGAAAGAGTTATTTCCCGTATCTATACCGCTCGCCAAGATTGGACCGGGCTTCAAACAACTCTGGAGGAGGCCGGATCTCTATACGGTTGGCGAATCGTGGTGAGCGACTCCCAAGGACAAGTCGTTGGCCGGTCTCACCAAGGTTTCGATTTTCTCAAGGGCGACCCCAGGCACCGAATTAGATTCTTCCCTGTCCGTAGCCGAGGTCGAGAGGTAGGGTCCGTGGGCGTTGCGCCCAGCGATCTTCCCGGGGTGGCCCCTGAACCTGCGGTGTCCCGATTGGTGGCCGAGTTGGACCGCTCTTTACTTTGGACCGGGTTGAGCGCCGGGATTGTGGGGATTCTCTTGGTTTCATTGGTGTCTCGCCGAGTGCTGGCCCCGGTGAGGAGCCTCAACTCCGCCGCCCGCCGTTGGGGCCAAGGGGAATTGTCCCAAAGGGTGAGCGCCCCGGGCCGTGGCGAGATCGGTCAGTTGGCCCGCAGCTTCAACTCCATGGCGGAAGAATTGGAAAGCGCCGAGCGCCAACGGCGCAGCCTGATGGCCGACGTCGCCCACGAACTGCGAACGCCCCTGTCAAATATTCAAGGCTACTTGGAAGCCGTCCGTGACGGATTGCTCCAGCCGGATTCCAGCACCATAGACACCATATATCAGCAGGTGATTCACCTGACCCACTTAGTGGAAGATCTTAGGGTCTTGGCCTTGGCCGAGGCCGGCGCCCTGGCTCTGAATTGGGAACTCGACTCCATGGAAGACTTGCTGCGCCGCTCGGTGGACTCATTTGGGCCCAGGGCGGAGGCCAAGGGGATCGACCTGTCATTGATGATTTCTGGGAATATGTACGGCGGCATAAATGACGGCATCGCCGAAGGACAGCCGACCCTGCCGTTGTTAGAAATGGACCGGACCCGCATATCCCAAGTGGTGGCGAATTTGATGGAGAATGCAATAGTCCACACGCCGGCTGGCGGCACGGTAACGATTTCAGCCGACCTAACGGGCGAATTAACCGGGTCAAAAAGTGACGAGAACGCGCATCAAGACTCTAATATGATCAGGGTTAGCGTGGCCGACACAGGGCCGGGCCTTGCTCCCCAAGAACTGGGCCGGGTTTTCCATCGCTTTTACCGGCAAGACGCATCCCGATCCCGGTCAACCGGCGGCGTGGGCTTGGGTCTTACCATATCCAAACAATTGGTTGAGGCCCATGGCGGAAGCATCATTGTAGAGAGTTCTTTAGGGGAAGGCAGCCGGTTTGGCTTCCAGCGTCCACTAACCCGCCCCATTTCGGCAGGAAATTCGGATAATCAGGTGTAGTGGTCGTGCAAGCATTACTATCGGCTTTCAAGACTCTGTTGCCCTGGCAGATTGCTGCGTTGGTCGCTGTTCTCTTCGCCACGGCAGGAGGGACATACGGCATCTATGCCGGTGTCTCAAATGACAGCAACGCCAGCCTGGCGGAAAACCAGCAATTGATACCGGTGCGTTTAGGCGATCTGGTTAATCAGGTTTCCACCAACGGCAATGTGACCTTCCCCAACCGGGAGGAACTGACCTTCGGAACTGCGGGCACCGTGGAGGATGTACTGGCCAAAGTGGGCGAGGAAGTTACCCAAGGCCAACTTCTGGCCAGGCTGGACAGCACCACTGTGTCCAACCTCAATCTGGCAGTGGCCCAAGCAAAGGTAGACCTGCAAGCGGCTGAAACTTCCCTGGATGAGCTGATTAATCTGGCGCCTCTGGTGCTGGCCCAAGCCCGCCGGACGGCTGCCGACGCCCAGTTCAAGTTGCAAGAAGCTGAAGACGCATCGGACGACGCATTGGAGCCCTTCTCACAACAAGTGATCAAGGGCCAAGAGACCCCTCGTTGCGCTCGGGGTGACAGGTTAAATACCCTACCTTGGCCTAGATATTCTGGCGATCGCCGATTCCGAATCAGTCTGACCGCCGAATTACAGGGGCAATGAGATAGCCTGGCCGGACTGGGCGCTGCGTGTAACCGCCTCGGTAAATTCCATGTAGTGGACACCCACGTCGAAGGGGGTGTGGACGATTGGCTCTTCTCCCCGGATGGCACCGATGAACTCTTGCTCCACACGCCAGGCGTACTGCCCTTCCGGCGGGTTGGAAATCTCGCTCAACTGGCTGTCTCCCCGCTTGCCGCCGGTAAGATTTAGCTGCCCGTCCAAGTGCAGCGTGCCATCGCTGCCGTAAAGCCATATGTCGTTGCCGGCAGACAATCCGGTAATGGCGCTGATCCGGATATGGGCTTGGGCACCGTTGGCTAGTTCGCACAGGACGTCTACGTGGTCGGGGATGGTGACGCCTACCCGGTTGCCGTTGTCATCCAGCCGGTAGGTAGCGTTGACTTTGGTCATGGCCATCACCTTGGTGGCCCGGCCCGCCCAGCGGATCATAGCCTCGTACCAAATGCCCATGCTGAGGATGTTATACCCGCTAAGGTCCCGGTTGTGGCGCCAATGGAGCGGTCCGCCAACGTCGACGAAATCCCGGCCTAGGACCTGAATTTCCACGGCCAGAAGGTCACCCAAAAGACCATCGTTGATTTGCTTGTTGATCAGGTCATCCACCTTAAAGGTCATTGGCGACGGAACTATCTGAGCGACCAACTCGGGTCTCTCCCGGGAGGCGTCCAGCATTTCTTGGGCTTCGCTGGAGTTGGTGGCCATCCGTGCTTCGCAGAGCACATGCTTTCCCTTCTCCAATGCTGCCAGTGTCAGGGTCCGGTGCATGTAGGGCCACGTTCCGATGCATATGGCATCCAAGGACTCGTCTTCCAAGAGTTCCTGCCAGCTGCCATACACCTGAGGAATGTTGAATTGGTCCGCAACTTGGCGACCGGACTGCATGCTACGGTTGGCCACGGCGGCAATTTCAACGCCTTCGACCGTCTGAAATCCCGGGATATGCCGGTCCCGAGTGTTCTTGCCGGCCCCAATTAGACCTACTCTTACGGGTTCGTTGGCCATTAGGCGACTCCTTGTGTGGGTTTGACTTGCCCTGATGATATTGACGGGAACTTATTACAGGGGCAAAGACATTGCTTGGCCCGTTTGTGCGCTTCTGGTAACCGCTTCAGTGAATTCCATGTATTGGACGCCCACGTCAAAGGGCGTGTGAGTTACTTCCTCCGTACCTCGGATGGCGTTAATGAACTGCTCTTCAACCCGCCATTTTCCTCTTTTCCCTTCGAGTATGGGGATCTCCGAGAGTTCCTTGTCGCCTCGGCGGCCACCGTAGATAGTGGTGAAAGGTGAACCGGGCAGGTGTATTGTGGCGTCGCTGCCGAAAAGCCATAGCTCCTGGCCCATTTGCAGACCGGTAGCGGTGCTCCAGCTTAGGTCGGCCCGGGCGCCGCACGCCATTTCGCAAAGAACGTTCACATG
Source organism: SAR202 cluster bacterium Io17-Chloro-G4 (assembly GCA_002816455.1). Taxonomy (GTDB): domain Bacteria; phylum Chloroflexota; class Dehalococcoidia; order Lucifugimonadales; family UBA3495; genus UBA1141. The sequence goes on along the minus strand of MUCR01000064.1, from coordinate 33,890 downwards.
GTCTGGGATGGAAATGGACTGCATCACACCGTTTTGGTCTTTCCTCCGGGGCACGTTCACCTTGGTCATGGCCATTACCTTGGTGGCTGGGCCGACCAGTCGCATGATTGCCTCATACCATATTCCCATACCCAGGATGTTGTAACCGCTGTAAGTGCGGTTTTGCCGCCAATGAAGATCGCCGTCGTAGTCCACGAATGAGTCTGACCGGTCCTGTCGGCCGTGGAAGTCGGACACCCTCAGCCGCACCGCCAGTAACTCCCCCAAGTAGCCTCCGGAAATCAAGTCTTGCAGCGTCTCCTCAAGTTGCAGCAATTGGGGCGCAGGGACAATCTGTGTCACCAAGTGAGGCGCCAGACGAGATGCGTCTAGCATTTCTTGAGCCTCGGCAGCATTCATGGCCATCCGTGCCTCGGTCAGGACATGCTTATCGTTCTCCAGCGCCGCCAATACCAACGTGCGGTGCATGTAAGGCCATGTGCCCACACAAATGGCGTCGGTATCGCTGGCTTGGATCAAATCCTGCCAATTGTCGTAGACGGTGGGAATCTCAAACTCGCTGGCGATGCGTTCGCCGGACTCCCTACTACGGTTGGCAACGCTCACAATCTCCACACCCGCTTGTTCCCGAAATCCAGGGATGTGCCTGAGACGGGTGTTTGCGCCGGCCCCAATTAAGCCCACCCGGACGATTCCGTTTGCCATTGAATAACTCCTTTCCTGTGGACGGGTTCAAGTGGCATGAGTTCATTGCTCTGGAAGCCCGCTAGATTATAGGGGACGCAGCAGCAGCAGTCCAGAAGGAATTTCATTCCGCCAAGCCCTTCGATCTCGTGTCATGCCGTGGCTGGACGCATCACTATCTAATCATCCCAAACGGGGCCCCTCACCGTCTCACCCGCGAAGGCGGGTGTCCAGGAAATATTAGGGTCAAGACGTGTTCTGCATTCCGGCCTTCGTCGGAATGACGAGGGCTTTACTGATAGATGACTAGGATTTTGGCGAATCGTATGTTGAATAATCAGCGTAGAATGCGGTACTAGTCATGGGAATGATTATCAGATTTGTCCAACGGCTGATTAACCTATTCACCTCGGCCAGGTTTGTGGTGAAAGGAAATAGTATGCTGCCCACGCTGGGAGATGGAGAGTCGGTGGTGGCGGTGCGTTCCAGAAGCTCTTGGAACCGGTTGGTAAGAGGCGACATCGTGGTTTTTCGCCATTTGGAGTTTCCTGACCGCGTGTTTATTAAGCGGATTGTGGGATTTCCCGATGAGCAGGTCCGGGTGGAAAACGGGGCAGTTTACATCGACGATGTATTCCTGGAGGAACCCTACTTAGATGGGCAGGAAGGTGGTCGCCAGGACCTTAACCGGACTTGGTGGAACGGCCGCGGCGAGTTGTTTCTGGTGGGGGATAACCGCCAAGACAGTCAGGATAGCCGGACTTTCGGGCCGGTGGACGGAGGAATGATTTTGGGAAGAGTCTGGCTCCGCTGCTGGCCACTCGGCGCTTGGGAAATGGAGCCGGGCCGGGGCTAAGGACTACGTTCCTGGTGAGCCCTTCGGCTCCGCTCAGGACAGGCCTGTCGGACCATTCTTCGCAGTAGTCCTTAGAGCTTCCAGAAATTGCCTACCTGGCAGATCATGTCCACTTTATGGATCGATGCCGCCGGCCAGCCCGCTATCTTTATCCAGTCCTCGAAGTGGGCTTGCTCCACGGCCTCGCACTCAGAAACCAGTGTGCCGTTGGCCAGGTCTCCGTACACCTTTAGAATGGTGGTCCGTCGGTCTGGGCGCCATTTTTTCACTGCGTCCAGCTTGTCGCGGAACTGGTCTTCAGTAATCCCCGGCACGTTGTGGATAGCTATAAATCGGGCCATCTGATTACATACCTCATGTCACTTCGCAATTTAGGTTGGCTGTCTACCTAATCTCTGGGCGGCACGAAAGGATAGGGAATATCCGGCCCATCTTTCAAGGGCAGCACAACGGTGGCCGTTCCGGGCATGCTTTCAATCCCGTCTTGAGTGGTCATGCCCAAATCTAAATCCACCAAGCCCATCCCCCCTTTTTCCTGTAGGCCGGTGATCCTGCCCCACATGATCAATATGTCGCCGGGCACCAGCATGGCCCGGTGCTCGAAACTGGCTTTCCATGGCCAACCCTTGGGTAGCGTCCAGTCCTTCAAGTACTGGGGCGCCACGCTCTGCTTCCAAGAGCCGTGTACTAAAAGCGCCGGGTTCTTGTCGTGATTCAAGCCAAAGTCCAGATCGTAATGAATCCGGTGAAAGTTCTCGATGGCGGCGCTCCACCGGAACAAGTGAGTGGGCGTCGGATGGTATATGTACTTGGGAAGTTCCATCCCCTCGTGCACGTCCTCAAAGAAGGTCTGCTTCTTGTTGCGCAATTGTTCTCCGGTGAGCCGCTCGTTATGGGTCAATATTTCTTCTTCTGGAAGTTTCAGGAGCTCTTCTAGGGAAATGGACATGTTTGGCACCTCGCCTGAGCCTGAGTCGTGAATTTGAATCGGGTAGGCCTGGATCGCACGTAAGCTAAATACGAAGCTTGATCCGCGGCGTTAGCGTCGAATAGTGGAGGCGCGGGTAATGCAGAGCACTTCCTTTTTCTCGTTGGTGAAGGTGGTTTCGGTGGTTATAATCAAGAAAGGCTGGCCTTCCCGGCCGACCCGTTCCCGAATATCCGAATAACGGTTCTGGAAGAAAAGCTTGTCACCGATGCTGGGATATTTGTAAATTTCCAGCTCGTTGCCGGCGTTCAGCACCCGCACCAAGTTCGTCGGCACCGGCGGCAAGGCTCCGGGACGCTCCACTCGGCCAATTCCGTCGGACTCGGGGTCCTCCAAGAACGCTCGGGTAATGGGGTCCTCTTGGTCCGGCCTAATCCGGGTAGCCATGTAACTGACCATGATGGGGGGCGTTATAATTTCGCCGTACGGGGTGCTCTTAGCGAATTCTTCGTCCCAATACCTGGGATCGGGGTCCATCAATGCCTGGGTGAACCGCCTCAGATACTCTTCGTTCACATCGCCCCAGGCCTCGACAACCTCTCCGGAAACACCGATCATTGCTTGGACTTCCGGCGTTAAAGCTGACTGGGTTTCTTGCGTCATGCGAATTCCCTCACTTGGATTGGACGCAATCAGACTAACCCAGTCACATAATTCAGTCAACAAAGCACCGGCCCGGGATTGGCACCGGGGCCTGTTCGGGGAGTCGGAATTTCGCTCATGAAATCATTTTGGTGGCTGGCCTTGGTTGCCACGGTCCTGGCCTGCGGTGGAACGGCTACCTTCACGCCTACTCCAGTCCACCAACCGTCTCCTTCGCCCACAATTGCCGCTTCCCAAGCTACTGCGCAGCGGACTCCATCACCCACTCTCGAATCTCTTCTTGAGACTGCTACCCCTAAGCTGCCTCTAAATAACAATGCTACGGTTCAAGCGCCGGAAGGCCCTGTGGTTCGCATTAGAGGAGCGGATTTTCCTGTAGAGTTGGCCCTGACCTCTGATGAGCAAATTCTGGGACTGTCGGGACGGCCTGTCCTGGCAGCAGACACGGGAATGCTCTTTGTCTATGAAGGGCAAAGCAAGTACAGCTTCTGGATGCCTGACATGCGTTTTCCTCTGGACATCGTTTGGATCGGCTCCGACTGCACAGTGGCCGACGTGACCTTAAACGCTCTTCCCCCAGAGCCGGGGCAGGCCAACCAGGACCTGCCCCTGTACTTTCCCAAGTCGCCAGTTCAATACGTGCTGGAAATCAACGCCGGCGAAGCCGAAGAAAAGGGGATCAAAGAAGGGGTAGGCGTGAAGTTCCTTGCCGAGCTCGCCGGGAAATACGGCTGCTGATAGGCCCCTGTCCCCGTTCGTGGTGAGCCGTTGGGATTGCGCTCCAAGCGAACCGGAGCTAAATTAGTAGCTGCATTATGGCAATGCGGCACACATATAGACTAATAAGGACTGAAATTAATGGACATCTTGGTATCAGGATCAATGGCCTATGACCGGGTGATGGACTTCCCCGGACGATTTTCCGACCACATAATGGCCGACAAGCTTGACATGATTAACGTGAGTTTCACAGTCAACGGCCTAAAAGAAAATCTGGGCGGCACCGCAGGGAACATCGCCTACGTTCTGTCGCTTTTGGGAGAGACCCCCAGAATCCTGGCGACAATGGGCCACGATTATCACCAGTATTTCCGCTGGTTGGAGCAAAAGGGGATAAGCACCGGAGACATTCGCATCATCCCCGAGGAGTTGACCGCCTCCGCCTACATCACTACCGATGAAGGGGACAACCAGATTACCGGGTTCAATCCCGGCGCGATGAAGTATCCTTCTTTGTGCGATCTGACCAAGGCAAGACCGGCCGACTGTATGGCCATCGCCGCCCCAGGTAATTTGCAAGACATGGCCGATTACGTGACGACATACCAGGAAAACGGAGTATTTTGCATATTCGATCCCGGCCAGTCGCTGCCTATCTGGGACAGCGCCGAGTTGGCGGCAACCATAAGCAAGGCTAGCATGTTGATTTCCAATGACTATGAATTTGGCTTGATTAAGAACGCAACAGGGCTGTCCGAAGACCAACTTTTGGAGAGCGTGGATACAATCGTCACCACCAAAGCTGAACTCGGCTGCGATGTGACCACTGCGGCCGGTAAGTTGACCGTGCCCGTGGTTCCCACTCCCGGAGCCGTGGACCCCACAGGCGCTGGCGACGCCTTCCGTGGCGGGTTAATCAAGGGCTTGCTGGAAGGGAATTCCGTGGAGCGGGCGGCCCAGATGGGCACCGTATGCTCCCACTTTGCGGTCCAGACCTACGGCACCCAGGAATATTCTTTCACCATCGACGAGTTCAACGCCACCTTGGAAAATCATTTCGGGAAAGGTGGAGATTAGGTCACTTGTTACGTTCGTCCTGAGCCTGTCGAAGGATATCCATCTACAAACTCGCTTAGGTGGAAGTCACCGCGATCGACCCAAGTTTAATATGACGCCGGGATGGTTCGACAAGCTCACCACGAACGGTGTTGCGGATGTTGAATCATTGGCCGGAATAACTTCGCCTCCAGAAGAATTCGCCTCAAGACATTACAGGCGTCACGGCATGCTCCGTTCTAGCACGATAAAAACCTCATTTAGGGCGCTGGATGAGCCGCCGGGGCTAAGTCGACCAGCCAGCACATAAATGCGGTTCCCCAGGCTGACAACGCCTATACCGTGCCTAGCCGTGGGCATTGGAGGCGCTGGCTCCCATCGATCCGTAGCCGGGTCGTAAACCTCGTTTTCTTCAATCGTCCCATCCGTTGATTCGCCGCCAAACAGGTACAACTTACCCTGAACAGCCGCAGCGCCGATACCGCTCCTAGTTGTGGGAAGGGGCGCTCTCGCTGCCCAGATATCGGCTTCGGGGTCGTATTTCTCGTTGGTCCCCAAATTTCTGGCGTAGCTGCCCAACCTGCCCCCGAGGACGTAGATGTTGCCCTCGACAGCAGCGACAGCAATGTGGTCTCTGGCGGTGGGCATTGATGAGCGCTCGCTCCAGGTATCTGTCTCGGGGTCGTAATGCTCGGTAGTCCCCACGTCTCCCGTCACTCCTATCCCCCCAAAGGCCAAGATATGCCCGCCTCTCACTGCCGCCCCCAGTGCGCCTCGGGCAGTCGGCAAGGGAGCCTTGGCTGTCCATCTGTCTTCAGCCGGGTCGTAGGCCAACACGTTGTCCACCGGTCCCCACCTCCCGTCCAAACCGCCAATTAAGAAGACATGTCCATTCAGTCCCACTGCCGCCGGGTGGTCCACGCCCCGGGGAATGGGCGCTCGCTTCCGCCAGGTGTCAGTAACTGGGTCGTACTCTTCATGGGCGGTCGCCCCTGCGCCGAACCCGCCCATGACGTAAATCTTCCCGCCAACGGTCGCCGCCGCCACCTCGCTTCTGGGTGTGGGCATATCGGCCAATCTGCTCCAAATCCCTAGGAGAGGCCGTGACTCCAGTGCCTGGCCAGGCTGGGCGTTTTCGCAAAGCCGACTATAAACGCCAGTGATGCGGTAGTCGAACTTTTCTGTCTCATAAAGTAGAAGCAACTGAATGCCCTCGGTTAATGCCTGGGCGTAAGAGAAACCCGGTTCCGGGCAACCCAGACTGGCGTCGGGCCAAGTTACATTTTGTGCGGCAATGACCCTCACTCTGTCCAGTTCCTTGTCCGCTCGTTGCGCCAAATCAGCCAATGCCGAGCGGATTCCAGGATCGACAAGACCTTGGATCTCTCCCGCTGTCAACCTAACTTCCCTCGATTCGAGAGATTCAAACTGGACCGGAGTTTGAAGTTGCGGCACAAAGGTAGCTGGCGGAGAAGTGGACGTCTCAATGGTTGGTGCCAGCTGCACCGGAGCCAAGGTAGCCAACCCGACGGGCGCAGGCGTGGCGCTGATTGGTGGGGCTGGGGTTGTTGTTGGGACGGCTGAAGCTTCGGGAACTATTGTCGCCGTGGCGCCACAAGCGATTGTAAACATGACTATCAGCGCCGACATCCATGTGGTTCTCAGGCTTGGCATGCTTCTGTTCCTTTCTACTCACGGTCCGTTATTGACTATACGCTCAATAGCTTAATCCGGCTCGGAATGTGAGAACCACTTTCTTATTGCCTTGCCGTGCCTGTTCAGCTACAATCCTTCTCGGCCTAAGAAAGCGAAATAATGAGGGGCGGTTCGCGAACCGCCCCTCATCTCATAGGGAAATTGCTGGCGGAGGGTGAATGTCCGTGGGCGTGTTTGAAGGGTTGAAGGTGCTGGACTTGAGCGAGGACATCGCTGGGTCTTTTTGTGCCAGGCTACTGGCCGATTACGGCGCGGACGTGCTGAAGTTAGAGCCGCCTGGGGGCGCCGCCTCGCGCAAAATGGACCCCTTTTTCGGCGACGACCCTCACCCGGAGAAGAGCCTTTTTAACCTGGTGATGAACCTGAACAAAAAAGGGGCAACGTTAAACCTGGAAGCCGCCACCGGCCGCTCCCTGTTGAAGCAGCTGGCACAACACGTGGACGTTATTATCGAGGCCTACCGGCCCGGGCATCTTTCCCAATTGGGGGTTGGCTACCAAGAGCTATCCGAGATTAACCCCGAATTGGTCATGACCTCCATAACTCCCTTCGGCCAGGACGGTCCCTACAGCCAATATCTGGGAGAAGAAATCGTCAACTACGCTATGGGCATGATCATGAGTATCAGCGGCGTTCAGGGTCAGGAGCCGCTGAAGCACGGCGGCTTCCAAGCCCAGTACGAAGGCGGCCTAAACGCCGCCGCCGCCACGGCCATGGCCCTATTCATGCAATTTAATACGGGTGAAGGTCAGCACGTTGACGTATCCACAACTGAGGTCGTGGCTTCCACCATGTTGGCCACCCAGACTCTATACCCATTTTCCGGCGGCACTCCTGTTAGAAGGCGGCCTTCCGGTAGCATGTTCGGGCACCCAATGCCCTGCGCCGACGGCTGGATCATCGTCCAGACGGGAGGTGGAGCTTCTTGGGATGATATTTCAGAGTTTTTCGAGTCTCCGGAGATGCTTGAACCGCGGTTTTCCGACCAAGTCCAGCGCGCTGAACACGGGGAGGAACTTGACGAGATCGTGTTGAATAACATCAGAAACCGCAGCAAATGGGAGCTTTTCCCCAAAGCGGCTCAAGCGCGGATGCTCTTCGGATTGGTGCAAACGCCGTCGGAGTTGGCGGAATGCGCTCAGCTGGAATCTCGGGATTTTTACCGGGAAATCGAACATCCGGTTATAGGCAAGATAAAAGTCCCGGCGGTGCTGTTCAATCTGAGCCTAACGCCTTACGGCCAGTGCGCTCCTGCGCCCACCTTGGGTCAACACAACCAAGAAATCTACGTGGACGGCCTGGGCTACTCCCAACAAGACCTGAACCGCCTGCGACAGTTAAACGTGATTTAGCCGAGATTATTAACCCAAGAGACACAGAGATCACAGAGATTTAGAAAAACTCCGTGCCCTCTGTGCCTCTGTGGCAACCTAACGTCAAGCAACGAGGGAACGAGAAAAGTTGACACTGCCATTGGACGGAATCCGGGTCTTGGACTCTACTTACGTTTTTGCCCTGCCCTACACCGGCGGCTTATTGGCGGACATGGGGGCCGAAGTCATCAAGGTCGAGGGGCCTGGCCGCCCCGATGTTACCCGCACGGGTGGCTACGCCGGCGCGTTCCCCGAAGGCGAACACGGCAAGGATTGGTGGAACCGGCCATCGACTTATAACTTGATCCACCGAGGCAAGCGCTCTTTGACCCTGGACATGACCGATGAGCGGGGCCGGGAATTGTTTAAGCAGTTGGTCAGCGTCAGCGATGTGGTGATGGAGAATTTCACGCCACGGGTGATGCGTGGCTGGGGTATAGACTACCCCAGCCTGCGCAATATTAAACCGGACTTGGTCATGGTGTCGAATACGGGCTACGGCCATGGAGACGGTCCATATTCCGGATATCCCGCACAAGCCACCACCCAGGAGGCGACCCACGGGCATTGCTGGATCACCGGCTATCAGGATGGACCGCCAGCCAAAGCCGGGGCGTCTTTCGTCGATTTCTTGTCAACCTGGACGGCCCTATTCGCCATCGGCGCCGCCCTCCGCTACCGGAACAAGACCGGCCAAGGCCAATGGGTCGACATGGGTATGTACCAGGCTGGCGTGCTGTTCACCTCCGAGTACATCATGGACGCCATAGCTAATGGACGAGAGGGCGCCAGGATCGGCAATCGGCACCAAACCCGCGCTCCCCAGGGTTGCTACCGCGCCTTGGGCGAGGACCAATGGATTACGCTCTCTGTGGGAGACGATGAGCAGTGGCGCTCGCTTTGCAGGTTATTGGGCCAACAAGACCTGGCGCAAGACCAGCGGTTTGTCGATATCTTGGCTAGGCAACGTAACCACGACGAATTAGACGAGATTATCACCAACTGGACTTCGACCGTGGACAAGTACGAATTGATGCACCTGATGCAGCGACAGAGCATTCCTTCCGGTCCGGTGCTTACCGGCAAAGATGTTCACTTCGACCCTCACTACAAAAGCCGGGGATTTCTGGAACGAGTCACTTATCCCCCGGAGCGGGATATGGGAACCCGGCCATTTATTGGACGTCCATACAAGTTTTCCAAGAGCCCGCTCAAGGTTCAAGGCCCTTCACCCACGTTCGGCCAGCACAACGAGACGCTGCTCCAGGACTTGCTAGGAGTGGACGACGGCGCATACCGGGAATTGGTCCAAGACGCCGTAATAGCCACGGTGCCAACCACCGGCGAACCCAGCCCTAAAATACACCCTGAGCAAGCATTGGAAAGGGGTTTAATCGCCGCCTGGGACTCCGACTATAAAGAGCAACTGGGGATTTAGGATTTAGCCCTGACGTTTGCCCCACAATCTCCGCAATTTCTGCCTCACAAAGTCCACAATTTCTACCCCACAAATCATGTTTGCCCCACAAACTCCGCTCATGGTGAGCCTGTCGAACCACGGGTTGGTACATGGCTTGTTGTTAGTACGGGTCACTGTTACGAACGAGGACAGCTGAACCCAGACTATATTGACACCTTCCGCACCGGAGAATAAGCTTCTTTTAGGCATCCAAATTGGGCCCGTAGCTCAGCGGTAGAGCAGTCGGCTCATAACCGACGGGTTGCAGGTTCGACACCTGCCGGGCCCACCAAGCATTTTCGCACCAGCCAAAAAATGCTCTAAATTGCATGGGAGCCAGATGGGCACCTTCTCAGTAGCTCTTCATGTCGGCGACATAGCTGGCGGGCAATTCGTTCAAGTCGAAGCGCTGGTTGATACCGGGTCAAGCGATACTGTCCTTCCACGGGAGATATTGGAAGGTTTGGGAATCACGGCGGTGGATCGGTTCGCATATAGCCTCGCTGACGAGACCGTCGTGGAGTACGATGTGGGTGAAGCGCGGTTACGCTTAGATGGCCGGGAGCGCACCACTCAAGTAGTCTTCGGGCCCCAAGGCGTCACTCCGCTATTGGGAGCTACAACTTTGCAACTGTTTCACCTTGGTGTCGACCCGTTGCAAGAGCAACTGGTTCCCGTCACCGGATTATTGAAACTGGCTCAAAGGGCAGTCAGTGGTAAAGCAATCGGCTCATAACCGGCGGGTCGCAAGTGCGACACCTGCTGGGCTCACCACCATTTCCCTCTTAGACGTCCACAAACGGATGCGTTTGCCCGAAGACATCGCCGAGGCTGCCGTCTTCCTAGCCTTGCAGACACCGGAGACGATGACCGGCCAGTTGCTCAGCGCGCCCGATTTCGACCAAGAGCATGGTATAAACCGCCTGTCGGCCTTCAATCGGTTGAAGTCCTAGCGAACCGTTCCCTAATATAGAACAATCTAGTGGGCCGGCCCGTAGGGAGTTCCAGGCGTGACTTTGAACATTCTGCCTAGGATGGCAAATGACTAGAAAATTTACCCGAGCCGCCAGTGAGGAAAATCCATGAAAACAGTTGCCGCCGTTGTGATAGACAAGATGGCCCCTTTGGACTTGTGGGGACCGATACAGGCTTTCCAAGTTGCCTTTGCGACCAATCCGGACGAACCGACGAAACCCGATTCGTCCAAGCCTTTGTATAAAGTCATCACCCTTGGGGAAGCCAAGGGACCGGTTGCCACCGGAAGCGGAACAGGCCCGGCGGTGATGGTGGACCACAGTTTTACCGACGATGTGGATTACGACATTCTGCTGATACCCGGCGGCCAGGGAACCCGGGATTTGGTGAACGATGCTGACTTCATCGACTCGCTAAAGTCCGCCTGCGGAAAAGCTGATATTATCGCCACTGTCTGCACCGGCGCTGGCCTCCTGGCGAAGACCGGCATCCTAGACGGCAAGGAAGCCACCAGCAACAAGACAGCATGGTCCTGGGTGCTGGAGCAAAACTCCAAGGTGAACTGGAACGGGTCGCCCAGGTGGGTGGATTTGGTCGACGGCGCCAGCCAAACTGGAATCATCACCTCGGCTGGAGTGTCCGCCGGTATAGACATGGCTCTAGCATTGATAGCCAAGTTGGACGGTGAGCAAGTGGCGAAAAACGCCTCGGTGATAATGGAATACAGCCGGTTGACCGACCCGGCCAAGGATGAGTTCGCCTATTTGTGCGCCAAAGCGTGATGCTTGGCCTCCGAATCACTGGTTGCGTTAGTGCCTGCATCCTACCGAGTGGGAGGACCCTACTCATTAGTTAGAATGCGCCAAATCCCAATTTTGACCATCCTTTTCCGACGTTGGCCGCCTTTAACCGGCAGGCTAAATATTCGGCTAAATCGTGTCGATACCCTACTGATACATGGGGCGGAAGAAGCTGTGTAGGTAGTTGCGGTTGTGCGCCCAGCGGTGGGCTCGCGTCACCACTTCAATTGGGATGGGCTCTGCCTTTTGATGAGTGATGCGCAGGGTCTCATGACGGCTCAACTCCGGAGGCGCTTCGTTGGTAAATACGATCTCGCAACCTTTAGCTTCCACAAACGCCTTGAGGCTTTCGTATCCCTTGGGCTTGGTGTTTGGGGTTCGGTAGATAGACAACTCAGTGCTGCCGTACATACTGTCCACATGATCGTCCCCGGTGCCCCGCCCGCCTCCTTGGCGGAGTTGTCTTCTGCCAAAACCATGGTCCCTTATCGACATTAATTTCCCTTCTTGCGCCTCGCATCTAACGATGGTCTCGACGGAGTCTAAGCCAGCAAAAACTCGTATTATTACCGCAGAGCGCGCAGAGAACGCAGAGTTAAGGATAATTTCGATCGGATTTCTCTGCGAACTCCGTGATCTCTGCGGTGATTATTCTTAATTGATGAAAAACCTCGTTCGAGTCACCTGGATTGCTTTGAGCGCGAACTAAGGATACATGACCCAGCCTATCCGGTCCGTCTTCGCCCGGAAAAGCTGGCCGTTTAGGTTGGTCATAAATAACGTGGTCATGTCGGGCCCACCGAAACAACAGTTGGTGGGCATGTCGCAGGGCGTCCGGTGGGTCTCGATGACCCTGCCGTTGGGTGCGAAAACGTAAATCAGCGGCCCCGGTCCCGCCCGGTTCCAACCGGCGGTGGCGATGATATTACCATCTATGTCCAGGCACATGCCGTCGATGCCCCGATGCACTCCGGTGGAATCCTTGCTGAAAGCGTGCAGTACCCGGTAGGCTCCCAGGGTACCGTCGTCGTTAATCGGATAGGCACGCAATTCCCGGTCGATATCGTTCCGGTCGCTATTGCTCTCCGCAACGTACAAGGTGCTTTGATCTATGGAAACCAGGATACCGTTGGGCATGGTGGTGTCGAAGGTGGATCTGGTAACGGTGTAAGTGCCATCAGCCTGCGGAGCGGCCATCAGCACGGAGCGGTTGTCCAACTCTTCGATTTCGGTGGCGTCGGTGTTTCCGGCATTCCACGGGTTTGTAAACCAAATACGGCCTTGTCGGTCAACCACCAAGTCATTCGGTGTGTTGATCCTTGCGCCATCCAAACGGTCAGCGATGACTGACGTGGTGCCGTCGGGGTCGAAACGCACGATGGAGCGTCCTCCGGAGCAGCAGCCGAAAAGTCTTCCTTGGGCGTCGTAACAAAGACCGTTGGTCCGGTTGGTGCCTGCCTGCGCCTCGGTGATCTCCTCGGTTTTTACGTCGAAGCGCAAGATGCGGCTGGCTTGAATGTGAGTGTAATAAAGGGCCTCGCCGTCCCATACCGGACCTTCAGAGATACCGCGCTGGGGTTTGCTCAACGTTTCGAACTTCCAACTCATAGAATGTTCCTCTCCAAGTTTCTTAGTCCTGAGTGACTACTGGAATTACCCAGGGCAAGCAGGCCCTGGGTGATGATTAAGCCACTTTAGCTGGATGCCGCCGATTGTATCAGGATGATTATTTAGACACAACGCAGCCCAGGATACCCGGTTCAGGGCCGCCGCCGATGATATAATGAACCCCAACAATTTTGATGGCCCATGTGCCCGGGCGGCGGAGTTGGTTAAGCCCGGGTCTATTTATTTTCAGCTTATTACGACCAAGCCATCCCAAAGGCCTTTCTTAGAAATTAACCCGACGGTTGCACATGTCACGCGCCATAAGAGAAATAACGGAAGCCCTCATCCTGGCCTTAATCGTGTTCTTGGTCATCCAAGGAAGCGTCAGGAATTTTAAAGTAGATGGTTCCAGCATGCTACCCAGCCTCAAAAGCGGGCAATTCTTGCTGGTCAACAAGCTGGTCTATTTTAAACTGGACACCAGCCGTCTTTCCAAAGTTATTCCCTTTTGGGACGAGAACACGCCCTCAAATCACTTTGCCATCCACCCGCCAAGACGGGGCGAGGTGATCGTCTTTCGTTTCCCCCGAGACCCTAGCAAGGACTTCGTCAAAAGGGTGATTGGCCTGCCTGGTGAGGAAGTGGAAGTGGTCTCGGGCATACCCTATATTGACGGCGTGGTATTGGAAGAGCCCTACTTAACCTCTCACGACAGGTCCAGGTCGGCGCCAGTGCTAATGGGTGATGGTGAATATTTCGTAATGGGTGACAACCGCCGAAGCAGCAACGACTCGCGAAGTTGGGGCGCCGTGCCGGAAGAGAACATCTTGGGCAAGGTGTGGGTGGTCTACTGGCCCTTCTCCCAGGCGGAAATCCTGAATACCGCCTCTTCATTTACCAAGGGATTGGTCCCTTGGTAAATGAAGAGGCGGTTGCTGGGAGCCAACGGAACAGGTTATTCGCTGATTCCGGGTGGTGGACTTAGAGCCTAATCCGGCCGTCTAGGACTTGGCGGGACCCAGCAAGATGTCTTGGCCTTCCACCCGCAGCTCATATACTTTTACAGCCTCTGTTGCCGGTGGTGTGATCGGCTCTCCCGTTGCCAGGTCGAAGGCTGCGCCGTGGAGCGGGCACTCCACTTCCTGACCGTTGAGGTCTCCCTCGGAAAGGGACGCGTAAGCGTGGGAGCAGATGTCCTCGACCGCGTGAATGTTCCCGTCTACATTGGCCAATAAGATCCTTTCGGCTCCCATCTCCACCATCATCATCTCCCCGGGGGACAGTTCGTCTAGTTGTGCGACTTTTACGTAGCCTGCGTCGGCCATAAAAATTCCCGCTCCTGTAAGTGATTGCTGATTTGGTCTTGCTCCCACACTGGGGATCGCCCCGCCTGAATTCCCCAGTCTATTCGCTAGCATTGAACATTTAGGGGAGCATTCAGCCAATCATTATAGGGTACAAGGGACGGCCATTCAAAGCCCCGAAATTCGGACGCCGGAATGACTTCCGAAAGCGGGAATCAATTGCGTGCGGGTGGACAGTCCCACCGAGCGTTGAATATAATGTCTGAGTACCGTGGACTGGGCCCGTTACTGACCGTGCTTCTGGGATGGCAAAAAGCGGGTTTGGATTCTGCGGTTTTTTACGGGTTCTTCCCGGGATTATTACGGAGAGGTGCCGGAGTGGACGAACGGGCGCGACTGGAAATCGCGTAGGGGCCACCAGCTTCTCGCGGGTTCGAATCCCGCCCTCTCCGCCGCAAATTGTCCACACCCCTGACCCGCTTCCAACCAGCGCTTGTGGCGTTTTGGGCGCTTGGTTCCCCTGGGTCATCATATTTACCGCAGAGTTCGCAGAGGCCGCCGAGATTTCGTTCGTTCTTAACTCCGCGTTCTCTGCGGTGAGTTCCTCCAGACACCGCTGGTTCCCAATCTCCCCATATTTATAAACCCTTGGATGGGTAAAGTTCCGGATTGGCGCAATTTTCCAGCCGCTCGCCTTTCAGTCCGGCTACCAAGTTTCTAGCCGCCATCATGCACATCTCCTTCCTTGTGGTGACGGAGGCGCTGCCGATGTGGGGCGATATGACCAGGTTGCTTAGGGTCAACAATGGGTCGTCCGGAGAAATGGGCTCCGGGTCGGTGACATCCAAGGCCGCCGCCTGAATCCACTTTTCGTTGAGCGCGGTGTAAAGGGCCTTGGCGTCCACCACCGGCCCACGGGCCAGGTTAATCAGAATGGCTGTGGACTTCATCATGCGCAGTTCCTGCTCGCCGATGAAATGGCGGGTCTCCGGCGTCAATGGAACGTGCAGGGAGACGAAGTCGCTTTCGCTGAGCAATACTTGGGGCGCCACGTATTCCAGGCCATACCGCTCTTCAAGCTCTAGCTTCCTGGTACGGGAGTGGTAAATGACCCTCATGTCGAATCCCAGACCTCTTTTGGCCATCTCGAGGCCAATCTGGCCCAACCCGACGATGCCCAATGTTGCGCCG
Source organism: SAR202 cluster bacterium Io17-Chloro-G4 (assembly GCA_002816455.1). Lineage (GTDB taxonomy): Bacteria > Chloroflexota > Dehalococcoidia > Lucifugimonadales > UBA3495 > UBA1141. The sequence continues at coordinate 18,557 of MUCR01000064.1, read as the reverse complement.
TTCACCTCCGCGCCCAGCCAATACATGGGATGGAAGGACATCTCCCAGCCGCCGGCACGCACCCAGCGCTCGCTCTCACCAATGCGCCGTGCGGCGGACAACAACAAAGCAAAGCCCACGTCCGCCGTAGCTTTGGACAGAATGCCGGGGGTGTAGCCTACAAGGATCCCTCGGCGTGAGGCCTCGGCCACATCTACGTTGTCTAAGCCCACCGCAAGCTGGCTAATTACTTTTAGCCGAGGTGCCTTGGCCAGCAGCGGAGCGTCGACGCGGTCCATGATGGTGGTCAAGACACCATCGGCATTGGCAATCTTGTTCTCAAGCTCCCCGGCGTTGGGCGGAAGTTCCTCGGGCCAAACCTCAACCTCTGCAACTTGGCTAAGCAGGTCCAAGGCTTCGGGGAAAATTCGGCGGGAGACGAATACCTGGGGATTAATCATGGAGCATTGGCTCCTAAATTAAATATTCGGTGGCGAGAGACACGGAGCTGTAGCTGCCGCCATTATTTGATTCAGCGGCTCAGAGTGGCCGGATTCGCAATTGTAACCAAACGGCTAGTGATTTTCCAGGTAAGCGGATATTGGATGCGGCTGGGCTTGAGGAGGCTGGCTTTATGGACTGAGGCGGTGTGGTGGGGGGATTTCTTGGTCGTGGCCTACAAAAATACATCGGCCGGGGCATTGGTCTACTGCTTAAGCGCAGACCAATGCCCCGGCCGAATACTTACAGGTTAAGTTGGTGCCCAGAGTAGCCGGGACTTAGGCTACTTCGTGACTAAACAATCAAATTGCGAGGATTGTTCATAGCCAGAGTCTCCCGGAGTTCCTCCCGCTCCCGAAAGCGGCGGCTATGAGGCGTGCCTCCCATCCAGCCATCAAAGGCGGTTACCAATCCCCAGACTCCCGAGGCGACTTTCTCCAACCGTATGTGAAGGTGTGTGTTGTGCATTTTCCTGGCCAGTCCTTTATTCCAGATTTGGTGAAGCTAGTACCCCAGTGTTATTAGATAACATCTGGTTAATTACATCATAATTAATGATATGCCTTAACTCACCTACCGTCAATAGATATATCGCCCAGATTAGTATCAAATGTTGCTGGGGGGATCCTAGCAAACTCCTTGGTAGCCGATATAGGCTTTACTCTAGGTCGAGAGTCTGCAAGCGTGAGTTGATAAGTTCGATTGACCCGAGCCTCAATCTATTGGGCCGTGAACGTCAGCGTCTCTTCTTCAACGATGGTTATTGTGTACTCCTGGGCTGAATCGAAATTGCTGCCCAAGGGGATATTCGTCTCGACCACTGGCAAGTCCCGGGTACAGGGCACGTTTTCTCCGGTAACTTCCAGGTGAGTGACGATTACTTGGATGTTGTTGGCAAATGGCCGGGACACGTCGTAGCCGTTGAACTGGGAGCAACTGCTGCCGAGAGGGAGCCGGGAGATGACCACTAGCTGATACCTGGGAGGCGCCGACTCCAATATCAAAATCTCAGCGCTATGCACTGGGGATGTTTTGACGGCCATCTTGGCGCTCTGCGGGGTTCGGGCGATGAAGTTATTGGTCATTTCGCCGTTGACCGCGATCTTGTAAGCCTCGCCAGGCGTGAAGTCTGTTCCCAAAGGTATTCCCGTGGAGACGGCGGGGTAGTCCTCCGTGCAAGGGACGTTCTGGGCAACTAACTCCAAATGAGTCACCCTCACCTCAATTATTCCACTGGCTGGGCGGGTCACGTCGTAGCCGTTAAACCGGGAGCAGCTGCTGCCAAGGGGAAGCCGGGAGACCACAACCAGCACGTACTCAGGCGGATCAGCATCTGTAAATTTCACCGCGACATCATCAATGGGGGATGGCGCCTCTACCATCTCCTCGGCAGATTCGTCCCTAACGGTGAAGGCATTGGTTACTTCGCCGTTGACCGTGACAGAGTAAGTCTCTCCCGGCATTAATTCTGAGCTCAGCCTTACGTCGCCTTCGTGCCTGCCATAGATGGCGGTGCAGGGGACCGGTTCCGCTGGCACTAAGTTGGTCACCGTAACCGCAATAGCGTTGCCATCAATCGATGTGGCATATTCGGTGAACTTAGCGCAGCCGCCGGGCAAACCGGAAACAATTTCTAACGTGTATTCTCCCGGATCCGAGCCAGAAAACACGACCTTAATTTCCTCCACTGGTGCGGGTGTGACCACCATTTTCGTCTCGGCGGGTGCCGGTTCCGTGGTGGCGGGCTCGGTCGGGGCTGGCTCAGTAGTTGTGGGTTCAGTAGGCGTTGGTTCCAGTGTAGCGGGGTCCAGTGTAGCGGGGTCCGTAGACGCAGGTGCCGGCGTGGCGACCGGGCTGGCCGTCGGCGGCGTCACCCGGGTATTACCGGCGCCGGTGGAGCTGTTCCCACATGCGCCGACAAGCAATAACAAAATGACTCCCACCGCAAGTATTGTCCCCAGTTTCGTTTTCATGGCCGATCTCCTCCCCTGTTTACAGCCTAATTTCGTTGTAATAATTGCCTCACCATCTATGACGAAACCGGTTACCTATTTGTTCCCTAAGCTGTAAATATTTTATTCTTCAATAGTATTCTGACAACGTTTTCGGTTATTGCGACGACTTCCGAATTGGTGTCAAACGGCAACGTTTCTCGCGAAACTCTGCCCTGATTAAGGCGATCATTGACCTTGATACAGAGATGGGCCGTGAGGGACGGAGTGTGCCGTGGAATCGGCTACGTAGGAGCGCTAGCCGTTAGTCAGAGGGAAGGCTTGTGATTACAAGCCCAATTTGCCGGGGTTCATGATATTTGAAGGGTCTATAGCCTGCTTTAGCTTGCGCACCACATCTTGACCGACGCCCATTTCCCTTACCAACAGGTGATTAAGCTTGACCCCAACGCCGTGGCAATACTCCATGACGCCGCCCATGTCTTGGGCAAGTGTGAGCACCTCTTCCACCACCCGGCCCAGGCTATCCCGGGCTTGGGCTTCGGAGCGGTCCTCGCATACTAGGAGCATGGAAAACAGCTCCGGCCGGCTCCAGATGGCGTATTCCACCGTCCGAACACCGCGGCCCTCCATAATCTTGTCGCAGCGCTTCCGGTACTCCAAAACCTTGGAGATGGGCAGTCCCAGATGTAGGTAGTCGAATCTTCGCCAACCGGTCCGGTCCCAACGTTCCTGTCGCGGTTTGCCTAATGCGGTCCGTTTGTAGTTCTCCCCGGATTCATGCCGGTCCCTCCAATAGGCCAGGGTAGGCTCGGACCCTATATTCCGCCCACTAAAGTCTGCGCACACCTGCTTTGAACGTTGCTCCTGGGCGGCCACGCCTTCAACGAAACCCTCAAAGAGCAGGTGTAGGAGTATGCCGTCGTCCTCTTCGGTCAGGTCCAGCAGTGTTGGGCGTATTCCTAATGCCAAAAGCTCGGCGGCGGCGTTGAATCCGGCGTCGAAATTGTCGAAAGACGCGGTGGCGAAGGCTTGAGCCTCAGGTAGGCGAAATACATTGATAGTTGCTTGGGTGATGATTCCAAATGCGCCTTCGCTGCCGATGAAGAGTTGGTTCAGGCCGGGACCGGAGGAATACATGGGCACGGGGCGAGTGTTTAGCACTTGGCCGCTGGGGAGCACTACTCCCAATGCTACAACCTGGTCTCCCATGGGACCGAAGGCCGCCGCCCGGTAGCCCACGCCGTTGGTGGAGATAGCGCCAGCGACGGTGGCGATGGGTACGCTGTAAGGGTCGTGGCCCGGCATCAGACCGTCCTCGGCTAATACCGCCACCAAGTCAGCCAACACTACACCGGCTTCCACCCGAGCGGTTAAATCAGTGCAACTCACCTCCAAGACCCGGTTCATCCGGCTCAAGTCGACAATAATCCCGCCCCGGACGGGCATGGTGCCCCCCATGACGCCAGTGCCGCCGCCATAGGGGATTAGCGGTGTCTTGTTCTTGTTGGCCAACACCACGATCTTGGAAACTTCATCGGTGGTGGCCGGGCGCACCACTACTTGGGCGAGCTGGTCGAAGGAGCTTGCTGCGTTGTAAGCTCGGAACGGGTGCAGGGCGTCCGCAGAGTAGCGGTCCAAGTCGTAGGGACTGGTGAGGACGTGCTCCTCGCCAACTATATTCGCCAAGGAATTTGCCAGAAGTTCTGATTTGGGATTATCTATCACGATTATTAGAGAGCCCAGCTGAGCCTTGAGGGGCCGCTGGCCCTCCCAAGCGGCATTACCAGGGTCATTTTCTTAATGTCATTCTGAAGGCGCGGAGCGACCGAAGAATCTCGTGGTCACGATAAGAGATTTTTCGCTTTGCTCAAAATGACATGGATCGGAATTGGATATCGAGATTAATCTCTTGGTGGAACCCTATGATTCCCGGTTGGGCCGGTACTCCCAGTTGGTCCCCTGGGCCGTGTCCTCGACGAACACTCCCTGCTGCTCGAGGCTTTGGCGAATCTGGTCGGCCAAGTCATACTCTTTCGCTTGGCGAAGCTGAGTTCGGGTGTTGAGCAAAAGCTCGATAAAAGGCTTGGCCGCCAATCTCTCCTGGGTAGCCACGCCGGGTTCCGCAAAGGTAACTCCCACGATGCCGCCCAAATCGCGCAAGGCGGTCTGAGCGTCTTTTGCCTGACCGCCTGAATCCAGGCACCGGTTAATGTCCCTGGCCATGTCGAAAAGTACGGCCAAGGCCCTGGGGGTGTTGAGGTCGTCATCCATGGCTTCCAGGAACTTCTCCCGGTAAGGCGCCGGGTCCAGCGCCTGGCCGGAATTATCTTCGTCCCGGCTTAGGGCGTGGCGCAAACGCTCGGTGCTTCGGGACATTGCGGCACAGCCTTCTTCGGTGAACTGCAAGGGACTGCGGTAATGGGATGAAAGGAAGTAGAGCCGAAGGGAGTCCGGGTCATGGTTTTCCAAGGCATCTTCCACCGAAACCAGGTTGCCCAGAGACTTGCTCATTTTGTCTTCACCCAACCTCAGCAAGCCATTGTGCACCCAGTATCGGGAGAAAGGCTCGTAACCGGTAGAGGCCTCGCTCTGGGCGATTTCGTTTTCGTGGTGGGGAAATATCAGGTCTTGGCCGCCGCCGTGAATATCCAGAGACTCGCCCAGATACGTGGTGGACATGGCGGTGCACTCGATGTGCCAGCCGGGGCGGCCCGGTCCCCAAGGGCTTTCCCACGACGGCTCGCCGGGCCTAGCGCCCTTCCACAAAGCGAAGTCCATGGGGTTTTCTTTGTGCTCGTCCACCTCCACCCGTGCCCCGGCGATCATGCCGTCCAGAGTGCGGTGGCTCAGCTTGCCGTAGTCTGGTTTGCGGGTGACCCTGAAAAACACGTCGCCACCGGCAGGGTAGGCAAATTCCTTCTCGACTAGGTCCTTGATGGTTGCGATTATGGGTTCGATTTCCTGGGTGGCCCTGGGGTAAACGTGGGCCCGCTGCACGTTCAGGGCGTCCATGGTGCGAAAGAAGTCTTGGATGAATTGCTCGGCCAGTTCCTTGGAGTCTATACCCTGCTCTTGGGCCCGCTGAATGATCTTGTCGTCCACGTCGGTAAAGTTCTGCACGTGGCGCACGTCGTATCCCGAAAACTCCAAGTACCTGCGCAAGACGTCGAAAACCACGTAACTAAGGGCGTGCCCCACATGGGTGGATGAGTAAGGGGTCACCCCGCACACATACATTTTGACGGTATTGCCGTCGGAGGGTACGAACTCTTGTGCCTGGCCGGTGAGCGTGTTGTACAGCCTCATAGCCGAGTTTTCAAAGCTCCGTCATTGTCGCGAATATTAGGGTAAAACCTATCGTCTGGAAATTAAGGCCCCTTTATCAAGTGTCAGGCCTCCTTGATCAATGAAGCCACGGCGCAAGCGGCCATGCCCTCTTCCCTGCCGACGAACCCCAAAAAATCGGTGGTGGTGACCTTGATGCCGATCAGGTCGGCGGTAGTGGAAAGGGCACTTCCAACCTGAGCCCGCATGGTGTCCAGGTACGGTCCCAGCCTGGGATTTTGCGCCAACATTGTAGCATCGACGTTGGATATTCGCCATCCGGCGCCGTGGACCAAATCAGCTACCCGGGTCAGCAGCGCCAGGCTCGATATGTCTTTATATTGGGGGTCGCTGGAGGGGAAGTGGACTCCCTTGTCCCCCAGGGCGGCTGCCCCCAAAAGAGCGTCCATGATTGCGTGAACCAGCACGTCGCCGTCGCTGTGACCCGATAGACCCAAGTGGAAAGGCACCTCAACACCGCCCAACACCAACCGGCGGTCGGGCACCAAAGGATGGGAGTCGAAGCCGATGCCTACACGAAAATCTATTGGATTTGGTTCAACCATCGTCGAGCCCGGGGTACGTTAGGGAAACCCTTTCTTGTAAGAAAGGGTTTCCCTAAGACCCTTCCTAAAGAACTTTTGTCCTGGCCCGTAGGAATATTTCGGCTAGGGCCAGGTCTTCTGGGGTGGTTACTTTTAGGTTTTCGTAGGAGCCCAGGAACATTTTCACCTTGTGCCCCAAGCTTTCCACCATGGCCGCATCGTCGGTCACGGTTTCGGTGCAGCGCTGATGAGCGTCTAAGAGCAAGTCGTAACGGAAAATTTGGGGAGTCTGGGCCGCCCACAGACCCTGCCTGTCAGGGGTGTTCACCACCAACTGCTGGGGCGACACCGCCTTTATCGTGTCCTTGACCGGCACACCGGCCACGGCGGCCCCCGTCTCCACCGCCGATTCTAAACCTCTTTCTAGGACGGCATAGTCAAGACATGGGCGAGCGCCGTCGTGAACCACCACCCAATCGCAGGGTTCCAGCGTCTGAATCCCCTGGAGCACCGAATCTTGACGCCTGAGGCCTCCGGGGCAAACCGAGCGGACTTTCTTATACCCCCGTTGGAGGACCAACTCTTGACCACGCTCCAGGGAGGCATGGTCCAGCACCAAGATAATTTGATTAACCCGAGAGAAGCCTTCTAACTGGTCCAGAGAATATGCTACCAGGGGCACGCCCATGATTGGGGCGAAAATCTTGTCGATGCCGCCCATTCTGCTGCTCGTGCCAGCGGCGACGACGACGGCGCCGATTTTGGACTCGTTATTCTTGGGCATGGTTATTAGTGAGCATAATGGAAAGACCGGAAATTTGTGTCACGGATCAGTCGCCCTTGGGCTGGGCGAAAATAATCCGGCCGGCCGCCGTCTGCAGAACCCGGGTCACCACCACGTCATGAAATGCGTTCACATAGCGCCTTCCCCCTTCTACCACCACCATGGTGCCGTCGTCCAGATAAGCTACGCCCTGCCCCGGTTCCTTCCCCTCTTGGACGATGTTGACCCGCAACTCTTCGCTGGGTAAAACAATGGATTTCAGGGCGTTGGCCAGTTCGTTGACGTTCAGCACTTGCACGCCTTGAAGCTCCGCCACCCTGTTGAGGTTGTAGTCCGTGGTGAGAATGGGGGACTTCATGCTCCGGGCCAACTGGACCAAACGGGCGTCTACCTCCTCTCCACGGTTCACTCCCACGTCCAAGACTTCCAAGGGTATGGTGCTGTCTTTGCGTAACCGGCCGAGCACTTCTAGGCCTCGCCGTCCCCGGCTGCGGCGCATGGAGTCGCTGGAGTCGGCGATGTGCCGCAGCTCGTCCAAAACGAACCTGGGCACCATCAACTTTCCCTCCAAAAATCCGGTGACGCTGAGATCGGCTATTCGGCCGTCAATGATGGCGCTGGTGTCAACAAGGATGTTGCCGTTGCGGGACCCTCTGCCCCCGTTGCCGCTGGCGTTGGCCAATGCGGGGAACATGGCGGACACATCTCGGTTGCGGTTGCTGCCGACCCAAAGTCCGGAAACGCCCAAACAGGCGCTGACGATGATCGGCACGCCCCAGCCCATCCACCCATCCAATCCGTAGAGAGGGATGGACACCAACGACGCCACAACCAAGCCGATCAGCAATCCAACTGTGCCGCTGACCAGTGTGGCCCCGGAAATGGAGCTTATGTAATCGCTGCCCCTGCGCCAGGGGTTGAGTCTCGATAAAGGAGCCATCACGGCCCCCGTGGTAGTCCGATAAGAGCGGGCCTAAGCCCGGAAGGCGAAAACAATCCTCATTAGAGGAGAATTCTGAAATAATTGCTGCCAATCTCCAGCCGAGTAAACCTATTCTTCCGGCGCCCAGGACTCCAAGGGAGACTCCAAAGGGCTACCACCGGGCCTCACCTCCTTTTCCTGAATTTATTTCCTACCCGGGGATTTCATCGTATTCGTGACTCTCTCCGATGACGTTGTCCTCCCGCATTTGGGCAATTTCCTCCTCAGAATAGCCCAAGATACCTGAGAGAACGTCGTCATTGTGCTCGCCGACTTGTGGCGTGGTGCCCACAACAACCGGTGTGCGGCTGAAGTGCCAGTAGTCTCCGGAGACCGCGATGCTGCCAGCCAGGAAATCGTCCACCTCCACCATGGTCCCGCGTTCCCAAGGATGGGGGTCTTCGGCGGCCATGGGAATGGTGTTTACCGGCGCAGCCACAACATCGTGCCGGCTAAAGTGATCGATGGCCTGCTCCATAGTCATTTCGGAGAGAGTTTCCTCCAGTGCTTCTTCCACGAGTTTTCGGTTTTTGGTGCGCTCCGGGCGCGTGGAGAACCGGGGGTCTTCCAGCCATTCGGGTTTGCCCAGAGCATTGCACACCCGGTGCCAATGATGCTGATCGCCAGCAGAAAGAAGAACCCAACCGCCTTTGCAGGGATAAATGCCGCTCGGGGGAGCCGTGGAATCGCCCCGCTTGGGGGGCGTTTTGGTGCCGTGATAAGCGGTGATGGGAATCTCGGTCATGCTGTATCCGGTGTCGGCCAAACAAACGTCCATGGACTGGCCCTCGCCGGAGATCTCCCGTTCGTGGAGGGCCGAAAGTGTGCCGATGGCCGCATGCAGGGAGGTTATGCGATCGATAATTGGCACACCGGTGCGGATGGGCGGCATGCCTTCTTCGCCGGTGACCATGGTGATGCCCGACATGGTCTGGCCGATTGGATCGTAGCCGATATTTTCGCTGTAGGGACCGAACTGGCCGTAAGCGGACACGTTTACCATGATGATCTTAGGGTTTAGCTCTTTTAGCACCTCGTAGCCGAACCCCATTTTTTCGATGGTCCCCGGCCGGAAGTTTTGCACTAGGACGTCGGATACCCCGATAAGTTTGCGTAGCACTTCCTTGCCTTGTTCCTTGCGTAAGTCCATGCTGAGGCTCTTTTTGCCCGAGTTGTATTGGACCCAATAAGAGCTCTGCTTGCGGACCCAAGGGCCGTGGTAGCGGGTTTCCTCGCCACCCAAACGCTCAATTTTAATAACTTCGGCGCCCATGCGGGCCAGTACCTGGGCGCACCTGGGCCCGGCCTGGTGGCGGCCCAAGTCAATTACTCGAATATTTTCCAAAGGATGCTTGAGGCTAGCCATGCGTTCTAGTCCCCCTTTAGCGGTTTGGGCCATTTTACGACTGCGTAAGTGAAAGAGCAAGGTTGGGAGTTACGTGCGAGGGACTCGCCCCTCGCGCTCCTCTTCTTTTGGGACCAAAGAGATGAACGTTTTCTGGAGGGAGCACGAGGGAACCTCTTTTCCAAAATAGGTTCCCTCGTAATATTAGTGAGGCTCAACCTCCGGCGCAGAAAGCGACGCTGGCGATGGCTCGAAAACCCAGACCTGCGCCGAAGCAGGCAGTTCCTCCCGTGAAATATCGGCGCTATGACCCTTCAATTGCTTCACGCTGGGTTGAGTGGCTAACCACTGGTCCGGCGTCTTCAACCCGCACGACTCAGGCATCAGAGACGGATTCCGGTAATGCATGGGTATTACAATCCGGGGGTCCACCCGCTCGATCAACGAGTCAACTTCGGCGTAGCTAAGAAGATGGCAGCTATCGTCCACCGTAACTAGCAACACATCGACGTTGCCCACAGCAACGCTGACTTCTTCAGGCCAGTCCGCCCGGTTATCTCCAATGTGCAAAAAACGCAGGCCCGCGGTCTCCATCAAGAACATCACATTTTTCATTCCCCGTAGGCCTGAGGCTCCTGAGTGGATGTCCAAGATTCCTTTGATGGACACATCCTCGACTTGAAACTGGCCGGGCGAACGCAACAATGATGCGCCCTCAGGCAATCGTTCTGCGGCGTCGTGGTCAAAGTGGGCATGGGTAATCAGTCCCAAGTCGCACTCCACATCGGGAAATGATCGGGTAAACCAGTACCGGTCTTCGATGTTGCGGTAAGGGTCGGTCAGGACGCGAAGCCCTTGGCTCGTTTGCCAAAGGAAGGCGCAGTGACCATAGAAAGTGAGGTTCGTGGGCTGGGATTCTGGCATTTGGGGGGCCTCCGGCGGGTTGGGTAGTTTATTTTAGCCGTAGATTTGTGGTCACGCCAGGATAGGGTTTGTTTCAGGACAGTTGGGGAACCCTTTCTTGTAAGACCGGTTCACCGGGTTTCCATGGGCGTGCCTGATTCAAGACCGCCTTTGCAATCCCGGTGCCGTAAAGAAAGCGGCGAGCCGCCCCAAACCCCTCCTAAAGAACTTATATCTTGGGGTTCCAGTGTCACCATTGTTGTGGGGGAAATAAGTATGCTATCGTACCGTTTATGAGCGCTGTTTTGGCCGAAAAATTGGTCCGAGAAACTCCGCCAGCGAGTGAGCACTACGGTAAGAAAAACCGGATTCCTGAACACTTGCTGGCCCGGTTGTGGCAGAAGAAGGCAGCACGCCAAGAGTGGCTGCGGACCCACGGCGGGACCAAAATTCGAGTCATTTACCCCGGTAGCCTGGGCACCGGAGCGGGGCCGGACTTTCGGAACGCTCTCTTAGAAGTGGAAGGACAAGGAATCGTAAGGGGCGATGTGGAAATCCACGTGCGCCAGAAGGACTGGAAAAGCCACGGCCACGGCGGCGATCCAAACTATAACGGAGTTGTGCTCCACGCCGCTTTAGAGGTGGAAAGCCAAGACACCCAGTTGCAAAGCGGCAGGCATGCGCCTGTGGTCTCTCTGATGCCATTGTTTGCGGTCGAAAGTGTTGCGGTTAATGGGACAAGGACACCGGCCTCGCCAGCCAACGCCTCTCTTTGGGCTCTATTGGGCCAGCAGGGCTACCCGGCTCCGCAAAGCCCGGGCGGAATGGGCGAGTTGCTCGACCTGGCCGGGGACCGCCGTTTTCTCGCCAAGACGGAGTATTAGACCCTTCTTATGGGTGAGCAAAGTCCAGAGCAAACCCTTTACGAAAACCTGATGGAAGCGCTTGGTTACCGTAACAACCAGCAAGCCTTCCTAAAGCTGGCGGCCAGGGCTACCTACGCCTCCTTAGCGCAAGGTGCGGCTGGACTGCCTAGGGAAGACCGAGCCCAGGCTTTGGCTAAGTGGCTTCTCCATCTGTCCGGCCTCCATTCCGAAGACCCCGAGGCAAATGAGCCTCTGCCCCGGGTTGGCTTTGGCGCTCCTCTTTCGGCCACAGAATGGCATTGCTTCCGGCTCCGGCCCGCCAATCACCCGCGCCGCCGGATCATGGGCGCGGCAATATTGTTGGACCGGTTTCTAGACCAAGGTCTGGTGGCCGGGTTGGCGGGAGCCTGCGGAGCTGGCGACGCCAAAAAGGTAATCGCAGCGCTGACTGTGTCCGGAGAAGCTAAAGGGCGGCCAGCATTGGTGGGCAAAGACCGGGCATGCGACTTGGCGGTCAACGTGGTCTTGCCTTTTCTCCATGCCCTCGACGGGCTCCACCCCGGAAGCGTTCCCTCGGGAGACCCATTGGGGCTCTACCGAAGATTCGGCAAGCTGCAAGACAACGGACTGGTACGGGTAATGACGGCCCAGCTATTTGACCCGGCTTGGCCCAGTGAAGCCACCGCAAAAATCGTGAACTCCGCCCGCCGCCAACAAGGGCTCCTCAGGCTGCACGGCGTTCTGAAGGGCGCTTCCTAGGCCGGATTAAGCAAGCCCCGAAGTCTGAGGCACTACTCACGATGCTAAAAAATAAGACAGGGTTGCTTCCGTCCTTTTGGCTTAACCCGCGGACATGCGTCTCAAAAAATCTCGTTCGTTGTCCACAAAACAATTAACGTAAACCGCGCCGACTAGGATGCCGTCTGCAAGACCTAGTTGGGTTCGGCTAGGGGGACGGCCAAGGACACGCGGAACTCGTCGCCGATGCTGCGGGCGATATGGCCGTGGCCGGTCAAATCCTCGGCCACCAGCACGTCCCCGGGTACCAGCCGGCGTATAGATCCGTCGGCGGTCTCGAACTCGGCGATACCCGAAAGGTTCACCACGTACTGTCGCCGGGGCGCCGTATGGTAGTCCGAGAAGTTTGGCGACTCTCTCCGGTTAACAGTAACCTCGCCTGGCCCCACGTTGTTCGCTATCACCGCAAACTCGTCTGCGGTGACGTCCTCGAAATGGGACTCGCCGTCGCTGCCCGAAAATACTCTGACAATCTGCATATCAATTTCTCCTCAGTTTCGTTTTGCGAGGTTAAATTCACCGCAGAGACTCAAAGGACGCAGAGAAAAAATCAAAAAGAACTCTGTGCCCTCTGCGTCTCTGCGGTGATTATTTTCGTAGACGTCAGTCACTCAAAGGGACCACTGCAGTGATGCTGGGCTGGTCGCCCACCACCCTGGTTGTGTGGCCTTGGCCGGTGGTGTCCTCAACCAACCGGGCGTCGCCGGGGCCGTAGCGGCTGGTTGTGCCGTCTCCCAGCCCAATCTCAATCTGGCCCGATAGGGATATCACATACTGGCGTCTGGGGGCGGGGTGCCAGTCGACGAAACGACCCGGCGGCCACTCTTGGAAGTTGATGTTCTTAGCGTCGAAACCCTGGTTCAGTTCCGGATGGTCGGCCAGATTAATTTCTTCGATGTGGGACTGGCCGTCGCTCCCTGCGTACAAACGGAAAATTCCCAAATTATTGCCTCCTAGATTATCAGGATATTTAAGGGTGTTCTGAGTCCAAATTTAGACCAGTACCCAGCTTAACGTTTTGTCTATAGCTCGGCAACCGCTAGGCATTGGGGTCCGATTCACCGCAGAGGCGCAGAGCGCGCAGAGAAAGATCCGGTAAAAACTCTGCGCACCCTGCGTCTCTGCGGTGAGAAAATTCGATCAGGAGCCGATTAACCGATTAGATGAAGACCGGAGCGTAGAGCCACCCCTCAAGTGAAGCGATGGCCTCCGGACCCGCCAAGTCAGGGCACCAGAAAAGGCTGGGGTCGTTGGCCCACAGAGACGCAATGACGGAGGCGACCACCGAATCTAAAGCGTCGTGGCTTTCTAGACATTGCGCCTGGAATCGTGAAAGATTGCTTATCGTGACGCCAGAGCTTACTTCCAGCTCATCCAGAATCTTTCGTCGCAGATTGAGGGCGTTCGTGCCGTTCTTGTAGCCCTTGTGGGGCAGCTTCATGGCTTTGAGCGCAGCCCCCGGCATGGCCTCCAAAAGTGATGCTTTACCATCTTTTGGTACTTCGGCGATGTCTTCAAGTGGTGGTACGGAGCAGCCCGATCGCCACAAGGGCCCCAGCAGGCGCATTCCATAGAAGGTCATGGGCACCATGTTGGGGTTGGTTTTGTGCAAACAGGAATAGCACTCAGGGAAACGCAGGTCGCACAAACGTTTGGGTTCGCCTTGATCGGCAACGAAACGGTCTCGCAGTTCCAAGAATTGGGCTAGGTCCATGGCCGAGGCATGGTCCCACAAGTCGGGCATGGCGGCGGCGCCGGGAACCCAGAACTGGGCAAAAATTTCGGGTACGGAGAACGGGAAGTCCAATGCCGCCACCGAGCCCATGGGCATTGCCAGCAGCAACTGGGATAGCTCCGCCCGGACCACCGGGCGGCAATCGTCCAGGGTCAGAACTTCGCCCTCAAGTGTGCCCATGGCCACCCAGGTGCGGTCGTCAGTCTTTGCCCCGCTAAAATCCACACCAGCAACTTTCACGGCAGACCTCAAATAAAGATGAAGTTCTTTAGGAGGGGATTGGGGCGGCTCGCCGCTTTCTTTACGGCACCGGGATTACAAAGGCGGTCTTGATTCAGGCACGCCCATGGAGACCCGGTGAACCGGTCTTACAAGAAAGGGTTCCCCAAGATTTTTGTATGCTAAAATGGCCCACGGCTACAGGTGAAGCCCAGTATACCCCCAAAGGAGCCTCCATGAACCTGACCCAACGCCGAGAGCGCTACCGCGCCCTCTTGGCTAGCAACCAGTGCTACCATCCCGCATCGGTGTTCGACCCTATCTCGGCCCGAATCGCTCAGGACCTGGGGTTCGAAGTAGGCATGTTTGCTGGGTCCATCGCTTCGGGTACCGTTTTGGGCGCACCGGACCTGATTGTTTTGACCTTGACCGAGTTCGCCCAGCAGATTCACCGCATCTGCCGGGCTAGCGATCTGAGCTTGATGGTGGACGCCGACCATGGTTACGGCAACGCCCTCAACGTTATGCGCACAGTTGAAGAACTGGAAACCGCTGGCGTGTCGGCCCTTACCATCGAAGACACCGTGCTTCCCCGCAGCTTCGGCGCCGCCGGGGAAAGCGAACTCATAACCGGCGAACTCATAACCATAGAAGAGGGCATCGGCAAAATGAAAGCGGCCTTGGCCGCCAGGCAAGACCCCAGCCTGGTCATTGCTGGCCGCACCAGCGCATTGGCCATCTCGGGCGTGCCCGAGGCCATCAAACGGGCCAAAGCCTATCAAGAGGTCGGTGTAGATGCCGTGTTTCTGGCTGGTGGCCGGACCAAGGAAGAGATCCAAGCGGTCCACGCCGAGGTGAGTATCCCCCTGTTACTGGGCGGCGCCGGTGGAGAGCTATCGGACAAGCAATTTCTTGCGGATAATGGGGTTCGCATCGCTCTCCAAGGCCATCTGCCCTTTGCGGCGGCAATTAAAGCGGTACATGACACTCTGAAAGCGCTGCGGGAAGGCACGCCGCCGGGAGACCTCACACCCCAGTTAGCCTCGCCGGAATTCATGGCCCAAGTAACCCGCCGGAACGATTACGGCCGGTGGACCGCCGATTTCTTGGGTTAGGATGATGCGCCAGACTTAGAAGCTATAATATAACCGCAGAGCTAAGAAAAATTTAACCCATTTCTCTGCGGCCTCTGCGATCTCTGCGGTTATTTTTAAACAGCTCTTAGGGTCCAAATTAAAGGAGGGGAACGATGAACTTTACCTATAATCATCTTCATTTTCGTAGCGGCGACCCGGACGCGGCAGCCAAGTTCTACTGCGACAACTTCGGTGCCGAAATAACTTCAGAAAGGCCCCTGTCAACAACAAAATCCATCAACCTTTCCCTGAACGGCCATCAACTGATGACCATCTCCGGTCGGGCAGAGGGCGAAGACCCGGTGGCCGGGTCCACAGACCCCCGTTACGGTCTTGACCACTTCGGCTTTGAAGTAGACAACATGGAAGCGGCGGCGGCTCACCTGAAAGCTAATGGGGTCAAATTCGGCTGCGAACCTTGGACCATGCCATCCGGGTCCATGGTGGCCTTTATTGTGGCCCCAGACGAAGTGAGCGTAGAAATAATTCAACGCCCCAAGAGCTAAGTACCTGGCGGTACGGCCCGGGTAGTGGAATATTTATCCAGCGTCAAGCTTGCAGAATCGACGGTGGGTCGGAGCTATCGTCCACTCTGGATTTTATAATCAACCGAAGGGAGCCTACCGCTCAAGGCCAGCGAAGAAGTCTTCTGAAACCTTCTCGCCGGGTCGCACCGGCGGGAAGGCCCGGATATAAAACTCCCGGCCCAGGATGCTGGCCGTGACTTCTCTGGGCACCCGGCGGTAGGGCCAGTCTGCCGCTACCTGGGTGCGGTGGCACAAAATGCAGGCCATCTTGGCCTCCAGGTGTCCGTCTACGTTCATCTCCAGATGGATATCTTCTTCTGGAGTGCCCTGCTCTACTTGCTCCGGCGTGGGAATGGGGAAATCCACGCCGGCGTCCCTCAGCTTGTTGGCCCACATGGTGCGAAATCCCTTAGGCCTAGCGCTTTGGAACAGGCGCTGAGCTTGGTGTGGCTGGACGCCGTTTACCAACTGGCCGGGGAAAGCCGCCGGGTCGCTGGCCCGGTTAAATGCTTCACCGGCGTGCTGGGAAACAGCGATATGGTCGGGATGACCGTAAAGTCCGCCGGGTTCAAAGGTTAAGACCACCTGTGGCTTGAACGTGCGGATTTCTTCCACGAACAACTCCACCACTTCCTGAGACGGGGCGTTGATGTAGGCGTTGGGATGATTGTTGGGCGGGGTATTGACCATTCCCGAGTCCCGGTAGCCGAGAACACGGTGGCTAGCCAGTCCCAAAGCCCTGACGGCGCAGGACAGTTCAATACCTCGAATCCTAGGCAGCGTCTCCCGGGTGGCGGCGCCCTCTTGCCGGATCTCTCCCTCCTCGCCCAACGTGGTGGTGACCAAGCGTATCTCCACACCTCTAGACGCATGGGCCGCCAGCACGCCCCCCACGGGGAAAGCTTCGTCGTCGGGATGGGCGAAGAGGGACAATAACCTAAATCCAGACATTTTGTATCCTAATGAGCCACAGAGACACTGAGGCACAGAGAAAATTAAATTAGAACTACTCTGCGTGCTCTGCGCTCTCTGCGGTGAATTACTCCCGTGCGCTACAATGCCGCCGCTTGGCCGTCGCCCCTGGGGTCAGAAGCCCCCATGAGCACGCCCCGCTGATGGTCGAACACGATCAGTTGTACCTTGCCGTCGTAGACACCGGGCTTACGAGGAGAAACCTTGTGGCCCAGGGCCTCCAAGCCGCGAATTGTGTCTTCCGGCATCCCCGGCTCCACCCTGACTTCCATCGGGGTGTTGATCGACGCCGGGTCCGTGCCGGGGAAGCTCCACCACCTCGGCGCTTCCACCGCCTCTTGGGGACCCATGCCGAAGTCCAGCAGGCCGGTGAGGATTTGCAAGCCGACCTGTGGCTGAACGTCGCCGCCGGGAGTGCCCCCCACAATGGCAGGCTTGCCGTCCTTGGTTGTCATATAACAGTTGAGGGTGTGCATGGTCCGTTTGCCCGGGGCGATGATGTTCGGATGGTCCGGCTCCAAGCTAAAACCCCGGCCAGCCCGGTTGTTGAACATAACTCCGGTGCCGGGGGCGACAAAGCCGGAGCCGAAGGCGTTGGACAGGCTGTGGACCCAGGAAACGGCATTTCCATCGCCGTCGGCCACGCAGAAGTAGGTGGTGTCTCCCTCCACTTCCACCGGTTGGCGCACAGCGGGCGAGGAAGCCTTAGATGGGTCGATTTCGCCACGCCTTTGGTCGGCATACTCTTTGGAAATCAGTTCATCCAACGGCCAGTCCACCAACAGGGGGTCGGCAGCCAGCCGGTTTCGGTCGGCGTAAGCAATTTTTTTGGCTTCCACCATCAAGTGAATGCCTTCAGGACTACCGGGGTCCACCTCGCCTAGAGGGAATTCCTCCAGCAGGTTAAGCATCTCCAGTAGCAAAAACCCCTGGGAGGGAGGACGGGTCTGGTAGACGGTATGCCCGCGATAGGTTGTGGAAATGGGCTGATAAACATCTGCCCTGTGGCTGGCAAAATCGGCCTCTTGGAATAGCCCGCCGCTGGCATTTAACCCCTCAACCAGCCTTCGGGCTAGGTCTCCACGGTAAAACTCCTCGGCTCCCCCTTTGGCCACCAAATTTAGGCTCGTGGCAAGGTCCTTATTTACCAGCGTGTCGCCTTCACCCAAAGGCTCTCCATTGGGCAGAAGTAGTAAGGCGCTGGCGGGGAACTGGGCCAATTTGGCTACGGAAGCGGCCAAATACCGGCTGATACCGGGGCTGAGAGGAAATCCGTCTTGGGCATAGGCGATAGCTGGTTCCAGCAACTCGGCGAAGGGCACGGTGCAGAGCCGTTGGTGGAACTCCTCCCAAGCCGCGACCTCGCCGGGCACGGCAACGGCGTGAGGTCCTTCCAAGGGCATGGTCTTGTGGCCCTGAGCCCAGTAATAATCCGAGGTTGCGCCGGCGGCGGCCACGCCGCTGCTGTTGATGCCGGTTACTTTGCCAATGGAGCTTGGGCCGCTGGCGGCTTCGTGGACTAGAATGAAGGAGTCTCCCCCCAGCCCGCATAATGGCACCAGCGTCACCGTTTCCACAGCGGCCACGGCCAGAGCCGCGTCAAAGGCGTTTCCGCCTTGCTGAAGCACCCGTAGTCCGGCCGATGCAGCCAAGGGAGAGTTGGAGCAAATCATCCCCCGCTTACCGTAGACCACGGGCCGGCTAAATTCCGTAATAGGCATGACGATCCTCTCCCTGCTCTGGCCAATTCTTAGACACCAGTTTAAGTTGGCGCACTAAGCCAGTCAACGCTGCCTTAGGTGCAGGTAATTGGACATCCCTCAGCTGTCTTGCGCCTAATTGAGCGTCTCGCGCAATACGAATAGAATAAATGAGGCCCACGGAAAAAACGTGGGCCTCTTCTGTTACGACCAATGGATGTTTAGATTCTACGACTAGTTTCTACGCTCCAGTTCAGCAGCTAGCTCATCCTCAGAAATCTCTCCC
>MUCR01000063.1 GCA_002816455.1 SAR202 cluster bacterium Io17-Chloro-G4 | reverse complement strand
GGCAACTCCTGACGACGTGGCCAACCTACAAACCGCCGCCAAATCGGTGTACGTAGACCGATTGGTACGCCAATATATTGTGAGCTTGGTGGAGGCCACCAGAGGGCACCAAGACATCTCCTTGGGCGCCTCACCCAGGGCGTCGTTGGGGCTCTTTAGAGCCGCTAGAGGATTGGCCCTTGTTCAGGACCGGGATTTTGTGCTTCCCGACGACATTAAAGCCCTGGCTGTGCCCGTGATGGCTCACCGGATTATCCTTTCCTCCTCGGCAAGGATGCGAGGCGTGGCGCAAAAAGACGTGGTGTCCGAGCTTCTAGAAAGCGTGGCTGTTCCGGGGGCGACCCGGTAGCGAGCCCTGATCCGGCCCGAGGTCACCGGCACAATAGCTCCCGTCGCTTCAGAAAGAATCTGGATTTCCCCTGGATTAACAGTGAGCAAACGAAGCATAGCAATCTTGGTCTTGCTGGCCGTCATTGGATTTTATGCTTTCGGAACCGGATTCAACTTCTTTTACCGGTTCTTCTACTCGTTGATATTGTTGCTGTGCATGGGTCTGTTTTGGTCGTGGATGGGTTTGCGAGGTATCGACCTAAACCTATTTCGAACCGCCACGCGGGGCACGGTGGGCGAGTACCTGGTGGGCCACATCCGTTTTCGGAATCGCATTCGCCTGCCCAAATCATGGCTCGAAGTTGTGGAGATCACGGACCTGCCTGACCCGTCTACGGGCCGCGGCTTGGCCGTAATTGGAGATCAAGTCCGCGTTTGGCGGACAGAGACTTACCTGAGCCGCCGAGGTGTATTCCAAACGGGAGAACTAGATGTAACCAGCCAAGACCCCTTTGGCTTGTTCCGGCTGCGACGCCGTTTTCTCGAATCCAAAACAATTACGGTGCTGCCCGCTGCCCATTCCCTACCCGACATGGACCCCCTTCTAGCCAGTTTGCCCAGCGACGGGCGTGTCACCCGCCACTGGGACCACATCGCCACAGATGTAGCATCCATCCGCCACTACAATGACGGCGATAGCTATCGCCGGATTCACTGGCCCTACACCGCCCGTATGAACTCGCTGATGGTTAAGGAGTTCGATATGGGCTTGTCCGCCGAAAGTTGGGTTGTGATGGACATGGAGGCCGGGGTTCATGTGGGGGTGGACGCCGACCCGGTGGTCAACACTGAGGAAATTGCGGTGATTGTGGCGGCCTCATTAATCGCCAGGCTCACCGAGTTTTCCTTTCCCGTGGGACTTGCCGCCAATGGAGACAACAGGCATGTGCACCGGCCCAACACCAGCCCAGAGCACCCGGGAAGATTGATGGAGACCCTGGCGGTTGTACGGGCATCCGGTACTGTCGGTCTGGAGCGGTTCCTATATGACTTGAGGCCTTCCTACAGCCGCTTCAACACCCTGACGGTGATCACTCCGTCCTCCAGAACTGACTGGGTCCACGCCATCAGCGAATTGCGGCGCTAGGGCGTCAATGTTAACGCCGTGATGATTGACCCTCAAGACTTTGGTGAAGCGCCGAGCATTGAACCGGTCCTTCAAGCGCTGGCTGCCAACGATGTCACCAGCTACCTGGTCAAAAAGGGTGTGCCCATAAATGATTGCCTTCGAGCGCCGTTGTCTAGCAGGGCCCCAATAGAAGGGGGTGATGCGGCTATCGCTGCCCGTCCCGGCCGGGGAGGCCGGGCATGAGCCAGGCTGATATTGCCGAACCCGTCGACACGGGCAGAAGATTTAGCGCCGAATCGGTGCAAGACGGCGCACTTGGCCTGGCTAGAATATTGCAGCCTTCCGATGGGTGGCTTGCGCTTGCGCTGCTGGCGGTGAACCTGATCATAGTGGTTTGGTCGGTTGTTCACGCCGACTGGGTGGAAACGCCGAACTTGGTCGGCGTGCTCCTTTTGGGGATGTTGACGGGATTGGTCCTCTACCGCTTGCCGTTTTGGGGGATTCTGGTTTTCCCTTTTGGGTTGGCTGTGGGGATCTTGACCGTTGTCTGGCAAATGACTTCCTTTACAGGCGGGCAAGACACGGTGGCAAGTTCAGCCCAATTGTGGGACCGTTTGCAGCTCTGGTTCACGGCGGTGAAAGCGGGCGACATCAACATAGACCAAGTCCCCTTCGCATTCGGCGTCTTGGCCGCCAGTTGGTTGTGCGGGTATGCTGCGGTTTGGGTATTTGGCCGGAACCGGAATTTTTGGGGTGTCTTTATATTGGGCTCTGCCGGTCTACTCTCAAACCTGACATATCTGCCGCCCAATGCCAGTGTGTTTCTGGGCTTGTATTTGTTTTCGGCTCTGCTATTGGTTGCTCGCGTGCAGGCGGTGCGCCGTCGGCAGAATTGGATAAGCCGCAACATCCGGTACGACGGGCATTTGGGGGCCCTGTCAGTATCCGACAGTTTCTTCCTGGCTGCTGCTGTAATGATAGTCGCGTTTCTAGTGCCCACCGGCAACACCGTGGGCCCGGCTCACGACGTCTACGAGGCTATTCGTTCGCCCTTGGAAACTTGGGAAGATGATTTTAACAGGCTATTTGCCGGTCTCCCGGCCAGACGTCCCCTTGGTTATAGGATATGGGGCGACGCCATGGCTTTCCAGGGAACCATAAATCCTACCACGCTCCAAGTGCTGCGAGTTGAGTCCCCGGCGGCTATGTATTGGAAAGCGCGTTCTTACGGTACCTATACGGCCAAAGGTTGGGTGTCCGAAGAAACCACCTGGGAGGCTCTGGATTGGGTTCCTACTTATGCTGAACCACAGCCGGCCAAGAGCCGGCTGGAATTTACCTACACCGTGAAACCCAACTATGCCACGAGGACCGTGTTTGCAGGCGACCGCATATTAGCCGCGGACCGCTCTATTGGGGTGGAAACATTCGACTCCCCTCAGTACCGGTTGAGCTTGGCGGGTGACGGGACAAGGCAAAGTTTGCCGCGTGCGCTGGCCCAAACCGCCGACAGGTTATCCCAGATAATCGACCAAAGGGGAACGTTGGTCGACGATGCCTCTCTGGCCGCTGCAGTACCTCCGGGGCAGCTCTTGATGGAAGTGCATCGGGACCAAAGCGCAGTAACCGGCGTGACTGTGGTGGAGACCCTCCCCGTCCAGCAGGACGTGCTTGCGGCGCGCAACTCGGACGGCAAGGTCAAAGCAGGCGAAGAATACCAAATTACCTCTTCGGTGTCCGTGGCCACGCCCAGTGAGTTGCGAAATGCAGGGACCGACTACCCGGCTTGGGCGATTTTGAAATATACCCAACTCCCGGAGGACCTTCCCCAACGAGTATGGGACCTGGGCGCCCAGTTGACCGAGGGAGTCGAGACGCCCTACGACAAGGCGAAGGCTATTGAAGATTACTTGGCTCCGCTTCCATATAATCTCCAAGTTACGCCTCCTCCATTCGATGCGGACGGCGTAGACCACTTCTTGTTCACGCTGCGGCAAGGCTACAGCGAGTATTTCGGTTCCTCCATGGCGGTCTTGCTCCGCACGGTCGGCGTGCCTACCCGGCTGGCCACGGGTTACACCCAAGGCGACAAGTTGAAGGACGAGGATGTCTATCTGGTAACGGATAGCCATAGTCACGCTTGGGTAGAGGTATATTTCCCGGAGTACGGTTGGGTTAACTTTGAGCCCACGCCTGGCGGGAACATACCGAATCCATTGCTGGTGGAACAGGAAATTGAACCGCAAACTCTTGAAGCTACGGGGGAGCAGAACCCGGCGGCTCTGGAGTGTTTTGAAGAGAGCTTTGAATGCGATGAGGAAGACGCCGGACCGTTGGACGGTGCGCTAGATGATTCGCCCGCCAGTTTGTCTGAAAGGTTGATCGACGGATTGCTCTGGTTGCTGATAATTCTAGTCGTTCTGGCAATCATAGCGGGCATTGGAGCTTTCCTTTGGAGGCGGTACATGAAGTCCACAGACGACCCGCAAACCGCTTACCTCCGGATGGCCCTCCTGGCTAGGCTCGGGTCCTTAGGACCCCTGACCCATCAGACTCCCTATCAATATGGCGAGCGGCTCCGGAACGCATTGCCCAACTATAGTGGCGAAGTGAACACTTTGGTTGAATCATACGTCCGAAGCCAGTATGGCGGCCAGCGGCTGAGCGTGGACGACCGCAACCGGATAGTGGAAGCATGGCTGCGAATACGTTTGCCCATGCTAGGGCGAGTTTTCGCTCCGAAAGGGAGATAGGGAAAGATATAGAAGAAGGGACGAGGAGGCTGGAAAAATGGCCGGTAAAAAGTCAGGGAAGTTTTCTCTGAAGTATCACCTGTTCCAAGTTAGCGCCGGTTGGATTGGCTTTATAGGAGCCGGAAACGGCTTGCGTAGACTTAGCCTTCAGCCGACTCTGGATAAAACGCTGGAAGGGCTGGGGCCGGATTTGGACCGGTCGGAAAACGACCCATCATATTTTTCTAAAGAACAACATTGCTTGGAGAGGTATTTCTCGGGAGAGGCACAAGCTTTGGATGAGATCGAGTTGGACCTCTCAGGCGCTCCGCCCTTTTTCAGCGCCGCTTGGCAGGCCTGCCGCCGCATTCCCGCCGGAGAAACTAGGAGCTATGCGTGGCTGGCCGTCGAAGCAGGAAGCCCACTGGCGGTCAGGGCGGCAGGACAGGCCATGGCCCGGAACCCGTTTGCGCTGGTAATACCTTGTCACCGGGTCATAGCCAGCGATGGGGACCTGAGGGGGTACGGCGCCGGTGGACTGAAGGTTAAAGCGGAACTGCTAAACATGGAACAAGACCACCGAGTCAGCTCCGGGAATTAATCTCAAAGAGTTATTGCCCTCTCCGCCGGTTTTCAAACAATTGCTGCCAATATGACTTGCGATGGGTTATCATGTTTCGGATAATCTCGCTAGCTGGCAAGTCTCTCTGACTGCCGGCGGTTTAGGAGTTTGCCCCTTGGTGGAAAAAACCTCGATTCTCCGCCTGCCAGCGGACAAGTGGGCCAATGTGGGCCCGCTTCGCATGCGCTACGTTGACTGGGGTGGCAATGGGCCTCCCATCATGGCTTTGCACGGCTTGGCATCCTCCGGCAACTGGTACGACATGGTGGCCAATCTGCTCTCTGATGGTTACCGCGTTATTGCTCCAGACCAACGTGGCCATGGCCAAACAACCCAAGCCAGCAGCGGCTACGATTGGCCTACTTTGGCATCGGACATTACCTCGCTGATGGACCAAGAGGATATTTCAGAGGCGATCGTGTTGGGCCACTCTTGGGGCGGCCATGTGGCATCGGCCTTGGCAGCCCATTATCCGGAAAGGGTGCAAAAGCTGATCATGATTGACGGTGGGTTTTTGGACGCTCGGCTGGGTGAGGAAGCCACTTGGGAAAGCTTTTCTCAGCGAGTGCGCCCCAGAGACGTGACCGGAAATCGGGAGGAATTTCTAGACCGGTTGCGGACCCAATTGGCGTCTTGCTGGAGCGATGATTTAGAACGGATCGTCCAAACAATGGTCTACGAAGATGAAGAAGGGCAGATTCAAGATATATTGAGGCCGGATAATCATGCCCAGGTAATCCGAACCATGTGGGATTACCCGCCAGCGTCTCTGTTGCCAAAAGTGCAATGCCCCTCGCTGATCATTCCCGCGGGTCCTACTCCGGACCGGGTAGGCTCCGAATTTGCATTGAGACGAATTGCCATGGTGGAGTCGGCCATGGGATTTTTGGAAAATGGCCGCGTGCATTGGATCCCCGAAACCATGCATGACATCGGCTATCACAAACCCAATGAATTATCTCAGGCCATCCGGGAGTTCATCGAGGAAGGCTGACGGCCTGATTTTGAGGCCAACTAGGCCATATCCTCGTGGACAAAATTGAGAATTGCAATGGACGGGAGGTCTTACCCAAGAAGCGCAAATAAAGGACACGAAGGAATTCTCGCATTTAGTCGTTCTAGTAAGCGTTGACAGAACGATTTCATGCCGGTATTTTTTAAAGGATTTCCTTTATTAATCCCGAACAGATATATTAGTCGAACGGATGCTGGCCCAGAACTTTAATGAGGGATGGGACTGTGAGTCTGATTGGGGGTCCGAACTCAGTTAAAGCCCGGCTTGTTCGTTAGCCCGGCCCACCTGTAAAGGGGGTATTCCGGTGAAAATTGAAAAAGTTGCGTTTATTAGCCCCGAGCTACCCTATTGGAACTTGGTGACACACGCCCTGTTCCCCGAATACGGCATGCCGCTTGTGGCGACTATTACCCGGGACGCTGGATATGACGTTAAAGCCTACGTGGAGCATATAGGTCCCATAGACTGGGACGATGTGGTGAAATCTGACGTGGTCTGTTTCCATGCCTTCAGTTCCACCATGCCCAAAACGATCGATTACATCAACAAGATTAAAGCGGTCAAGCCGGAGATGCCTATCATTATCGGCGGGACTCACGCCTCCGTGATGTGGGAAGACACTCTCCAGTACTGCGATATAGTGGTCCGGAAGGAAGGCGACGAGACCTTGCCGGAAATTTTGAAAACTTGGAAGAATGACCAAGAACTGAGTCAGGTCATGGGGATATCGTACTGGGATCATGGGAAGGTCAGGAGCACGCCGGATCGACCGTTTACCCAGGAATTTGAAACAATTCCAGATTTGGAGTTGATTCAAGGTTATATGAAATGGCCTCGTTGGAAGCTACTGAGCAAGCTTAAGATGCGCTGGCAACTCCTTCAGACTAGTAGGGGTTGCCCTTATGACTGCTCCTTTTGCATCGCTCCCAGGGAGCTGGGGCGCGCCTACCGGTTGCGCAGCATAGATAACATAATCGAAGACATCAAATACCAGCAAAAGCTGGTTGGTACCAAGTATTTCTTCATTGTAGACAACCACTTCACTGTGAACCGGCAACGCACCAAGGACCTGCTGAACCGGATCATCGACGAAGGAATCAAGTGGTACGGCATTTGCTTCACCAGGATGGAAGTGGCCCGGGACGAGGAATTGCTGGCCTTGTTGAAAAAGGCCCAGATAAACACTTTATATATGGGACTGGAGTCCTTTGACAACAACGTCTTGAAGCTATTGAACAAGGCCCAGACTCAAGAAGGTCTGAGGAAATCCTTGGCGACCATCAAGGACCACGGGTTAAGAGTCTTAGGCTCCTTCGTGATGGGCTCCGATGAAGACACGGTGGATAGCCTTCGGGCGACGATTCAAGCCGCCATCGAGATTGATATTGACTACGTTGCTCTGTTCCCTCTGAGCGGCTACCCGGAATTGAACTCGCCCAATATCAAAATCAACCGTTTCTTCTTGCCTTCTTGGGATAGGCTAGATGGTACCTTCGTGATGTTCTTGCCGAAGAACATGAAACCGAGCACGCTGCAGCGTGAGATTAACGCGGCTTACCAGAAGTTCTATGGGCCGAAACAGGTCATGCGCCGGCTACTAAAGGGTGATATCTGGTGTGGCCTGAAGCGAATCGCCTATAACTATTGGTCATGGGAAATCCGTCGCAGCACGAAGAAGTGGATCAAATACCTGGAAACCGTCGAAGGTAAGTATTACGATGAGAACGAGAAACTCATTGAAGAAATGCTTCCGGAAGAAGGGATCCACCCGGCCAAGTTCCCCGGCTCGACATTGGCTGCGGGCTTGGAGCGGACAGCCATCACCATGGGCGGCGACTAACCGTCTATACAGCGACTTCAAAAAAGAGCCCCGATTTAATCGGGGCTCTTTTTTGTTGTTCCCATGGCCGGAGCGCAAAGGAGATCAGGCTGGCACGTTTGCCTCGTAGGCTCGGGACTTATCCGCCAGCGCCACAGTCCCGGTTCCCAGAAGCTCTTCCAAGCGCTGTTTCAGGTCTTGGCAGTAGCCCGTGCTCACCACCGGCAATTCCATTACAACTTTGCGCCCGCCGGTGCGTATCTCCAAGTTGACTCGGTCTTTGCCGGGGTAATCCAGAATTACTCCAATGACTTCCCGTAATAGTTGGGCGTCGGTGGCGGCATCGTCGGATTCAGTCACTGTCAAAAACACCGTACGGGAATTTGAATCACCATTGGCGGATTTTCCAGCCGTTCCGGCGCCAGAGTTGGCGCCAGAGGTAGTGGAGGCGGAGCCCCCTCCGTTTCTAGCCGGTCGGCCCGAAGAACGATTGGCTGGGGCAGTGGAGTGGCCGTTTGCGTGGCTGGCGCCATTTCCGTTACCGTTACTATCCGTTGAAGGTGGGCCGTTGGAGGGACGATCCAGCGATTCATCGGACATGTGCTCCTGCACTTGGTCACACGCCAGAGAAAACTGGTCTCCTCGAAAGCGCAGCTTGCCGGTTGTTCGAAGCAGCTTTCCTTCCGTCCAGATTCCCTGGGTCCGTTCCAGGACATCTGGCCAAACTATGACCTCTACCTGCCCGCCCAAAAGATCGAAGGTGACCACCAAAAACTTTTTTTGCTCTTTGGTGTACCGCTCGTTGAGGGCCGAAACGTGGCCCAACAGGGTCATAGTTTTGCCCTGCATCCCTTCATCAAGGTGGTCCAGCGACACCGTTGCGTCACCAGGATCCAGCGAGGCTAGTCTCCTGAGAGGGTTAACGGAAAGGGGCAACCCCAAGAGCTCCCGCTCCCAGGCTGCTTTCTCTTCGGCGGTCACTTCGGCGCCTGTGAGGGGAATACCTGGCGCTTGCTCTAACCCAGGTTGGTCGGTTTCGCCGCCAAACATGCTCGTCTGACCGGAGTTGCGGGTGCGGGCTTCCCGCTGGGCTGTGGCGACGATGATATCCACCGCCTCAAGCACGGCTCCCCGCGACGCCAAGCTATCGAATGCCCCGGCTTTTATCAGGCTTTCCATGGTGCGCCGGTTTAGTCCTTTCGGGTCGGCCCGGCGGCAAAAATCATCGATGGAGGCGAACTCCCCTTTGTTCTTTCGTTCTTCCACCAATGGACGCACTGCGCCTTCACCCACGGTCTTAACGGCGGCCAATCCCATACGAATGCTTTGAGCGCCGCCGATTCCGCTTTCTGCAATTCTTTTCTGTTGTCGGTTGGGCGCTCCAGTTTTTTCAATGCTAAAAAACTCATCGGATTTGTTGATGTCCGGCAAAAGTACTGGAATCCCCAAACGGAAGCACTCGTTTATGGATGTGACGATCTTGTCGGGATGGTCCATGCGGGAATTGAGGACCGAGGTCATGTACTCCAAGGGATAGTTAGCCTTGAAGTAGGCGGTCCAATAGGAGATAAGGGCATAGCTGACGCTGTGGGCTTTGTTGAAGGCGTAACCGGCGAAAGGCTCGATCAGGTTGAAGATGTCCACCGCCAGTGCTTCATCGAAGCCTTTACCCTTGGCGCCTTCCACAAATCGCTCCCGTTCTTGGGCCATGAGAGAGGCAATCTTCTTGCCCATGGCTTTGCGAACGATGTCGGCGCTGCCCAGAGTGTAGCCAGCGAACTGTTGCAGGATTAGCAGCACTTGGTCTTGGTAGACGATGATTCCGTAGGTCTCGTCCAGAAGGTCTTTCAAGCTGGGATGGGGATAAGTCACCTCCACACGACCAAATTTGGCGTCGATGAAGGTGCCGATATTCTCCATAGGCCCTGGTCGATACAGGGCAATCATGGCGGCGATGTCCCCCAAGTTGGAGGGCTTTAAGTCCTTGATATACCGTTGCATGCCTGCGCTTTCCAGTTGGAACAAGTCAGTCGTATTGCCCGAGGAAAGCAACTCGAAAGTGGCCACGTCGTTCAAGGGCAAGCGGTCGAGGTCGATTCGGATTCCCTGGGTTTGGTCCAGTAACTTTATTGCCCGGTCAAGGATGGTTAAGTTGGTCAATCCCAAGAAGTCCATCTTGAGCAAGCCCAAGTGGGCGACTGGGTCCATGGAAAACTGGGTCATCAGAACGGGGCTGTCTTCGTCGCCGCGGACAGGCCGTTGCAACGGTACTGTCTGGGTCAAGGGCTCGGAGGCGATGAGCACGCCGGCGGCGTGGGTGCTGACGTGATGGACTATCCCTTCCAGCCCTTGGGCGGTGTCCACCAATTGGGTCACCGGTTGCTCGTTGTCGTAGGCTGTTTGCAATTCGTTGTTAGCCTTTAGCGCGTCCGCTAGGGTGCGGGACTTTAATGGCACCATGCGAGCAATACGATCCACATCGCCGTAGGGCATGCCCAGGGCTCGGCCCACGTCCCGAAGGGCGGCTTTGGCGCCCAGAGTGCCGAAGGTAATAATTTGAGCCACACGGTCGCTGCCGTAGCGGTCGACGACGTAATGGAGCACCTCGTCTCGACGGTCGTCCTGAAAGTCCAAGTCAATGTCCGGCATTTCCTTGCGTTCCAAGTTCAGGAAACGCTCGAAGACCAGCCGGTATTGCATTGGGTCCACGTTGGTGATTCCCAAGCAGTACAGAGCCACGCTTCCGGCGGCGCTGCCCCGAACGCCGTACATTATGCCGTTGCGGCGAACAAAATCGATGATGTCCCACACGACGAGGAAGTAGTTGGCGAAATTGGTGTACTGGATAACTTCCAATTCGTACTTCAACCGCTCTTCGGCCGCAGCCGTCGGGTGGGGATAGCGGGTTTTGAAACCATCCCAGCACAGTTGAGTCAAGTATTGGTCGGCGTCCATGGCGCCCGGGACGGGGTAATTTGGCAGGTGAGTCTGGCCGAAGTCTAAATCCACCTGGCACATGTCAGAGATGAGCTGAGTGTTGGCCAATCCTTCCGGAAAATCGGAGAAGAGCTGAGCCATTTCTTGAGGGCTTTTAATGTAGTAGGAGTTGTCCTCCATCCGGAGGCGTTTCTCATCTTTGACCGTGGTATTCGTTTGGATGCAGATGTAGATGTCCTGTAGAGGTGATTCCTCTTGGCGCACGTAGTGGGAGTCGTTGGTGACCACCAAGGGGATATCCAGTTCCTTGCCTAACTGGACCAACGCCTGATTTATTTCAGGTAGATTGGGAACGTGCTCGTGGCGCTGCAACTCCAAGAAGTAGCCATCGCCGAAGCGCTCTTTGTACCAACAGGCCACCTTGGCCGCCTCTTCGGCGTTGCCGTCGGTCAATAGGCGAGGGACCTCGGCCGATGGGCAGCCGGAAAGGGCAATCAGGCCTTGGTGGTGTTCCTCCAGAAGGTCGCTGTCGATACGCGGCCGGTAGTGGAAACCCTCAACGTGGGCTTGAGTGACCAGTCGCATCAAGTTTTGGTAGCCAGTGTTGTCCCTGGCCAGCAGGACCAAATGATGAGGGCTGCGCTCGCTGCCGGACTTATCGAAGCGGCTTGAGTGGGCCACGTAAACTTCGCAACCGATGATCGGTTTGATCCCCGCGTCTTTGCAGGCTGAGTAAAAATCCACCACGCCGTAGAACGTGCCGTGGTCGGTGATGGCCAAAGATTCCATCCCTAATTCCTTGGTGCGAGCCACCAAATCGGGGATGCGGCTGATGCCGTCCAGCATGCTGTATTCGGTATGGGTGTGCAGATGGGTGAAGGAAGTTTGTGGACCTGGTTCGGGCATCCGGCCTCCAGCGATAATTAGAGCGCCGCCAATACGGGCAGTACCAACTCTACAGTGGAAGTATTATAATCCCTGGCCCACTAACCCACTGTCAAGGGGAAAATACCAGATGTAGTAACTGTTGAGGAATTGGCTACTAGGAAATATAGAGTTACTCAGCGTAAATTAATAGCCCAAGAAAAATGGCCCCTGAAATTTTCAGGGGCCATTTTTCTACCGAAATTAACCATGTAGACGGGGCGAGATTGAGAAAAGCGAGGTTTTATTCCTCGTCTTGCTCATCTCCGTCCGAGGAGTCGACTACGGCTCTGGAGACTTCTTTCGTTTCCTCGCCATTAGAGCGGTTGGAAAGTCGGGAGTCGCCCCAAGAGGCTCCTTCCACGTAGTTTTTGAAGTCCCGGGTCTCTCCGCATGTTTGGCATATTCCGGGGCTAACCGGGCCGGTGGCCGGTTGGATTACCCAGTAGTGCATGCATTGGGGCCCTTCGTCGATAAACTCTTCGGAGATCTTTGTTATTTCTGCTTGCTGCGTCATAGTTAATTACCTCTGTATCTCAGGCTTATATTCTAGCAGAGCTAGTAGGTATTCGTCAATATTCTTAGAGACATAGCCGTCATACACTCGTCTATTGAAGGGCATCAGCCACGTTACCCCATAGATATAGACGGAATCGTTCATAATGTCCGATTATCCCAGGGAATTGACGATTGTTCGTAATTCCATTTAACCACGAGAATTATTCCCGCTGTATTACCCCGTTGTATTACTAAGATGCGCCATAATTTCCTTAGGTTCTAGGGGACAGAATTACTCTAGCACCGGTGATAACCCGGTCTATGTGGCTAGGTGACCGTGGTATTGACTCTCCTACGTTTTACGCATAAGAAGGGACTTCCGGTTGGCTGAAGCTAATGGTCATGTTTGAACCATTGCGCATTTTGACGAAATCAGTTCACTACATGACAATGCTCTGCTCATAAGAGCCGAAAGGGAGACAGTAGAGGATAGTGATATCAGGAGCGGACTGGCGGTACGCTTAAGGAACGATCGGGATCTTCGGCTAAGATGGCAGCTGAATTTGCTGGGTAACAACCCTGGTTACACCCCAACCGGCTAACCAAGCAGAGTGTCGGCCGTCACCGCCTGCGACAATCACCACGATATCGTCTACCGAGCGGGCAATAGGCACCAGCGTTTCCGGATTGTCTTCGTCTACCCAGGCTGGCCAATTCCGGTTTCCCCAATGGGCCATGTCTTTTAGCTGGCGGATGGGCATACGAGCATTCTGGAAGATGTACTCCCGCACGTCGGCCTTGGATAGACCGGATGTCGCAATGTCTTGGGCATGCTCAGGACACAAGACCAATGCGATTTGAGCGCCCGTCCCGATCTGGTAATAGTTGGAGACGCCTCCAGCCTTCATCGTGGCGACGATGGTCCGCAGCACCTCAGTTCCCGTGGGTACCGTCGTTTCCATGACTGTATAGACGCCCCTGATGCCGATAATGGTCAGGATATTGTCAGTCGGCGCATAGCCCAGTTCTAAGTGGCGGGGTTCCCAAGGGCTACGCTCTTCGTTTTCAGCGAAGCAAAAGCTATACCTTCCAGTTGTTGAAAGCGTCGCCTTGTCCATCTCACCCGGGATGAGTCCACCCAAGTTGCGTATCACCAAGCGAAGCGCTCTTCCTATGGCGGCGTTAGCCCGGTAGCCCGGACCGAAACAACCGGCGTCGCCGTTTATGTTCAATTCTTTGGCTATGGGACCATTGACGATAATTACGGGAGCTCCGCCTCCCGTGGTGGCGGAAACACCGGCTACGTTGAACTCCTCTTTGAGTACTGCCTGCACAGAAGCTACAACCAACGGGAAGTATTCAGGCACGCATCCGGCCATCACAGCATTTATCGCAATCTTTTCTAGAGTCGCTTTTGCGTTCCGGGGTTGAATCACTCCTAGTGAGAGGGCCGGGTCTTCCCCGTAACCCGCCAGCATCCGGCGCACCGCTTCCTCAGTGGGCGGGACCACCGGCATACCGTCGGTCCAACCTTGCTCCCAGCAATAGTCCTGGACCGCCTCAAAGCTGTCTGGAACATCTATGCGGCGAGCCTGAAGAGCGATGGGGTTCACTATGAATTCCTGCCTAGATGGGTTTAGATTTGAGGGCTTGTTCCTGGTAGCCATCGTTGACTGGGGCGGACAGAAAGGTGCTCAGGCAAAGCACGCAAGCAAATAATACAAAGCGGGAATTCTCATCGGAAAGAGCGTGGGGAATGCTTGGCCCGGTTAGTTAAAGTAGTCCGCCGTTAGTCGCCAGCCACCAGCCCCACGATTTCGGGAGCATATTCGTGGGCCATCTTCCGCACGTCTTCCGGGCTCCGGGTGGCCAATGGACTGGGCAAGACCACGATGCGAACGCCAGGCATGCCCAGGGACGTTGCCCTGGCAAGGGCAGCCCGAGTGAACGTGCTGGTGATGACGCTAACTGAAGGAACGCCCTTGGACTCGGTCTTTACTGTGTCGTGGAGACCCCACGCCGTGCAGGAGCCTCAATCAGCGATGGCGTGAACCACCACATCGCACTCGGAAGTGAGTGAGTCCAGCGTTTCATCGGCGCATGGGGCGCTGTAGCTAAATTTGGTCGCGTAGATTACTTTTTCCGCCCCAAAATCACTGACCAAGACCTCCTGCAGTTCTTGAAGGAAAGAGTCGGCATGGTACTTGCGATTTTCCAACAATCCCACAACTTTTCCGCGCAGGTCTGGAAGTTTGGGACTCAATCCCAGTTCTTCGGGCACATCTTCGGCAGTAGGATCAAGAATCTGAATAGTGGGCATATTGTTTACTCCAAATGTGACATGGTTGAGGCGACAGCCTCAAAGACAGCGGCTTTGAAAGCTTTTCTTAGTGCGGACTGCTCAGCCGCCGTTAGCGAACTGGAAGTATTTGCCCTCGGTCTTGATGGACGGAGCAATCACCATTTCGGCCTTATGCAGGTCCCGGATTGTGTAAGCGCCGCACATTCCCATGGCAACTCGCAACGCTCCCATGAAGTTCTGGGTGCCGTCTGTGCGGGAAGTTGGCCCGTAGAGTATCTGTTGTAGGCTGCCCTTGGTGCCTACCTTAATGCGGGTACCCCTGGGTAACTCGGGGTGAGGATTGGCCATGCCCCAGTTGAATCCGTGGCCGGGCGCTTCATTGGCTTGGGCGAAGGGCGTCCCCAGCATTACAGCGTCGGCCCCGCTAACTATTGCTTTGCAAATGTCCCCGCCGGTGCGGAAACCACCATCGGTAATAATGTTCACGTAACGGCCGGTGCGTCGGAAGTAATCTTCCCTGGCGGCGGCGCATTCCAAAGTTGCGCTTACTTGCGGCACGCCGACACCGACGACCTCTCTGGTGGTGCAAGCGGCGCCTGGACCCACCCCAACCAACACCCCGTCTATGCCGGTCTCCATGAGCTCCCTGGCCACGTCGTAGGTCACGCAGTTGCCCACCACTATCGGCACCTTGAGGGCTTTGACTAATTCGGAAAAGACCAAACCACGGTAGCTTCGTGACATGTGTCTTGCGGTGGTCACCGTGGACTGGACGAACACGATATCGGCCCCGGCCTCAACAGCCATGGGAGACATGCGCTTCGTGTTCTGGGGAGTGAAAGAGACGGCGCAGGTAGCGCCGGAGGCTCGGATTTCTTGGACTCGCTGGCCGATCAACTCCTCGCGAATCGGCTCAGAGTACACTTCTTGCAGGTAATGTGTGACGTCTTCTTGAGGGGTGGAGACAATCTCTTCTAAGACAGAGTAGGGGTCTTCGTAGCGGGTGTAGAGCCCCTCGGCGTTTAGGACGCCCAGACCGCCCATCTCGTGCATAAGCGTTGCAAAGTGGGGGGAAACTGCTCCGTCCATGGCGGAGGCCAAAACCGGGATGTCAAAACCCCGGTCACCAATGGACATTTTAGTGGAGGTCAATTCCGGGTTGATGGTCACCTGTCCAGGAACAATCGCCACTTCGTCGAAACCGTAGACTCTTTCCAGTTCCTTAAATAGGCGCCTACCCATCCCTTCTTACCTCAAATCAAGGCTTTATATGTGGCTTTGTATCGATCATGGAATCGTCTTTGATTGTTGCTTGAATTTATCGGAAACAAAAAGAAAAGTCAACAGATTATGCCATGCAACGGCCGGCCCGGGACCCGAATTTATGGCTGTCCGGAAAAAGCAACGATACACTGTCTGGATACAGCGGTCATCCCAAAAGCCCTTGCGGACTTGTGAAAAATGGTGCATACTGAACGGGTAGTTGCTTCCTGGTGGTTCGAGCGAGGTGGCCCCACCCGTTCCCATCCCGAACACGGTAGTGAAACGCCTCAGCGCCGACGATACTGCTCTGGTAACGGGGTGGGAAAATAGGTCACCGCCGGGAGGCAATGCGACAACCCCGACATCCGAGATTTTCGGACTGGCCGAACCGTCTTGCGAGCGTTCTCTTCAAACTAAGCAACCTTGGCTCTTAGCCCGCAATTTCCATGGCTGGTTACGGGCATTACTCCCAAAGAACGCAGCAACTCACCTTTACACTGCTAGAGGCGTCCCCTATAATTGGGTTAGCGGTGTCGGCTTTGTGCCTGGATTGGCTTTCTAACGCAGAGTTAACCAGGGGAATGGGGTTGGAGTAGGGTAACTGCGGACCGACCAATCAGGAGCGCCGTTGCTCCGTGACATTCCAAGCCAACATGACTCTGAGTACCCTGCCCAAAATGGTTCCCATCTCTCACCTTCAACCATCAGGAGCAGATAATGGGAAGTAGATTTGAAAAGTTCTCCGAACGTGCCCGGCGAGTCCTATCGTTAGCTCAGGAAGAGGCCCAGCGGTTTAACCACAACTATATTGGGACCGAGCACATCCTCTTGGGACTTGTGCGCGAAACCGAGGGCGTGGCGGCCAGGGTGCTCTCCAGCTTGACAGTTGACTTGAGCAAGGTGCGTTCGGCGGTAGAGTTCATCATCGGTCGAGGAGAAAAGCCACCCCAGGGCGAGATCGGACTCACCCCCCGCGCCAAGAAAGTAGTTGAACTCGCTGTAGACGAAGCCCGGCGCATGAACCACACCTATATCGGCACGGAGCACCTGCTCATTGGCTTGATGCGGGAAGGTGAAGGCGTCGCAGCCGGAGTGCTGGAGAGTTTGGGCGTAACTCTGGACAAAGTTCGAGCCGAAACCCACCGAATTTTGAGCAACACGGGCAGTGGCGGCGCAACCGGCGCCCGCAGCACTACTAGGACCCCAACTTTGGACCAATTGGGCGTGGACCTGACCGTAGCCGCACGAGCGGAAAAGCTGGACCCGGTTATCGGTAGAGAACAAGAAATTCAAAGGGTGGTCCAAATACTCAGCCGCAGGACCAAGAACAACCCCGTTTTGGTTGGCGAGCCCGGCGTAGGAAAGACCGCAATTGTAGAAGCTCTAGCCCAGCGCATAGGCTCCGGGGATGTTCCTGAGACTCTTCAAGGCAAAAGGCTGGTCACCCTGGACATGGGTGCCCTAGTAGCTGGCACAAAGTACCGGGGCGAGTTTGAAGAGCGATTAAAGAAAGTTATCGAAGAGATTAAAGCCTCCGGCAACTGCGTCCTTTTTATCGATGAGATTCACACCATAGTGGGCGCGGGCGCAGCGGAAGGCGCAGTGGACGCTTCTAATATCCTCAAGCCTTCGTTGGCGAGAGGCGAGCTTCAGTGCATCGGAGCTACCACGTTGGACGACTACCGTAAATACGTGGAGCGAGACCCGGCTTTGGAAAGGCGGCTTCAACCCGTAAAGGTGGAAGAGCCCTCCAACGAAGAAACTGTGCAAATCTTGATGGGTGTCAGATCCCGCTATGAGGACCACCACAAAGTCGATATTACCGACGAGGCGATAAAATCAGCGGCGACGCTGGCCTCCCGGTTTATACCGGACCGCTTCTTGCCGGACAAGGCAATCGACTTGATCGATGAGGCTGGCTCAAGGGTCCGGCTACGGGGCAGCGTTACCCCAACGTCCCTTAAAGACGCCATGCAAGTGGTTGAAGAGGTGCGCAAAGAGAAAGCCGAAGCCATCGCTTCCCAGCAATATGAGACGGCCGCAGAACTACGTGACCGGGAACTTCACGCCAACGAGGACCTGGATACCTTGGAACGGGAGTGGCAGGAAGGCCGGGACAAAGAGCGGGCGGTGGTGACCGAAGATGACATTGCGGAAGTTGTCAGCATGTGGACGGGAATTCCCGTAACCCGGCTGGCGGCGGAAGAAACTGAACGCCTCCTAAGGATGGAGGAGGAGATCCACAAGCGGATCATTGGCCAAGACGAGGCGATTATCAACATTTCCAAATCGGTCCGCAGAGCCCGGGCTGGGCTCAAAGACCCGCGCAGGCCCATCGGCGTGTTCATGTTCCTTGGGCCCACCGGTGTGGGCAAGACGGAGTTGGTTCGGGCCATGGCCGAGTTCATGTTCGGCAATGAAGACAACATGATCCGGTTGGACATGTCCGAGTTCCAAGAACGGCACACTGTGGCCCGGCTGATTGGCGCGCCTCCGGGATACGTTGGATACGACGAAGGCGGGCAGTTGACAGAGGGCGTACGCCGCAAGAATTATTGCGCCGTACTGCTGGACGAAATAGAAAAGGCTCACCCCGAAGTGTTCAACATTCTGCTTCAAATATTTGACGCCGGGCAGTTGACCGACGCCAGAGGTCGCCGGGTGGATTTCCGGAATTCGATCCTGGTGATGACCAGCAACTTGGGGTCGGACCTGATCAAACGAGAAACCACTATGGGCTTCAGCATAAAGACGGACGACGCCCAGACCGATGAAAGTTCTTACCAGCGGATGAAGGATAAGGTTATGGAAGAAGTCAAGCGCTTTTTCCGGCCCGAATTCTTAAACCGCATCGACGCCACCGTGGTTTTCCACCAGTTGAGCCGAGCGGAAATCTTGGCCATCGTCGACTTGATGATGAATCAAGTGCGCGACGAGTTGTCGGAGAAGAATATCCTGATGGAAGTCACCGACAAAGCTCGAGACCACTTGGGCGAAAACGGCTTCGACCCCGTATTGGGAGCGCGGCCTCTGCGCAGACTCATTCAGAACGAAGTGGAAGACCTTCTCTCGGAAGAGCTTTTGGGCGGGCGCATAAAGGAAGGCGACACAGTGATAATCGACTTCGAGGACGATATCGTCGTCTGTCGCACCAAAGAGAAGGTGGACGCTGAACCGGCGACGGAAGAAGAACCCGAGGAAGCGCCAGCAACGGCATAACCCGACGGAGGAATACCCAAAATGGAACTGACAGAAGGCCCCGCCTAAGCGGGGCCTTCTGCTGTTATAATCTGCCCAGCCTTCTGGGCTATTCCCACCTCTGCAGGCCTCGTGCAACTTTATTGAGGAGACAGACCGTGGTCCGGGAATCCCGAGCTCCGAAATCAGTTTTCATCTGCAAAGAATGCGGTCATGAGAGCGCTAAGTGGATGGGATTTTGTCCATCACCAGCTTGCAGCTCCAGCCTTCCTCTTGTTGAGACCAAACCGCTTCCTGAAGTGTCAGCCAAGCAAGCCTGGAACGTTGGATCAGCAGCGCCCATCCAAGAACTGGCTGAAGTGAGCCATGAAAGTCATCCCAGGATCGGACTTTCATCCGAAGAGCTAAATCGGGTACTAGGCGGCGGGTTGGTGCCCGGCTCAGTTGTTTTGTTGGCAGGCGAGCCTGGGGTGGGCAAATCCACGCTATTGCTGCAAATTGCCCAGTCCGTGGCCGCTCAGAATCAAAAGGTGCTTTACGTTAGTGGGGAGGAATCTCCCCAACAGCTAAAGATCAGATCCCAACGGCTAAGATTTCCGGGAGAAGGCGTCTATCTATTCTCGGAGACCGACGTGGACTTGGTGGTCAACCAACTGGAAGAATCCAGTCCCGCCCTGGGAATCGTTGATTCCATCCAGACCCTGTACTCTCAGGACACAGCTTCCGGCCCAGGCAGTGTTGCCCAGGTTAGAGAAGCTGGCTTGAAACTGATGCGATGGTCCAAGCAGCGCCATGTGCCCTTGTTGCTGGCGGGCCATCTAACAAAAGACGGCTCAGTAGCGGGACCCAGGGTCTTGGAGCACATGGTGGACGTGGTGGCCTACATGGAGTCCCAAGAATTTAGCGATT
Source organism: SAR202 cluster bacterium Io17-Chloro-G4 (assembly GCA_002816455.1). Lineage (GTDB taxonomy): Bacteria > Chloroflexota > Dehalococcoidia > Lucifugimonadales > UBA3495 > UBA1141. Next base: position 19,603 of record MUCR01000063.1, on the reverse strand, counting down.
ACCGGATAATTCGCAGTAGCAAGAACCGGTTCGGGTCCACCTCGGAGATTGGCGTTTTTGAGATGACCGGCCAGGGATTGGCAGATGTAGCCGACCCGTCGCAAGCGTTGTTGTCCCAAAGATACGACCAAGCGGTGGGTACCGCCTTGGTGCCGGTTTTGGAAGGCAGCCGTCCTCTGCTTATGGAGATTCAAGCCCTTACCTCTCCGTCCCAGTTGCCGGTGCCACGAAGAGTTGCTAATGGAGTGGACCACAACCGGTTGTTGATGCTCGCCGCAGTGGCTTCTCGCAGGGCGGGGCTGGAACTGGCAAACCAAGACATCATCGTCAGCGTTGCCGGTGGGTTCCGGGTCAGCGAGCCAGCGGCGGATTTGGCCATAGTGCTGGCCATAGCATCCAGCATGCGCAATCGGGCCCTAGATACGGGATTGGCAGCCATGGGTGAAGTAGGACTAAGCGGTGAGGTGCGCAGCGTGCCCCAGGCGCAACGCCGGTTGGCTGAGGTCTCCCGGCTCGGCTTGAGTTCGTGCTTGCTTTCAGAGAACGTGGCTGACGGCCTATCCGTACCGCCGGGAATGAGCCTGGTCCCTGCTAGGACCTTGCGTCAAGCATTTCGGGCCGTATTGGGAACGGGCCTTACGGACAGAGCGGATGGTACGGCTGCAGTTTTGCCTCCCAGCTTCGACCCAGAGTAACGCCGCTAGTCTCGGTGAGTGTGGGCCGCCGCTTCCGACGGATCAAATTCCGGCGGGTCGAATTCGTGGTCCTCACAGGCTACCCAGCGCGAGCCGTCCTGGAAGATTTCTTTCTTCCAAATAGGGACAACCTTTTTGATTCGGTCAACCGCCGCGTGACAGGCTTGAAATGCTTCTTTGCGGTGGGGTGAGGCGACGGCCACCACTAGGCTGGTCTCGCCAATAGGCACACTACCGATGCGGTGGGAAATGGCGATGTCTTCCAGGCCGAACTGGGCTATTAGCTCTTCCCGAACTTCTCCCAGTTTCTTTAAGGCCATGTCGTCGTAGGCCTCGTACTCCAACGTGAGCACCTGCTTGCCTTCGAAATTGTTCCGGGTGTTGCCAAGGAATGTGACCACAGCTCCGTTGGTGTCCCGGCGGACCTGGAGAGTTATTTTCTCCGGGTTTAATGGATTGTGAGTTAGTTCAATCATAAGGTTATCCTCCGCTTACCGGCGGTATCAGGCAGACGTCATCACCATCTCGCAATACAGTCTCCGGCTCGGCGTAATCGGTGTTGACCGCCACCACGATCTGAACCTCGGGCGGCGCCAACCGGGGAAACAGCCGACGTACCTCGACGGTTAGATCCGCGACCGTTGCGCCCTCCGGCAATTCCAACCGGTGAGTGTTGGCTCCGGCCCGCTCCCGGTATAAGGCAAAAAATCTAACCACCAATTCCATTGAGGGGCTCTCGCTTCTAGCTCTAATTGTAATCGGATCGTACTTTGCTTGGTAGAGGAATAAATCCTTCGACAGGCTCAGGATGAGCGGGGACGACCTCCGTTCGTGGTAAGCCTTTCGACCGAATCAGGACAGGTCCGACTTTGTCGAGACTCTCGATGGAATCGGAGCTTGTCGAACCACCGCCCATGGCGCAATCCAACGTCGCGCCAAAATTATTATCGCACAAGGGTGGCGAGAAAGGCGTCAGTGCATCACCAACCCACCGTCGACGTTAAAGGTCTGGCCGGTGATGTTCCGGGCGCCCGCCCCAGCTAGAAACACTGCCATGGCTGCGATGTCCTCCGGTTCGTTGGCGCGGCCTATAGGTATTCTTTCCGACCGCCGGGCCTGCAAATCGCCTACGGGAACGCCCATTGACTCAGCACGCTGGGCCATGGTGCTTTCCGCCATGGCGGTTAACGTGGAGCCGGGGCAAATGGCGTTGACGTTGATGTCGTGTTGGCCCAGTTGGCTGGCGGCAATGTAGGTCATGGCGATTACGGCGCCCTTGCTGGCCGCATAGGCTGCGTTGGAGGTACCCGAGTATCCTTTGCCGGCTATGGAGGCGATATTAATGATGCGTCCGCCTTCTCCTTGTTTAATTAACTCTTTGGCCACCCGTTGCATAGTAAAGAAAGACCCTTTGGCGTTTACCCGGTGTATGCGGTCCCAGTCTTCTTCTTCCACGTCCATGATGTCGATGTAGCGGGTGATGCCCGCATTGTTGACCAGGATATCGATGCGGCCGAATCCTTCCACCGTTTCCTTCACCATTCGGTCAATATCGTCCAATTGCCCCACGTCGGCGTTGATTGCAAGACTCGCCTGACCTAGTTGCCGGACGGCAATGCTGGTGTCCCCAACTTCCTCCATGTTGATGTCCGAAACAACCACTTGGGCTCCCTCTGCCGCCAGGGCCAACGAGATAGCACGGCCCATGCCGCGCCCGGCTCCGGTAACTAGGGCCACTTTGTTCTCCAAAGCCATGTTTAACCCACTCTTTCCGATAACCGGTTGAAGGCACCAAACTCGGTAGAGTCTGCATCTGCGGATTGCCATCCTTGGGCAACCAATCCCAGGCTGTTCTTGGCAACGTCTGGTTTTCCGGTGTCTGCTTGTACCCGCGCCAGCCAAAGGTTGTCACGGGGAGTCTCTCGCCGATTAAGGCGTTCCCTCAGCATGGTTTCAGCTTTGTCGAAGTGCTCCGCCCGCAAATAGGCTTCCAGGAGTGTATCCTCGAACACTTCTCTCTGAGCATGGCTGCCGCCGACGCGGGTAAGCTGAGGAAAAACAGGCTCGATCAACTGTGCAGCTTCGCCATATTCTCCCCGGCCGAAAGCTGCAATTCCTTGAACTAAGGGCAACATGCATTCGGTGGCTACATGACTCCCCTTATCAGCCAAGTCTTTGAGGCCGTCAAGTAACCGGTCCATCGAAGCCTCATCACCCGCAGCGGTGAATGCCAGAGCTGCGTGAGCGTCCCGAAACGACGGACCGGGGCGTTCGGCCGCCGGGGCGGCCAGCACTAATAACTCATCCCAATCTACGGCAGGCAGGGCATCGCCGTAGATATACATGCGCCAGAACAAGGACGCGCTGTCGGCCAGCGACTGGTAGCTTTTGGCGGCCACTGCTGGTCGAATGTCGTTTTCATAGAGCGTCAGGGTATTGCTGTAGCGTCCCAACGCCAACTGGAACAAGGCCTGATGCCAGGACAAGTGGACTCGGTAGGCCGCTCTGCGGTCGAAGCCTTCCAGCCAGTTGCCTAGGAAATCGGCGCCTTGGGAATTGTCGCCAGTCTCGAATTGTACGTGGGCCACCGAATGAGCAGCTACAGCGTTGTCCGGACGCATATCAAGGGAGCGCTGGGCCAAGCGTATGCCTTCGTCCATGAGCCCGATTTCGTGATTGGCCCAGGCGTACTGGCCCATGAACGCCCAGTCCTCACCATAGAGGGGCTCCACGCTCTTCATAAATTCATAGAAAATAGGGGGGTAATTGGCCACACCTGCACCGGTGCACCCCTGGACCATCAGCCGCTGAGCAACCCGAAGCATCAGAGCATCCCCTGGAAACTCATCTACCTGCTGACGAAGCAGAGCGTATGACTCTTGGTTCCTGCCGTGAGCAAACAAGCTGATTGTTTCAATGTGTTGATTTATTCGTTGGGACGCCCCGGAGGTTAGAGCCGTGGCCCGCGCCGCACTTTCTCTGGCCTCTTGGGGTGCGACCCTTATCATCTGCACGTAGGCCAATGCTGCGTGAGCCAAGGCGAAACCTTCGTCGGCGCTCACAGCTTCTTGGAATTTTTCTTCGGCGCCGTATTGCTGCGAGAGAACCATGTCCAGCCCTTCTGAATAGCGGTCCGCCGCCTGTGGCGAACTTGTGCCCATGGGAAGCCCGTATCGGTCGTTCATATTTGCTGTCTCCTGTGGCTAATACCACCCCAAATCGAGGCCTCTAATTTGGAGTGTAATCCGCGGTATTCTCCGTGTCAACGCAATTCACAAGCCCTGTTACTGGAGGCACAGGAGCAGAATTGCCTACCAAGCTGCTTTCTTGCTATGCTCTGGTTCTGCCTATCCGGGTTATTAGATCTTAGCGAAACGAATTGGAGCCGGGATTAGGGAGGTCGCCTCAGAATGACAGGCACCAATAGGAATTTGGGGCTAAAAAGACATAGGCTGTAACCCAGCACCCAGAATATTGCTCCAAAAGGGAGGTCCCACATGCCCGAGGCAAGAGTCGACACCATAGTCCGCGGCGGCCAAGTGGTTTCTTCGACCCAGGTTTACGATGCAGCAATTGCAATTGCCGGGGAGAAAATAGTTGCTTTAGGGCCGGAGAACCTGCTGCCACCTGCCGACAATTACATCGACGCCGAGGGCAAGTTGGTGCTGCCAGGCCTAATCGACTCCCACGTTCACTTGGACGGCCATGACGACTACGCCCTTGGCGCTAGAGCGGCGGCATACGCTGGACTCACGACGCTGATTCCCTTTGGCACCTACGACATGGAAAAAGAAGAAACGCTACCTGCGGCGGTGAACCGCATTCGTGAAGAGATAGAGGCGTCGGCGGTGGTGGACTTCGGATTTCATTTTATTCTGCAGAATAGACCTTACATATTAGACGGATTACGCCAAGCTATGGAGATGGGCGTGAAATCTTACAAGATGTTCATGACCTATAAAAAGCGGCCGGGCCGGATGTGCGAGGACGATTTCATTTGCCAGGCCATGGAATCGGTGGCCACCGGCGGAGGAGTGCTTCAACTCCACTGCGAGAGCGGGAACATTATCGACTACCTAGAAAACAAGCTGATCGGCGAGGGCCACACCCATCCCACGGACTTCCCTTCCGCCTGCCCCGACTGGGCCGAAGAGGAAGCCATCAACCGCGCCATTAAGATGGGCGCAGCCACCAAGTGCCCGACTTACGTGGTACATCTAAGCACACAACTTGGCTTAGAACGGATCAAGCAGGCCCAGTCCTTGGGCCAAGCGGTGTATACCGAAACCTGCCCCCAGTATCTGTTGCTTTCGGATGCGGAGATGGCCAAATACGGTCCGTTGGCGAAAATCGGCCCTCCTCTCCGTGCCGAAGACGGGCCGGACCGGGACGCTCTGTGGCGGGGCTTGGCCCAAGGTCACACGTCGATAGTTTCCAGTGACCATGCGCCCCATCCCTACGAGCTAAAGCAGGTTGGATGGGAAAACATTTTCGTCACTCCTGATGGAGCGTCTGTGCCCTTTGGATCTCCGGGGCTGGAAACCATCGTGTCTTTGATGTATAGCGAGGGCGTAGTCAAGCGGGGATTGCCCATCTGGTGGCTGGCGAGGGTGATGTCGGAAAACCCGGCTCGAATTTTCGGCCTTTATCCCCAAAAGGGCACTATACAGGTGGGCTCTGACGCAGACCTGTTAATCATCGATCCGGCCGGCGACCGGATTATCACCGCTAAGGACCACCAGAGCAACGCTGGCTACAGTCTATTCGAGGGCTGGCAGGTCAGCGGTCGGCCATGGATGACCTTGCTGCGGGGGAAGGTGCTGCTAAACCAAGGCAAGCTGGAACAGCAGCCGGGTTACGGCAAGTTCTTGGAATGCGTGGGACCGACGACTCCCTTGGGAGGGTTGGTGTAGAGGCGCGCGATGCTGACCGAACACCAGTAATTTTTGGGTACTCCCAGGTCGCCGGATCAGGAGTGACTGCTGAAATACTCTTTCATCGGGTTGAAGTAGTGGTCTTTCCAGCCCTGCTCGTACCGGGTGCCGTGGGGCGGAAGATTGGTGTGCCGCAAAGTCAGCTTGGTGCCGCCGTCAACCTCTTCCAAGACTACTTCGATCTGCGAGTCTTCTTCAGAAGCTTCGAACTGGGTCGTGCGCCAAGACTGGACTATGCGTTTTCCCGGGTCCAAAGCCAAGTTACTGCCGTGAATGTAGCCATCCCAGGCGTCGAACGCCCCGCCTAACTCCGTGCTGGCTGTGGCCGCGCCGCCCGTTATATCAGTGTGGCCGACGGAGTCCAGCCAAGCGTTGTAGATTTGAACCGGAGTAGCGGAAATAATATGGATATTTCAAATTCCATAGATATTGTGCCTCCAGCAACCGTTTCACCTTAGCCTAGTTCTTTTCCCACGGATTGGGAATGCGCTGATAAAGCAGTAAATGTTCTACACCTGCATCGTTTGGCGCAAGCAGTAGCGAGCCTTGATTAATTGTTGGTCATCGGTGATTGTTGTGCCTCGAGATTCGATTTCAGGTTTTCAGTGCGGCTTCATTTTCAGTGCGGCTTGAGGGGAGGGGCTACTTAAAATTCGGCATGACCTTGTCAGCCAGCAGTTTGACGGAGTTTACTACTTGTCCATTGGGTATTTGGCCGCCATAGTTCACTTCCAATACCACACCAGTTATGCCCAGCGTTTCCTGGAATTCTTGCAGCCGATCCGTCACGGCTGCGGGAGTTCCGAAAATCACCCGATTTTGCAGTATTTCCTCATAGGGTACGCTGGCCATCTTGCGCAAACGCTCGGCCCCTTCAGAAGAGGCGGCCGTTTTGCTTAGCTCCTCTGCGCCGTAACGAATGGCGTGCATGGCGCTGGATTCGGGCTCCGACTCGGCTTTCTTAGCGTCTTCCGAAACATATATGGGAACGCGCATGGACACTTCTCCAGGGCCCTCATGGCCAGATTTCTGTCTGGCCTGGCGGTATAGCAACAACCTTTCTCGGAGTTGTGGGATGGGCGTGTTGGCGCTTATGAAAATCGGATGTCCCATATTGCCGACCAAAGAGAAGGTGTCTTCACTTGCTACGGCGACACGGGTCGGGGGGTAAGGTTCTTGATAAGGTTTTGGCACCACCGTCACTTCATTGTAGGCGTAGAACTCACCGTGATAAGAAAACTGAGGATTGTTCCAAGCCGTCATGATGACTTCTAGAGCCTCGAAAAATCGCTGGCGGCTCTCAGAATAAGGAACGTTGTATCCTTGATAGTACTTGGTTAGGCCGCTGCGACCAATGCCAAACTCGAACCTTCCTTTGCTAATCTGGTCCACCGTGGCGGCTTCTTCGGCAACCCGCAAGGGATTGGTTAAAGGCAGCACTTGAACAGCCATGCCAATACGGATTCTGCTGGTGCGGGCGGCAATCGCGCTGCAGAGCACCATAGGCGAGGCCAATACCGACCGATCCGGGCTGAAATGGTGCTCTGCCAGCCAAACTGAGTCGATGCCCATATTTTCGGCCTCCGTAACCTGGGCAAAGGACTCATCGAAAGCCTCGGGTTGGCTCATGCCCTTGCGGACGTGAAAGTCAGTGAACATCCCGAAGTTCATCTATAACTCCTAAGAACATGCGTTGGGCGTAGATAAGCAAGAGGGTGAGGAATTTCCTCTCCCCTGCGGCTTGTTCCAAGTCGCGATCTAGGGCTAGTGGCCTAACGAAGTTGCAGCATAGACCGGCGCTCAACCGCTTAGCTCACTTTTGCTTCCTGGAAGTGGGGCATGACTTGGGTGGCGAACAGCTCTATGGACCGCATTACCTTCTCATGGGGCAGTCCAGGGAACCCGAATGCGCCAAAGACGTGGTTAATCCCGGCGGCTTGGGTTTCCTTAAGGCGCTCCACCACCACTTCTGGCGTCCCCCGCAGGGGTGGCAGCCCGGCGTGGCCGGGATCGTCCCGCCGGTCGCGGTCTTTTTGGCGGTCGGCCCAGTTCTCATACCCTGGCGGAATATTACCGTCTTTATCCAACGGCAGGCCAATCGCTGCGCCGTTGCTGCCCACAGAACTCAAAATTCGGGATGAGAAGTCCTCCCGTCCCACCGGGTCTGTCTCGGCCTCTTCCATGGTTGGCGCAACGTAGATGGCCTTGGCCATGGGAGGGTCTAAGTGTGCGTGAGGGTGGCCGAACTCGTCCATCTTGGCCCGCCAGCGGCTGATGACCTGAGGCGCTTGTCCCAGGATGTCCGTGGGACCGCCGGCAATGACTTGGATCTTGTTACGGGCGGCAAACTCGATGCTCTCAGGGGTTGTGCTCACAGCCTGGAATAGGGGAGGATAAGGCTGCTGCAACGGTTTCGGCAACACCCAGAGGTTCTCCACGTCGGTGAATTTGCCGTGGTAGCTCAACTTCTCTTCTGTCCAGGCCTTAATTATTACGTCCACGGCTTCGTGGAAACGTTCCCGGCTCTCGTTGATGTCCACGCCAACCCCGTCGAACTCTTGGCGTTGATAGCCGGAACCGATGCCGAAATTCAGCCGGCCACCGCTCAAAACGTCCACCATAGCAGCCTCTTCCGCTACCAGGATGGGATTGTGCAGAGGCAGCACTACCACGGCGGTGCCGATGCGTACGTGCTTGGTCCGGGCTGCCACCTGGCCCAAGAATGACCAGACACCGGAAACCAGACCGTGACGGGAGAAGCGGTGCTCCCCTATCCACACCTCGTCCAAGCCCAACTGGTCGGCCAACTCGATTTGCTCCAGCGCTTCATTTATGGACCTTTCTTGGGTCCAATCTTCATGCCAAGGCACGATGGTGAAAAGACCGAATTTCATCTTGAGGCTCCTTTCTAAGGGATTTTGCGCTATGGACGCCCGTGAAGAGACAAGTTTTGCGGGCGCCTGGTTTCACATGATGACGCGAGGACTGCCGGGAGCATACATCACCCGCCAAACCGGTTCAAGTAACTCTGAGCGTGAGGAATCCGCCTCCCCGGCAGTAGCCCTAATTCGGAGGCCTTCGGTCTTTCCAATCGTTAGCTTGCTCGTAGGCGTAAGCCACGTTCAATATTTTGCCCTCTTCGAAAGGCCTGCCGGCTATTTGGAGTCCGATTGGTAAGTTCTCGCCTGTAAATCCGCAGCAGATGCTGGCCGCCGGGACGCTAGCCAGGCTAAATGCCGTGGTCAGCAGCCATGGCATCCGGTTGGTATTGTTTTTGGAGTCAATGTCTGGGTCTGGCTCAACCTTCAGCGCAGCTACCCCCGCTGTGGGTGTCACCAGAACGTCGAAGTTCTCCAGGGCCTTCAGTACTTCCTGCCTTAAGAGCGCCCGCAGCTTCAGAGCCTTGTAATACGCAGTCGCTGGCAGAATGTTGCTGGTCAAGAACCCGATCCGGTTGTCGTGGCGAATTTCCTTCAAGTGATTCAGCAGTAGGTTGCGGTAATTGGTGGGAGCCTCAACCCGGATGGAGCCGGAAATGGTCCCCGCATGACTGGTCATGGGAATGGAAACCTCATCCACCGTTGCCCCCAACTCGCCTAGACCGTTGGCCGCCGCAGTTATGGCGTCCCGTATTTCCGGGTCCACGGCGTTGGTGTGGAGCATCTCTTTAACAACACCCACTCTGAGGCCGCTGATGTTCCCGTCCAAGGCCTGGCGGTAGTCAGGAACCGGGGCGCTGGAAGTGTAGTCGTCTTTGGGGTCCTTGCCCGCAATCGCTTGAAGTGTCAGGGCGCAGTCCTCCACCGTGCGGGTGATGGGACCAATTTGGTCCATGGACCAGACGCCGGGCATGACCCCGTAGCGGCTGACCCGGCCCCAAGTGGGGCGGAGTCCCACCAGGCCGCACCACGTGGCGGGAAATCGCACTGAGCCTCCGGTGTCCTCACCCAGGGAGGCCGCGCACATGAATGCGGCGGTGGCTGCTCCAGAGCCGCTGCTGGAGCCACCAGTAAACCGCTCCGTATCCCAAGGATTGCGGGCGGTGTCAAATGCGTGGGAAAGGCCGGTGGTGGCGAACTCAGTCATGTTGAGCTTGCCCAAAAGAACGGCCCCTGCGGATTTAAGGTTTGCCACCACTGTGGCGTCGTAGTCGGGGACGAATTCATTGAAGATTGGCGTGCCGCCGGTAGTGCGGATTCCCGCCGAATAAATCTGGTCTTTAACCGCCACTGGGACGCCGTGCATGGGACCTAATTCTTTACCCTGACTCAACGCTTGGTCGGCATCCCTTGCCGCCTGTAATGCTTCCTCACGGCACACAGTGAGGTAGGCGAATAGCTGGCCGTTTAGGCTGTCAATCCGGTCCAAGTAGGCTTCTACCGCCTCCACCGAGGAGACTTCTCGATTTTTGATCAACCCGGCGAGTAGAGATGCTGACAAAAAGGGAATGTCGGCTTTGTCCATGGCGTCACCTTCTGGGTAGGAATTGGCCTCGAAGATATTAATCGGCCGGGGTAAAAGCGCATCATAGGCGCAGACAACAATAGGGTCAACTTGTGCTGGGCTCAGGGGGTGCTAGATTACTCCGGTCCGATTATACTCTTGGGGCACTTGGAGATTATGCGTTAGCCGGGCCTTTGCCCTAGCCCGAGTGGCGGCGCGATTAGATGAGGTTGGATATGGCAGGGTCCACGGTAAAAATCGAGGGGGCCAAGTTCATCTTGACGGTGGACCAAGGGCGCCGGATCATCCAAGACGGGTCGATTTTGATAGAGGGCCGGGACATCACCCAAGTGGGCAAGGCTTCTGAGATGGCGGGCGTTGCCGCTGACCGGGTGATTGACGCCAGCGAGATGGTGGTTACGCCGGGATTTTGTAACGGGCATATGCACATTAGCTATGCCCACGCCACTAGGGGCATTTTCCCGGACAGCCTGGATCCTGGTGATTATCTGACCAACGTTTTTGCTCTGCAATCAGCTATGACCGAAGAGGAGGAGTACCTGACCTCCCTTTTGGGCATCACCGAGCTTCTTAAGTACGGGACCACATGCTTCCTTGATCCGGGCAGCACAAAGTTCCTCGATACCTGCATGAAAGCCTACGAGGAATCGGGGTGCCGAATAGTCTTGGGCAAGCAGGTCGTGGATCAAGATAATCCGCTGAACCTGCCAGTGTATCCCCTAAATGAGGCCGTCTCCATCATGGAGGACACGGTTAAGTCTTACAACGGAATGTTGGACGGCCGGATCAGCGCTTGGACCATGCCTTTTGCGTCGGAATACTGCAACACGGATTTGCTTGTGGCAGCCAAGGATATCGCTGACCGGTATAACACCAGCATGACATTACATCAATCAAACGCTCGGTTCGCCATCGATTTCCACCAGCAAAAATACGGCAAGCGGCCCATAAAGTACCTGGAAGATATCGGTGTTTTGGGCCCCAACGTGCTGTTGGCCCATGTGATTGGGGTGGACCCAAGCGAAGTCGATTCCATGGCCCGCACCGGAACTAGGGCGGTCATGTGCCCCACAGCGGCGCTGAAAATGGGCCAAGGCATCACCTCCAAGGGGATGCTGCCCGAGATGCTGGAACAGAATATTTGCGTGGGCCTGGGTACCGACGCCGGCAACAACTCCAGCCTCATCGAAGCCATGCGCTCCATGTACCTGATTACCGTAATTTTTAAGGATGCTCGGCAGTCAACCAGCATGATACCCGCGGAAACGGCGTTGGAGATGGCCACCATCCAAGGCGCCACAGCTCTGGGCCTTGACAGCCAAATTGGCTCCATCGAGGTGGGGAAGAAGGCCGACTTGGTGCTTTTCGACACCAAACGCCCCGAATGGCGGACCATGTTTAACCCAGTGAACAATCTGGTGTACAACGCCGACGGCCGCAGCGTCCATACAGTACTGGTGGACGGCAATGTTGTGGTTGAAGACCACAAACCAACCTTCGTGGACGAATGGGAACTAATCCAAAAAGTCCAAGAACTGGGCGCCGGTATGCTCCAAAGGACCGGCATTTCCTTCCCCCAGCGCTGGCCCATTGTCTAGGTTGCGGGGCACAAAAAATTAGCCACAGAGGCACGGAGACACGGAGATTTATTTTTTTAGCCTCCGTGCCTCTGTGGCTAATTCAAATCCGAAATAGTCGAGGGTGTTATGGCGCAGAAAGTGAAATTCGGCTTAACTTTGTCCAACCGGGGCGTCCTGCTGGGGCTGATTCAGCCCAGCGAGATATTGGATATGGCGGAGCTGGCCGAGGCTTCGGGAGCATTCGACCACGTTTGGGTCGGCGACTCCATAATGGCCAAGCCACGGATGGAGTCCATCACGCTGATGTCGGCCATCGCCGCTCGGACCAAACGGGTGAAGATCGGCGTGGCCTGCATGGCCAGCTTCCCTTCCCGCGAGCCCATAACTTTGGCCTATCAGTGGGCCAGCATGGACCTGCTTTCCGATGGCCGCATGATCCTAGGCGCATGCATGGGCGGCAGCATAGGCGAGCAGGAACACCGAGCGGAGTACACCAACATGGGAATAAAAGGCTTCGACAGGGCTTTGCGCATGGAGGAGAACATTGAAATCCTCCGCAAGCTTTGGACCGAGGACAGACTCGATTACGAAGGGCAGTTTCATACCTTGAAAAACGCTTTCATAGAGCCCAAGCCCGTGCAAAACCCGCCGCCCATCTGGGTAATCAGTAACCCCCGCCTCGCCACGGGCAAACCCCACATCATCGAGAGATCATTGCGGCGGGTGGCCCGGATGGGAGACGGTTTCATGACCACCGCTACTCCCGCCGATCAGTTTGAGGAGCTGAACCGCCGGGTCCACGAGTACGCCGAGGATTATGGCCGCAGCTTTGAGGGCCTCCCCTCATCCCTGTACTACAACATCAACATCAATGAGGACCAGGAGGCGGCATTTCAAGAGTCCAAGACCTACTTGGACCAGTACTATTCGGTGGACTACAAGCGTGAAACGGTGGAAAACTGGGTGGCACTTGGGTCGCCGGAACAGTGCATTAGCCAAATTCAGACATTCGTGGACGCCGGGGCCACAGACATCCTGCTGCGCATCCCATCGTGGGAGCAACAAGCCCAGTTCCGCCGCCTAGTGGAGGAAGTGCTGCCCAGTTTCTTGTAATGGATAGGGCTTAAAGCATCCTCTCCCTTTGGGAGAGGATTGAGGTGAGGGCAATGGTAGCTGGCTCCTTAATCAACGGAGACAGATAATTGCGGGGCGTCACCCCCATCTCCAATAAATCGAGAGTCTCGACGAAGTCGGACCTAACCTTCCCCCGTAAAGGAGGAAGGGCCTCTTATGTTTCAAGCCATCTAATTCGACGATGAGGAAAGCCGCATGACCCAGCTAGTTTTTATCCACGGCCCGGGCGCCGGCGCTTGTGCCGATGGGTTTACCTACCAGATGGACCGTTTCCACCAAAGTTTAGCGCCAAACTTGCCGGGCCATTTATTAGGGGAACCGTGCCCCGATGTGGGCCGTTATACCGAATGGCTGCGAGGGTGGCTTTGGGCAAAAGGGGCCAAGAGAGACTTGGTGCTTTGTGGGTTCACCTTGGGGGCATGCATCGCCCTGCAATACGGGCTGGATTATCCGGATGAGGTCAAGGGACTGGTCCTCATGACCGTGGCTATGAAACCGAAAGAACGGGCCGCCGGAACATTAGAATTGCGCCTTAATGCCGCCAAATCCGCGGAGGGTCTGGAGAAATGGCTGGACGCAATGCGCCACACGATGATGTTCATTGAGCCGGAACTGCGGGAGAGACTGGTGGAGCGCCACAGAGAAGTGGGGCCGGTCTCCCAATACAACGATTTGCTAGCCATCGACAAATTTGACGTTCGGGAGCGCATCGGTTCTCTCAAACCACCGCTTTTGCTAATACGTGGCGTGGACGACCCCATGGAGCCGCCGGACTACGAGCAGGAAATCCACCATGCGGTGCCTGGTTCCAAGTACTTGAAATTTTCCCAGGCCGGCCACTTCCCCATGGCGGAGAAGCCGGAAGAAGTGAATCGGGCGATTGAGGAATTCATCAGTGAGCTAGGTTAATCAGCCTTCCAAACCCGGTGGGTCATCTCCTCGTTTTTGAATTCGACCAACGCGGCGCTCTCGACATCTATCGAGAACAGATGAAACTCCGGCTCCTCGGGTTTAAATCCAATCTTCTCGTAGACCGCTTCGCTGTACCGGCGCCTTTCTTCCAGGTCGCTGACCGGTACCGCCTTGCCGAAAACCTTGAAGTCGCCCTGGCTCCCGTCCCGGTTGGAAGTGGCGCTGTGGACGGTGCAGCGGGGGTCGCGCAGCAAGTCCAAAGCCTTTTTGGAACGCCACATCATGCCCAAGTAAAGCTGTCCCTCCGAAAAAAGTACTTCCACCGGGGAAATTCGGGGCGAGCCGTCTTTCCGCAATGTGCCCAGCATCACCATGCCGGTACGTTCGATGATTTCTTCGCCCAGGGTCGCAAGATCGGGTTCTAAGTCGCTAAAATTTCGCCAAGACAAGATTTAACCCCATTGTTGGAATCAGGGTTGCCCCCAATAAGAAACACACCCGGTTGATATCCGGGTGTGTTTTCTTTCTAGCCTTCTTGCAAAACCTACAAGTTTAGGGAATGCTCTTCGTATTCCTTTTCTTTGTTGTAAATCTGCAACCGGTGCCGGTAGGACTCCAGTATGACGATGCGGTCCTGGCTGTCCACGTTCACGGCCACGGGGCGGTGGAAACGCCATTCCGGCTCCAAGTCGGCGCGGCGCCGGGCCTTGATAATGTCCGGATTGGCGTCAATGTAGGTCTGGGTCCAAGGGGAAGGTTGCTGGGCGTCCCCGACCAACGTGGTAACGAACTTGCCGTCGGGCCCGTAGACCTGTAGACGGTGATTGCCCCAGTCGGTGACGTAAACATCTCCTTCTGAGTCCACTGCTACGCCCGTGGGACCATGGAGGTCGCCCACGCCCTTGTCATTGCCACAGAACTTGACCAAGAACTTGCCGTCTGGAGTAAACTTTTGCACCCGATTGTTCTTCCAGTCGGCGACGTAAACATTGTCCTCGCGGTCGACGCAGATGCCCCATGGCATGTTCAACTCGCCGTCGCCCGTGCCCTGGCTGCCCCACTTTCCCAGGAATTTACCTTCTTTGGTGAACTCCTGTACCCGGCTATTGTGGCTGTCCACCACGAAAAGGTTGTCGTTGGAGTCGAAGGCGATGCCCGACGGCCCGTTAAGCTGGCCATCGCCGCTGCCTGCTTCGCCCCAAGCGGATAAGAAGCCGCCCTCGCTGTCGAAGACGGAAATCCGGTGCAAGTAATCGTCGGAGGCGTACACGTTGCCAGCTTGATCCAAGTCCAAGGAGCGGGGCCAGATGAACTGGCCGTCGCCGGAGCCGTTGGCACCGAACTGACCCAGGAACTCGTGGTCCCAAGTGACCCGGGTGATTCGCTGGCCTATTTCTTCAACACCCCGGCTGATGACGTAGATGACGCCGTCGGAGCCGAAAGCGAAGTCCTGGGGTGACCAGAAACCTTGGCCCGACATGCCGTACATGCCTATGCAATAGCTGTAGTCGAACACGCGTCCGGCGGCAACTGTGGTCAGCATTTAAGTCCCTCCGAAGCTCCTCTCTCGAATCGGGAGAGAATTTGGGGGGCAACTCGCCCCCATCCTAGCCTTCCCCCGTGAAGGGGGAAGGGACTTGTTTGCGTTATACGAAGGCCATTTCTTCGAACTTACCGCCAACAATGGGCACGGGGTCCAAGCCCATCCACTGGTCGATCACGCTGGAATAGAAACCGCGGAAGTCGTAGTTGGGCGCCAAGTCTCCTTGACTTAGGTCCTCAGGTTTCAGCGAAGGATAGGTTCCGTACATGCCGCCCTTGACCTTGTCGCCGATGACAAAGGCCACACCGCCAGCCCCGTGGTCGGTGCCGGTGCCGTTGTCCTTAACCCGGCGCCCGAATTCGGTGAACAGCATCATGATCAGGTTGTCGCCAGCGTCATGCTCTTTAAGGTCGGCGAAGAAGTCGCTAATGGCTCCGGACACTTCGGTCCAAAGCTTTGTGTGCATGGGCGGTTGGTTAAAGTGGGTGTCAAAAGGACCGTGGGCGGTGTAGAACACCTGGGTGCCCAGGTCGGCCAAGTACACCCGGGCCACGTCCCTGAGGGATTTGGCTATTGGGTTATCGGCATATTCTATCGTCGAGGAGTATTTCTCGGGAGCGGACTTGATTATGTCTGCGCCCTTTAAGGCGTCGCGGCCAGTCTGGCCCAGGTAGTCCATGGTGGGCCCGGTACCAACGGCAGGAGCATACATGCGGGCGAACCGTTCCAGCAATTGGTCCCGCTCTTCCTCGGCGGTGACGCCGGGAACGCTGGAAAGGACGCCGTAGTTCTCCAAGTTGGAAACCGAAGTCACCGGAGTACCCCGCAGCGCCAATGCCCTGGGCAAACCCTGGCCGAAGTTTACGGTCTTAACGACGTTTTCGCCGGTGGGGTCCAGGTCTCTGGTCATCTTGGCGACCCAGCCTTCGGTGCCGACAATTTCCGGCTCACAGGTATGCCAGATATCCATGGCCCGGAAGTGGGAGCGGGGCGAGTTTTCAAAGCCGATCCCGTGGATAACGGCCATCTTGCCGTCGTCGTATATGGCTTTCAACGGCTCCATGTTGGGCCGGAAAGCCAGTTTGTCGTCAATGCGCAACATCTGGTCTTCCGGAATATGGACTTTGGGCCGGTTGTCCCGGTAATGAGGGTCGGTGTAGGGGATAACGGTGTTCAGGTAATCGTTGGCTCCGGTGAGCTGAAGGATCACTAGCACCGGGTCCTTTTTGGTCGCTGTCATGCCAAATCCTCCTGTAGTCTGGTGGGTTGATAAACCTTGCCTAACATACTTGTTGAAAAAGCTAGGCGAACTGGTAGTCTCTGGATGCTGATATCAGGGACAGCAGGATACCAATTCTTTGCTCCGACTTGGTTTGATCTTCTTCAGTGTCCCAACGGAGTTCGCCGCCGTCTTGTGCTTGGGCCAGCAACTCCCCGTGTGTCGCTTCGCTAACATCGAGAGGGCCGATGGCATCCAGACAAGCGGCCACCAAATCCGCCGGGGGCAGGTTGCCTTGGGCTTTGATCCGAGCTATGACGGACTTAATCCCCGGCAGGTCGATATTGCCCATGAGGTTGGCGGCGTAGTTCACCCGGCGCACCAAGGCGCCGCCGTCAATCCATTCGGGGCCGGTGTGCCAACTCTCGACGCTGGGCGGGTTAAGCAGTTCCTGGCCCTGCCAGTTGCATTCCATGGCCAGCATGTTGAATCCCGGCCTGGGAGCGTTGTAGTTGCCCGCCATCCGTGCGGTGCCAACCACTAATTCGGCTGGGCTTTTCACCCGGGCGAACCGGGCGTTTTTGAAGAAATCCGAGTTGAACAAGACCCGCAGCATTGAGCGGATATCGTAGTTGGATTCCACGTAAGCGTTAACTAGCATCTCAATGGCCGCTGGGTCTCCCGGTGGCGTGATGTCCCAGGCTGGCACCTGCGGCTCATCCGCCACGAAGAAGTTATAAAGGTGCCGGGATAGGAACTTGGGCGATGCTGGCTGGTCAACCAGGATATCTATAATGTCTTCGCCATTGAAGTTGCCGGTGTGGCCCAGGAAGTGTTTTTCGCCGTCGTCGTGGTCCTCAGGCTTATATTCGAAATTCCAATAGAAACGGCCCAGGGGATTACGGGGAATTTTA
This sequence comes from SAR202 cluster bacterium Io17-Chloro-G4, assembly GCA_002816455.1. Taxonomy (GTDB): domain Bacteria; phylum Chloroflexota; class Dehalococcoidia; order Lucifugimonadales; family UBA3495; genus UBA1141. The sequence continues at coordinate 2,208 of MUCR01000063.1, read as the reverse complement.
GGGGCGATAGTCCAACCGGTGAATGCCCGGGAGGCTTCTTTTATGTCGTCTTCAGAGTAGTTGCCCACGCCCAGGGCGAAGAGCTCCATCAATTCGCGGCCCCAGTTTTCGTTGATTGCGTCGGCGTGGTTGCCGTTGTTGTCCAACCAATAGATCATCGCCGGCGACTTGGCCAACTCCACCAATAAATCTCGGAAGCTCCCCAAGCCGTGCTCGCGGAACATGGCGATTTGCTGAGTGAGTTCCGGAGGATTATCCACCTTGGAGTTGCCGGTGGCGAACAATTGGTGCCAAAAAAGGGCCATCTTTTCTTCCAGCGGACGAGAAGTATTGATCATCCGGTATACCCACTCCGCTTGGTTGATGGGGGGTCCTAATGCGCCCTCGTAACCGGGGAAAAACCGGTAGAGAATATCTTCGTCAATGGCGGGCTGCTCCTCTGGGTGGAGCAACTCCTCCACGGTCGCTTCGTAACCCTTGGCGACTCGGGCTTCAAGCTCTTCCCGGTGGGCGCCGAACCCGGCGCGCCGCATCAAGTGAGCCATCAGCGCAATATCTTCTTGGTGGGGCATGTCTGTCCCTCCTCCGGTCAAGGATTTACCGGTCAATATCTAATTGTAATAACCACTATTAGTTGGGTAACATCGTACGGTTAGGGAGAAGCTATGTCAAGCTCAGCTGGGCACGGGGTGGGAGTCAAGTTTTTGCGTGCAAATCGCCACAGAGACACTGAGTCTCAGAGATATAATTTAATCCGGTCTCAGTGTCTCTGTGCCTCTGTGGCGATTGGTGGCTGCGCCAGCGGTTCAGGTCAATTCAACTTCAATCAGAGGACTGTCGGCCACCCATTCCTCCAAGTCCCGGCTCCACTCTAGTTTTCCGTGGATGGCAGTCATGATTTCACGGCGTTGGGCGTTGTCCAATACCGGTTTGGCCAGCGCTGGCAAGTCTGCTTGGGCGCTCTCTTTTAGGTGGAACGTAAACCCGGGGTGAGCCACTAGGTTGGCGTACCAATCCCTGGTCCCGGGAAAGCCGGTGATGAACAACTGGCCATCCAAGTTATGAAACCAGATTTCGGTGCGCCTGGTCTGCCCCGACTTTCTACCTACCGTGGTGATGTCGATGGTCCTGTCCTGTTCCAACGCCTTGGCCACTTGAGGATCCATAATCACCCGCGAGAGGGCAGGTATTTTTGGTACCAGTCCAGGGTGGCGCCCATGACTTCGCTGAACGCCGGTTCCACGTAGACTTCGTAGTGGCCGTATCCCTTCAGTACCACCAGTTTTTTGGGTTCCCCGGCGTGGGCATAGAGTTGCTCAGATTCCTCGGGCAATACCAATCGATCGTTGTCGCTGGTAATAAACAAGATGGGTCTTGGTGAAATCTGCCCCACGATCCACTCGGGGTTGAAGCCCACGGTGTCGTCTACGTATTCCACGGGAATAGTGCTGACGGCGGCCGGATTGTTGCGCCGGGCGGCCTCGGCCAATTCGGCGGACTGGCGGTCTGGCAAGAGAATTTCGCTTCGTTCCACCAATTGGGACTTGCCGGTGGTGGCCCGCGCCTCCCGGTCTGCCTTGGACCGTTCCTGTAAGTCGTACCACTCATCAACCCGGCGCACCCGGCTCATCCAGCGGGCGCCGTGGCCGATTCCCACCACGCTGACGATGCACTTGGCCCGCGGGTCCACAGCGCCTACCCAGGACACTGTAGCGCCGCCGTAGCTGGTGCCGTATATGCCGATCTTCTCCTCGTTCACCTCAGGTTGTAGACCCAAAAATGTCATGGCGGCCTGGGCATCCATCACCCGACTATAGGGCGCCAAGCGGTTGCGGGTGCCTTCGCTATCTCCCCAGCCCTTGTAATCGAAGGTCATGGCCACGTATCCGGCGTCGTTCAGCGCTTTGGCATTGTCCGGCAAATACAGGTCCTTCACGCCGGTATAGCCGTGGCACAAAAGCACCGCGGCTCTCGCTTCTCCGGACTGGAGGCCATCGGGAGTGTAAACATCGCCACAGAGTTTGAACCCCTCGCTGTAAAACTCCACTGCTTTTTTCATATGTGCTCCTTGGGTTGCTTTGGTTGAGGATTGTTGCTCTCGGGGTCAAAAATCACCGCAGAGACGCAGAGTTCGCTGAGATTTACTGATATAAGAGACTCCGCGGTCTCTGCGTCTCTGCGGTGAATCGTTCCTACTCTTCAGCGCGC
>MUCR01000062.1 GCA_002816455.1 SAR202 cluster bacterium Io17-Chloro-G4 | reverse complement strand
GTCTGGGGCCCGCCGATAAGTTCGACGCTCAAGTGGTGAGGCAGGTCGCTGGCGACGTGGCCCGATACTTGAGGCAGAAGGGAATCAAAAAGGCGGTAACCATCACCCACGGCGCCGGGATTGGTGGCCTGGAACCCATGATATCCGGACAATCCATTGCTGAGGGCAGCCTGTTGGGTCTCTACAAGTTCGGCTCCTACCTGTCCGCTGGCAAAGAAACCAATTCCGAAATCAAGGAATTGACCATCGTGGAGAAGAACCCCAAACGCGCCAAGGATATCGAAGCAGGCGTTGCTGCAGGTGTGGCCGTCGCGGAGGGCGCCATCCTGGCCAGGGACATGGTCAACGAGCCAGCAAACATGATGACGCCCACCCAAATGGCGGAAATAGCCCGCCGGGTGGCCGAGTCCGAAGGGCTGACGCTGAAGATACTGGAGGCGCCCCAAATGAGGGAAATGGGCATGGGCGCGTTTCTGGGAGTGGCTCAGGGCAGCGACGAGCCGCCGAAGCTGATAGTCCTAGACTACAAGGGCGACCCGGACAACCCCGGCAACAACTTGGGCTTGGTGGGCAAAGGCATAACTTTCGACACCGGCGGCATCTCCCTGAAGCAGGCCGGCGGTATGGAAGCGATGAAGGGTGACATGGCCGGGGGCGCTTCAGTTATCGCAGCAATGAAGATAATCGGCCAAGAAAAACCGAAAATCAACGTGACTGGCATAATCGCGGCCACTGAAAACATGCCCGGTGGGTCGGCCCAGCGTCCCGGTGACGTGGTTCGGGCCATGAACGGAAAGACCATTGAAGTTATCAACACCGACGCCGAAGGCCGCTTGGTCTTGGCCGACGCTTTGTGTTACGCCCGGGAGCAGGGTCTAAACCGGCTGGTGGACGTGGCAACTCTCACCGGCGCCATGGTCACCACACTGGGCAAGGCCTGCACCGGAGCAATGGGCAACAATCAGGATTTGTTGGACCAAGTGACCGCCGCCGGCAAAGAAACCGGTGAAAAATACTGGCAACTGCCCATGTTCGACGAGTACAAGGACCTGATAAAGAGCGACGTGGCCGACATGAAAAACTCCGGAGGCAGGCAGGCGGGTTCCATCAGCGCCGCATTCCTGCTGGCCGAGTTCGTGGGGGACACCCCATGGGTACACTTGGACATAGCTGGAACGTCCACCGCCGATAGGACCAAGGGATACCAAGTCAAGGGCGCCACCGGCGTGCCAGCCCGCACCTTGGCCAAGCTGGCAAGCAATTTGGCGGGAAACGGGGGCTAAGGCCTCGAAGAACGAGTTTAGATTTTTAACTAAAATCGATCTTACCGGTCCCGTGCTATAATTGCGGCCAGCCTGAACACAACACGGAGGAAGGATGCCAGCAATAGATGGTCTAGGGCATGTCGGTATTTACGCCGACGACCTTATGAAACAGAGAGATTTTTACACCCGGGTGATAGGCTTGAAAGTCGCGGATGAGGACTTGGAAGGCCGCGGCATGTGCTTCCTCAGTTCCCATCCCGATGAGGAGCACCACGAATTTGTTCTTATAAAAGGCAAGGAAGCTCCCGAAGGCGCAAAAATTATCCAGCAGATTTCTTTTATCGTGCCCACCATCGACGACCTGCGGGAGCATTATCACAGGCTTCAATCCGAGAACGTGCAGATTGACCGAATCGTCAGCCACGGCAACGCTTTTGGGATGTATTTCTTCGACCCCGAAGGCAACCGGATTGAGTTGTATTACAAGACGGGCTTCAAGGTTCCCCAGCCCCATGGCGACCCCATCGACCTGGAAGAGTCCAATGAGAAATTGTTGGCGAACGCAAGGGCGCTGATTCCCGCCTAATCAGGTTTGGGTTTGAAAACCCCATTTAGGAAAAATCTTGTATCCGTAAACGACCGTAGTTAGGTAATTGACTACGGTCGTTTTTTATTCCCGGGTGATGCTTCCTTGCGCGGCTCAAGCCTACCACCAGAAATTGGCCATATCAGTAATTATCCATATCCGTAACTTCCCATATTTGTAAAATTTATGTAAACGCTCAGAAACCTATAGGAAGCATAATGAATTTGATCTCGCTTTCGAAACCGTCCATTGACGGAAGCGCCCGCGGGAATTCATAAGGCAGAAATTAAACAGCGGCAATTGACAGGGGGCTCTCTAATCGCTACTATACTAAAGCTCGTTTAGTATAAGGCCCTGGCCAGGATTATCAACGTGAGCAGCGTCAACGCACAACCGTATTCCGAGCTTCCTCGCACTTTCCACCTATGGAAGTGGCGTGTCCTGCTGGCATTTGCCTTCTTTTATCTGTTCCTCTACCTGGGCCGCTTTAATTTTTGGCCGATCGCGCCATTGGTGAAAGACCCAATAGACGGACTGGGCTTGAGCAACATTGAAGTTGGCATTATCAACGCAATGCTGCTTTGGGGGTTTGGACTGGGTGATTTGGTCCACGGTCGATTGGCCGAGACCTACGGGCTTAGGCTGTGGGTGCTAATCGGAGCGATCTTAACCGCAGTCTTTAACTTCATCACCAGCTTTGCCACCTCCGCCGTGACCCTGGCCATACCCTTTGGCCTGGCTGGATTCGTGAACGCCGCCTGCTGGGCTCCGGGAATCAGCATGATTTCCCAATGGTGGCCAAGACGGGACCGTGGGATGGCCATGGGGATCATAGGGACGGCCGCTGGCGGCGCGATGCTGATGATGTGGTGGCTAACCGGCCTGGTGGGCGCTGAATTCGGCTGGCGGGCCGCTTTCCGCTATCCGCCGTTAATAATCATTGTCCTGGGCCTAGTGGTCTACTTTGTGGCCCGCGACCGGCCCTCTGATGTGGGTCTGCCTGAATACATCGAGGACGATGAGGTGTCGGCTACGCCCGAGTCGATTGATCCAGAGCGTCTCAAGGGTCTCGGTCCTTACAAAGAACTTATGTCCAACTCCCGCTTCATCTTGGCCAGCCACGTTAAGGGCCTGGAAAATGTAGTGCGCTATGGGTTGACCACCTGGGTGCCCATCTATTACTTCGAGGAGGGCGGCTTGTCCATCGAGTCCACCATTTTCCTCACCATATTGCTGCCATTGGGATACCTGATCGCCCCACCAATTTCCGGGCTCATCTCAGACCGATTGCTGAACAGCGCCCGGCGTCCCATGGTAATAGCTTCCTGCGCCATCAGCGCTGTAGTGTTGGTAATAATCGCTTTCGCCCCGCCGGTTAACGTCACTTTGGGCGCAATCTTGTTGCTGGTCGGCGGGATGTCCATGGGCATGTCCCCGATGTCGACCTTGGCGGTGGACATTGCAGGACGGCGGATGTCTGGGACGGCCTCCGGGTTGCTAGACGCCCACGGTTACGCCTACGCCGGGCTTCAAGCCATCGTTTTCAGCGTGCTGCTGGATATGGCGGGCAGCCCATGGACATTGGTTTTCTTGATAATGGCCGCCACCCGCATTGTTTCCGCCCTGATGATCCGCACGGTGAAGGTCTAGGGGGAATTTTACTCCTGGTTTTTGCGGATAATGGTTCTCTCTGTATTCCGTGTTGACACATAATAGTATTGCGCTGTAATTTGTAATCGCAAATAGTTGCAGTAACACAGGTTCGCATTATGGATCATGAGCAGGCAGTTGCGGTCCTTAGGGACAAAGGTTACCGGTTAACCCCACAACGGCTAATTGTTTTGTCCATTGTGGCTGATGGTGCTGGTCACATGGGCGTGGATGAAATTTTCCAGTCCGCCAAGACCGCCTACCCGTACATGGACGTGGCCACCGTCTACCGCACTCTCCACCTGTTCCGGAACTTGGGCGTGGTGACCGAAGTGGCCATCGGCGACCGGCTGCACTATGAACTCACCGACCCCCTAGGTGGCCACCACCATATGGTATGCCGGGTGTGCGACGGCGCTTTCAACTTAAGCCCCCATTACCTGGAAGAGTTTCGGAACACCCTCAGTCAGGAGTTCGGATTTGAGCCTGACCTGGAACACTTTGCCATCAGTGGTGTCTGTGCCGGATGCCGAGATTCCAACTAATAACAGGAATTGCCAGCTAAATGAATTTTTGGGAACCCGGAGATTTGTGGCGCGTCACAATCATGCCGAAGTGGGTCAGGCCCAGGCGCAGTATTTTAATAATGCTTGTTTCGGCATCGCTTATTGTCGCGACCCTGGCATGCGGCTCTTCGGCGACTTCCGATCCAAACGCAGCATCAAGCGCCGGGAGCGGAATAAGGACCACGGCCCCCTTACAGGACCTTGGAGCAATTAGAGTGGTTACTACGGTTTCCCCAATTACCAGCATCGTGGAGAACATAGGCGGCTCCAGGATCATTTTGGACGGGGTGGTGCCCGAGGGGGTCAATTCCCACACATTTGCTCCCGCTCCATCTGTGGCCAGGTTGATCGCTGATGCCGATTTGATCGTTCTCAACGGACTGCAGTTGGAAGAGCCGACGCTGGAAATGGCTCGCGCTAATAAAAAGCAGTATGCGGTGATTCTCTCCCTAGGGGACAAAGCCATTTCCCGAGAAGAATGGCGCTTCGACTTCACCTTTCCCGAGTCCAACGGACAGCCCAATCCTCACCTGTGGCCCGACCCATTGTTGGCCCTGCGCTATGCCGAGTTGGTGCAACAGCAGTTGGAGGAAATGGACCCTTCCAACGCAGATTACTATTCCGAAAATCTGGAGACCTTCGGGCAGCGGATTGACTCTCTGGACCAAGCGATTGCCACGGCTGTCGCCACCATTCCCGAATCCAACCGGAAGCTGCTGACCTACCACGATTCTTGGGCCTACTTCGCCCTGCGCTACGGCATGGATGTGATCGGAGCGGTCCAACCGTCCAACTTTTCCCAGCCTTCCGTTAAAGAAGTTGCTGAGCTCATTGACCAACTAAAGGAGCTTCAGCTGCCCGCCGTGTTTGGGTCGGAGGTTTTCCCCAGCGATGTTCTGGAAACCGTGGCCCGTGAGGCGGGAGCGGAGTTTGTGGATAAACTCAGAGATGACGACCTTCCCGGCGTTCCGGGGGACCCCCGTCACAGCTATTTGGGTTTAATGCTGGAGAACATGGAATTCATGATTCCGGCCTTGGGCGGTAGCGCCGAGGCCCTAGCCGCCTTTGACCCCAGTCTGGTCTTTGGCGGTGAAAGCACAGCCAACTATCCTCAATAATCATTAACTTTTAAAGGACGAAGTTAAATGTATCTTCATCCCAGGCTCTTGGCTTTAACTGAAGGTGTGCGCCTCAGGATATTAGCAGCAGCTCTGATCGGACTGCTGGCCGTGGCCGCAGGCGTGGCACGGCTAGCTGTCGCTGCGACGGTCATAGTGAAGGTGATACACGAAGGGGCGGCTTTCTCCACTTTGACTTGGGCTCTGGTTATCATGGCGGCGCTGATCGTGGTTCGCGGCGCACTCCAATATTTACAAGAAGTCATCAGCCACCACACGGCCAGCATAGTTAAGGTCCAACTCAGGAAAACACTGTACGAGCACTCGCTGGCGTTGGGTCCGGGATTCTTTGATCAAACCCGAACCGGCGACGTGATGCTCTCGCTGGCTGACGGCGTGGAGCGGCTGGAGGCGTTTTTCGGCAAATATCTGCCTCAACTCATAGTCGCCGCGCTGGCGCCAATCCTCATCTTTATTTTCATGGCGATAATCGATCTGAGAATCGGTTTCATATTCTTGGGCTTCGCTTTATTTACTTTGGTTGCTCCCAACTTTTTCCACCGGTGGAACAAATCCAGCAGCATGGCGCGCAGAGAAGCTTACGGCGTACTGGGCGCCGACTTCCTGGATGCGGTCCAAGGCTTGGGCACCCTTAAAGCCTTTGGGCAAAGCCGGGTCAGAGGCCAGTTGCTGGCTGACCGTTCGCGGCGTCTCTACCGCACCACCATGGGCGTTCTGGCCGCCAACTCAGTAACCAGCGCCATAACGGTGCTGGGTATAGCCGCCGGCGCGTCTGCGGCACTGGCTTACGGCGCGGTCCGGGTTGAGGACGGGGGTTTGGAGCTCCGCCCTCTGCTGATAGTGCTGATGCTAGGCGTGGAAATATTCCGTCCGCTGCGAGAGTTGGTGAACCTTTACCACGAAGGCGTGATGGCCATGTCCTCCGCAGAGGGCATCTTCGCCATTATGGACGAGCAAGTGGATGTCAAGGATCCGGGCTCTGCCGACATTGAAGCTCAGGCCGGTATTGCCCAGGCCACGATGGCTAACGACAACTTTACGGCCACAAACCAAACAAATGGCGGGATTCATTCCGGCCAACTCTACGATATAGATGGCCAAAACCTACTCTCACCTGAGATTGCGTTCGACGGAGTGTCCTTTGCTTACAGCGGTGGTCGCCGTTCGGTGTTGGAAGAGGTTTCCTTTACCTTGGCGGCGGGCGAGACCATGGGTTTGGTGGGATCGAGTGGCGCTGGAAAGTCGACCGCGGTTTGGCTGCTTTTGCGCTTTTACGACCCTCAGCACGGCCGGATTCTTCTGGGTGGCAAAGACATTCGGGAATTGCCTTTAGAATACTTGAGGCGGCACATCGCTGTGGTGACTCAAGATACTTACTTGTTCCACGGGAGCGTGGCCGACAACTTGCGCTTCGGCAACCCGGAGGCTACCCAGGAACAACTGGAAAGCGCTGCCAGGGCCGCCAACGCCCACGACTTCATTTCCGGGTTGTCCCATGGTTACGAAACTATGGTGGGCGAACGGGCCTTACGGCTTTCAGGAGGGCAGAAGCAACGCATCGCCATCGCCCGCGCTTTGTTGAAAGACGCACCGATTCTGGTGCTGGACGAGGCATTGTCCAATGTGGACGCCGAAAACGAGGCGTTGATCCAACAAGCGCTGGACCGCCTTATGGAAGGCAGAACCACCCTGGTCATAGCCCACCGGCTGTCCAGCGTGGTCAACGCCAACCGCATATTGGTACTGGAGAACGGCCGCTTGGTGGAATCAGGCACGCATGACGAGATGGTGGCGGCAAACGGCGCGTACGCCCTTTTGATGGCCCAGCAACAAGCGGGGCCAGAAGAGGATTACATGGTCGCCACGGTGGCCCGGGAAGAAGATCCCGATCACGCAGTGCAATCACCATCGGAGGCCATGTCCTCCCTTCCTCAGACGCTTCATGGCCACGGTGACGATCACGGCCATGGTCACCACCATGCCCCGGCGGCGGAAACGGCGGAGGACGGCCATGCAGGTGGAAAGCCCATCGGGATTATGGCGGTGTGGGGCAGGCTCCTAAACCTGGTTAAACCTTGGTGGGGCCAACTGGCGCTGACCTTTGTCTTGGGGCTCGCTCACCACGGCTCCATCATCGGCGTGGGCGTAATTGGCGCTCTGCTGGTCGGCCAAGTCATAACCGGCGGTGAGTTGACCCTGCTCATCGTATTATTGGGCATATTTGTGCCCATGGTAGGACTTTTCACCTGGGCCGAGTCTTGGATAGCCCACGACCTAGCTTATCGCCTGCTGGCCGAGATGCGGGTGGACATGTACGACAAGCTGGACCCGCTGGCCCCTGCTTACTTGGTCCGCCGCCGGTCCGGAGACCTGATCAGCATCGTCGGCGGCGATGTAGAGTTGGTGGAGTTCTTCTTCGCCCACACCATCACCCCGGCTTTCGTGGCGATTTTGGTGCCCGCGGCGGTGCTGGCAACCTTGGCGGTTATCTCTTGGCCATTGGCTTTGGTGCTTGCTCCTTTCTTGGTGGCGGTGGCGGTGAGCCCATTCATCGCTCAAAAAAGGGCCGAACGCTTGGGCGAGGAATTGCGCGAGCAAGTAGGAGAAGTCCACGCTCACATGGTGGACAGCATCCAAGGGCTGCGTGAAATTTCCGCCTTTGGGCGAGGCCGGGCCCGCGCCGCCGAAATCGTGCGCAACGGTTGGGTGTTCGCCCACTCCCAGATGCGTTTCCTAAAAGAGCAGGCCTTCCAGGTTGGATTTATCGAAGCGATGACTGCATTGGGAGGGCTGACGGTCTTGGCCATGGCGCTGTGGTTCATGATTCAGGGAGATATCTCCCGGCCCGAATTGATTTTAGCTGTAATTCTGTCAGTGGCCGCCTTCGCTCCGGTTTCGGACCTAGCCAGAACAATGAAACAACTGTTGGAAACCTTGGCGGCAGCCCGTCGGGTCTTCTCAATCCATGATGAGCCGGTTCCGGTCGTAGATGGAAAAGGCGTTCACGGACCAATATCTTCTAATGGCGCGGTCGCTCCGTCCATAAGTTTCCACGAAGTTGGATTTTCCTATGGGCCACACGAGCCACAAGCGCTCCACAACGTGAGTTTCAGCGCCGAGCCGGGAGAGACTGTGGCTTTGGTTGGCCGTTCCGGTGCCGGAAAGTCGACCTGCGCCAACCTCCTGATGCGGTTTTGGGACCCCGGACACGGGCAAATAGACCTGGGTGGGCACGACTTAAAAGACTTTGGCTTGGACCACCTGAGAGAGCAAATCGCTCTAGTGACTCAAGACACGTATTTATTTAACGCTACAATCAAGGACAACCTGCGGTTGGGCCGCCAAGACGCCACCGACCAAGAAGTTGAGGAGGCGGCGCAACAAGCGAACGCCCACGATTTCATCATGTCCTTCCCCGACGGATATGAAACGATGGCGGGAGAGAGGGGCATGCAGCTATCAGGGGGTCAGAGGCAGCGAATTTCCATTGCCCGAGCCCTACTCAAGAACTCTCCTGTGTTGGTCCTAGACGAAGCCACTTCCCACCTAGACGCAGTGAACGAACAGCAGGTCCGCCACGCATTGGAACGCTTGATGGAAGGGCGGACCACCCTGGTAATCGCCCACAGGCTGTCTACCATCAGGGAGGCAGACCGTATCGTAGTGCTGGATGATGGGCACGTAGTGGAGCAAGGCGACCACCATCACCTTCTGGCTCAAAGCGGTCTCTACTCCCAACTGGTTTCCACCCAGTTGGTTGGCGCCACCAGCCGGTCCTCCGAGCATAATGGCCACGGTGATAGCCACGAAGACGAGCATGGACAGGATCACGGCCATCATGGCGCTGGTTCAAAACCGTGGCATGGCTTGTCGGGCCATGATGAGCACCATCATTAGTTCATTTAAAAATATTCGGCAAAAATTTCGGGAACCACTATTCGAGAACCAAAGAACCTGTGAACCAGCAAGAATATTGCCCGCTCCGTAGAACAAATCGGGCCCGTCACCGGTAAAGGAAAATCATGTTACATCCGATGCCACTCCAACGACACGAAGGACATGCCGTAGTTCAGATTAGGGGTCTAACCTGCGGCTACGACAAACGGGAAGTCCTTTCCGACGTAACCTTGGACATTATGGAAGGCGACTTCGTTGGGCTTCTGGGACCTAGCGGCTCGGGAAAGACGACCCTTCTCAGGACAATTCTGGGCGCCGTGGACATTTTCCAAGGACAAGTTGTAGTGGAAGGTGTGCCCACCAGCCAGCAAAGGACCAAGGTCGGTTACGTGCCTCAACTGGAGACCATAGATTGGAACTTCCCAGTGACGGTCCAAGAAGTCGTGATGATGGGGCGGACCATGGACAAGCGGTTCTTCCCCTGGTATAGCCGCGAAGACCGGATGTTGGCTGCGGAGATGATGGAACGCTTGGGGATTTCCGAACTGGCCAACAGGCACATACGGGAGCTCTCCGGCGGTCAGCAGCAGCGGGTATTCCTGGCCCGTGCGCTAGTTGGCAGCCGCCGCATTCTGCTTTTGGATGAGCCGACCTCGGGCGTCGACATCAAGACCCGGGACGACGTGATGCATGTGCTCCACGAGCTAAACCACCAAGGCATCACCATCATCATGACCACCCACGAGATCAATGCAGTGGCAGTTCACTTGCCCTGGATTGTTTGTCTGAACGGCCGGGTGTTGGCGGAAGGACCGCCGACGGAGGTAATAACCTCGGAAATCTTAAAACTAACCTACGGGGCGGATATGCCGGTGATCCGCTACCAGGGCATGACCCTGGTGGCTGAGAGCCCCCACGCCTACGGCCGCCACGCCGAAGAGCCGGAAATCCAAAAGCTCGAGGCGGCTCATACGAACGGTTCGGATCAGGGAACGGATCACGGGTCAGGAAACGGGCATGGCCACGGCCATCCCCATGACCACGATCATGACCAACTCGAAGAGCTAGAGCATAAACCTGTCCAACCGAACCCGGTCCAGGACCAAGAACAGGAAGTCGAACATGTTTGAACCCTTTGAGTACCAGTTTTTTGTTCGAGGAATTATTGCGGCCACCTTGGTGGGAGGGCTGTGCGGGCTAATCGGCGTGTACATCATCCTTCGCCGCATGGCCTACATCGGCCACGGCCTTTCCCATGCGGTCCTGGGCGGAGCGGTGGCGAGTTATGTCATGTCGCTGAATTTCTTCGTCGGCGCCAGCATTTGGGGGTTCCTATGCGCTCAACTCATTACGTTGACCACTCGAAAGCGGAAGATCAACGCCGATGCCGCCATTGGCGTCATAACCACGGCCAGCTTCGCTTTGGGGATAGTGTTAATCAGCAGGTACAAGAGCTTCACCCAGGACTTTGACGCAGCCTTATTCGGCAACATCTTGGGAGTCAGCAACGGCGACCTGCTGGCCATATCCGTGGTGGTGGTGGCCGCATCGCTGATCCTGTTCGTCGCTTACAAGCAATTTCTTTTCGCCACCTTCGATGTGGAAGTAGCTAAGTTCTACGGCGTGCCCACCGGTTGGATAGAGACACTGTTCTCCATAGTGCTGGCGGGGACCATCGTAGTTTCCATGCAGGTCTTGGGCGTGTTGCTAATCGCCGGAGCTACGGTGATACCGCCCATTGTGGCCAGGTTGCTGACCGACAGCTTCAGCAGAATGCTGCTCTTATCCTCGACGCTGGGAGCGTTTTGCGGCTTCGCCGGTATCTACGTTAGTTTTTACATTGACGTGTCCTCAGGCGCCAGCGTGGTGCTGGTCGAGGCGGTCCTGTTTGCGGCAGTTATGGCCTACTCCAATATGAAGAGCAAATTTTCGGTGGCAGTCAAAGGTCCACCAAAGGCCCCGGCGCTTTAGCCTAAATCCACGACCGGGAAGGTTTTCCAAAATGCCCAAGTCCAACAGTAGTCTCGAGACAATCGCGATTCTTAGCCCCGGCGACATGGGCCATGCCGTAGGTCGCTTGCTCAGGGAGCATGAGGTCAGAGTTCTCACGTGCCTGTACGGCAGAAGCCCCCGCACCAAAATGCTATCGGAGCAAGCGGGCATAACCGATGTTCCCACAATGAAAGAGTTGGTGGAGCAGTCGGACCTGATTCTCAGCATAACGGTGAGTGAAGCTGTGCCGCAGCTGTGTCAGGAAGTAGCCGATGCTATAGCCGCCACAAGGACGAAATTGTTATTTGCCGAATGCAACGCCATCTCGCCTCAGCTTTCCCGGGAGATGGAGAGTCTCATCAGCGCAACAGGTAGCCGCTACGTTGACGCTTCCATCATAGGCGGGCCACCCAGGAATGGATCGAGCCCCCGTTTTTACGCATCGGGGTCTCATGCGGCGGAGATGGAAGGTTTGAAAGAACGGGGTCTAGACGTCCGGGTTATAGGCCCGGATACCGGCCAGGCGTCTGGAATCAAGATGTGCTACGCCGCCATGACCAAGGGCACTGCGGCATTGTTTACCGAGTTGCTGATGGCCGCTGAAATGCTGGGGCTTTCCAAGGATTTATTAGCAGAATTTCAGAGCAGCCAGCCTGCAGTGCACCAACGGATGGAAGGATGGTTGCCCGGATTGCCAGCCAAGGCCAACCGCTGGGTAAGCGAGATGCAAGAAATCGAGGCGACCTTCGACGGCTTGGGCCTCACTCCTCTGATTTTCCAAGGTGTGGCCGACATGTATCGATTAGTCGGCAGCACCTCCATGGGAGAAGAGACCCCGGAGAACAGGGACGAAAACCGGTCCTTGGGGGAGACCATCCAACAACTGGCTGCCCACATGAAGCGAGGTTAGACTCGAGGTCACCAAAGCTAGCGCCGTGCGCTTGTGGTGAGCACTTCGACGAACTCAGGACAGGTCTGACTTTGTCGAGACTCTCGATGGAATCCGAGCTTGTCGAACCATTCTAACGCTGAATGGCCCCTCGACACGCTCAGGGTGAGCGGATTTGGTAGCAGAGTTATTACTGTGGGATATTACACCAATGTGACTAGCACGCCTCAGTACTAAGCGACCGGTGTTACCCAGGCGAATCACATTTCAGTGGATCAAGAAAAGCCCCAGAGTGCAGTGAACTGCACTCTGGGGCTTTTTGCGTTCGGATTGGCGGCGGACGGATCGTTAAGCTTCGGTTTGCTCCGTCTGGCTGCCAGCTACGGTGATGGTAATGTGAGCCATGGCGGTGGAGTCGGGAGCGCCGTGCCAGTGGTTTTCCTGGGCGGGAATCAGCACAATATCTCCCTCGGTGACAGTAAGGGTCTCGTTGTCGTTGACCACTTTTCCGGTGCCTTCGGTGACTATCAGGATCTGGTCGCCGGAGTGCTTGTGGAACTTGTTTCGGGAACCTGCGTCGAATTTAACTATGGCGAAGTTAAAATTGCTGCTGTCACCGGTATCTAAAATGGGCTGCCGCCAAACCTGGGTCCCGGTCATGAGGCCTCCGGTCATTTCAGCCTTTGTAATTGGCACATCGCTCATTGTTACTTTCTTCATGAGAGTTCTCCTATATTTAGTGTGGAATAGCCTACGTCTTCGGTTTGTGAAGCGGCGAACGTGGGCGTGGATAATAATACCTTGGTACGGCCAGCAAGTCCACAATTTGCACTTGCTAGCTCCGACCAGCCTTGCCCCAAATGTCCCCTAGCGTCCGTCATTCTGCGAGCAGCGAAGAATCTTTGTGCCTGGAGCAAGAGATTCTATCGGGCGTCCTCGGCAATGCCGGGAAGTCACGACAAAGTCGAACCACTGTCACCTTGTTTCATGGCTTCCAGAGCCTCGGAAATCGCAACGGCTAGGTCGGTGGGCCGCTGGGCATACTCGGGAGTGGGGTACCATTCGTAGTCAAAACTGCGCAGCACCTCCCCGTCGACGCTACAGCGCAGGTTGGAGACAATTACTTTGAACCCGAGTTTGCTGGTCGCCTGTTCGGCCAACATCTCCAAAACCACTTCCGGGCAATCATGGACCACCAGGAAGCCGCCTTCTTTTTCGCCGTCGGTCACCCTGGCCCGCAGCACTTGACCCAATAGGTCCATATTTGCGATGGTGAAAGTGTGTTCGGGCCGCCCAAAGTCGGGCCAACCTATATTGATTTCTCCGCCCACTTCCCAATGGTGCATAGTGACCCGTCCCAGGCTAATTTCTAAGCGCTGGCGAATCGCGCACCAAGCGCCCACCCAAAATTACGGCCGTTACGCCCCGCAGGCTTTCAATTTGATCCACTGGGTTGCCCTCCACCAAAAGAAGGTCCGCCTCTTTTTTGGGCTCAATGGTGCCCAAGGAGTCCAGCTTGCCTATGGCTTGAGCGGCGTTTCGAGTGCCCGTCATGATGGACTCCATGGGAGAGAGCCCGAAGTCGGACATCGATATTATTTCGTCTTGGAAGTCGCCAAAGGGGTATGAACCCCAACCGCAATCGGAGCCTCCGATTAGCTTTGCGCCCATTTTGACCATCTTGCTATACGCCTCAATTCGGTCTCGGTGACCGGTTACGATGCGTTCCAACATGGCGGCATCAACTTTGTCCAGTGGCCCATTTTCTTTCATCTCGAGCAACTCTACACGGCGGCGGTTACCCAGGGCGTGCGTCGGGTTTAGCCAAGTCCCCGTTTGAGCCAAGCGATCTGCGGTGGCTTGGTCGAACCGGTAAGAGCCGTCGGGCTCGGAGAAAAAGCAGTGGAAAATCATATCCACACCAGCATCCAAAGCGTTGTTGATCGCCACGGTTGAGCGGCAATGGGCTGCCACCGGCCTCGCCCGGTTGTGAGCCTCAAACACGATGGTCTTAAGTTCTTCGCCGCCGTAGGAAGGACGGTAAGGATCGCTGGTTAAAGTGCTCCCTCCAGAGGCGGCGATTTTAATAATGTCGGCGCCCTGTTTTATCAGATAGCGGACTTGCTTGCGCACCCCATCAACTCCGTCCGCTTCTCCACCCATGAACCAAAGATGGCCGCCGGTGGACGTAACGGGCGGGCCGGAGACCATTAACCGAGGGCCGGGCACCAAGCCCAAGTCTATGCCCTCTTTTAAGGAAAAGGCGGTGTGGTTCCAAGACCCGCAGTCGCATAGGGTGGTCACGCCGGATTGCAGGGCCAAGGTTGTGTTCCGGGCGGCCCGCATTAGGCGAACGTCGTCGGTGTCTTTGGCCACTTCCTCGCCGGTGCGACCGTCGCCGGGCATGTTGGTGTGGCTATGACAGTCGATTAGTCCAGGCAATAGGGTGCATTGGGGCAATTCCAGTAAGCCATGTTGACCGGATGAGTCAACCAAATTTTTTAATTCTCGGTTGGTCTCGATTTCTTCAGTGGGTCCAATCCAATGGATCAGGTTTTCTTTTAACACTATGGCGGCGCCTGTTTGAGGAGCGCCACCCAGTCCATCAATCAAAAGGCCGGGTTTAATGAGGGTTACTGGTGACGAAACCAATATTATCTCCTAGGGCAATTTCGGGGCATCCCTGCCCCGGAAGATTATAGCCTATGGAGCCAAGCCATAACGCCAGCTATCGGCGCTCCCGAAGCATCAGGAATCCTAAGGGCACGGAAGAAGCAAGAATCAGCAATAGCGCTGGCGCAGCGGCTCGGGCGAAGAATGCCTCGGAAGCGGCAGCCCAAATGGAGGTCGCCAACGTGGTGAAGCCAATTGGACTCAAAATCAGAGTGGCTGGCAATTCTTTCATAGTTAGCAGGAAGACCAGGGCGGCGCCGGATAGTATTCCCGGCAGCACGAGAGGCAGGGTAACCGAGGTGAAAACGCGGAGAGGCGTGCTGCCTAGCCCTCTAGCAGCCTCTTCCATCCTGGGGCTGACTTGCAACAGCGAGGTCCTGGCAGCCCCCACTGCTGGAGACAGAAACAGCACTACATAAGCGAAGATTAGCATCCCGGTGGTCTGATAAATGGGCGGAGCATAATTAACGCCGAAGAAGACCAACCCTAGGGCAATGGAGATACCGGGCAAGGCAAATCCGATATAAGTCACTCTTTCCAAGACGGTACTGAATAGGCCCAGGTAGCGGACCGACATCACGGCGACGGGCAAGGCAACAGCAACGGTGGCCCCCGCAGCCAGCCCGGATACAGTTAGTGAGTTTCGGACCGTATTCCATTGGAACAGCAGAGGCTCGCCAGCGGCCACGCCCCGATACACCCAATAGCCGAGAATCGACATGGGCAAAAGCAAGGCGGCGGAAACTACAATTCCGCAAAAGGCCAGCGAAGGCCAAAGCCAACGTCCCAGCTTGACTTCTGAGATGGGGCGGGAGACACCGGTGCCAGTGGTGTAGTACCGCGCTCCGCCTCGAGTAAATGCCTCCCCGGCCACCAGGCTCAAGGCCAAGGCGACCAGCACCAAGGACATGGCCGCTCCCAGAGTCCGGTCCAAAGCCGAGCCGTATTGAACGAATATGGCCGAGGTGAAAGTCTCGTAGCGCAGCAAGGAGACGGCCCCGAAATCGCTGAGCGTGTACAGGGCCGCCAGCAGCGCCCCGCCAGCTATTGCGGGACGCAATTGGCGGAGTATCACTCTAAAGAACGTGGACCAAGCATTATGGCCCAGGCCGCGGGAACTTTCCTCCAGAGCCGGATCCAAACGCAGCAATCCAGCCCGTACCGTGAGTAGAACATAGGGGTAGCTCAGGAGAGTAAGGGTCAGCATCGCCCCGGCGAATCCGTTGATATCCGGCAGGCGGTCGACGCCGAAGAGGTTTTCCAGTAAGCCCTGGAGCATGCCCCGGGGTCCCAATACCAGGACGACGATGAAGCCGCCGACGTAACTGGGAATCACCAAGGGCAAGGCCGTGAGAACCGCCCAAAACTTGCGAAATGGCAGGTCGGTGCGCACAGTCAACCAGGCTAATGGCACAGCCAAGATCACCGAGCCAACGGAGACCGCTATCACCAACACCAGAGTGCGCCCCAAAATTTCCAAGATACGCAACCGGAACAGGGCATCGGCAGCGCTGGAGCCATCGCTGGCGGCGCGCACAAACAAGTAGACCGGGGGCAGAAGAACTGCGGCGGCTACAGCCAAGGCCGGAACCCAGACGATGGCCGGAGGCCACGGAGGCCTGGCAAACAGCCGAGCCAAGACAAACGGACCAAACGAACCGGTTGCGGAATTTATCGCCGTGATCCCTCCGTTGGGTGGGGAAAAGAAAATCGAAGGAGCCGCCGGAATTCCAGCCGAACTGGACTGGCCAGGGTTTACGGCAAGATTCCGGTAGAACGGAGAAGGGCTTGGGTGGTTTCCAGGTCCGCCAGTACCGCTACCGGCACGTCGGGATGGGCGAATTCGGAAATGGGCACCTGGCCGCCTTGAGCCGGGATGCCGCTGATGAGGGGATACTCAAATGTCTCGCGGGCGAAGTAACTCTGGGCCGGCGGAGACAGCAAGAACTTCAAGAACCGCTGGGCCAGCACCTCGTTGTCCGAACTGCTCAGAACCCCGGCGCCAGCCACCATGATGATGGACCCCGGCCCTCCGGCTCTGGGATGGTAATTACGGGCCTGGAACCCCTCCCCTTCCTCGGCAAGAAAGCGGTGCAAATAGTAGTGGTTCACAAAGCCCACGTCGATCTCGCCCGAAGCGGCGGCAGCAACGATGGGAGTGTTTTTTGGGTAGGCCTTAGGCTCGTTATCTTTTATACCCTCGATCCATTGGCGAGTCTTGTCATCACCCCAGATGCCTCGCATGGCGGAAACCATGGTCTGAAAAGAAGCATTTGTGGGGGCCCAGCCGATGCGTCCCCGCCACTTAGAGTCCACGAAATCAAATATGTCGTCGGGCAGGTCGGCCTCGGTGAGGTTTTCAGTGTTGTATACCACCGTCCTGGCCCGTCCCGAGAGGCCAATCCAGCGTCCCGACGGGGACTTGGCCCACTCCGGAGCCAGAGACAGCAGGTCTTCAGGCAATTGCGAGAGCATGTGTTCAACGGCGCCCAATCCACCCGGGTCTTGAGCGAAAAACACATCAGCCGGGGTCCGCTCGCCCTCTTCCAATAAGGTGGCCGCCAATTGTGGGGTATCGGCGTATTTCACTAGAACGTTGGCGCCTGAGGACTCGCCGAATTGCTGGATAATCGGCGCGACCAGCGATTCGCTCCGCCCTGAATATATGGTCAGGGTATTGGAGCCCGAGCTGCCTCCACATGCTGCCACTAGACATGAAATTGCCAGCATTCCCAGTACGGCGAAACTCGGCATATTGACTCGGCGGCCCTTTACCATCATCGGCGTCTCTTTTGAAAGCCCTATAACACTCACGAGCGTGTGCCTAATGAGTACTGGGCCCGCTAAAATTATTAATCGAAAACAGGTCAACCAATAGTCTCAAACGTTCACACACTTTTTAATATAATGGTATGCTTAATTCAACAAACATGCATGGCCTCTGTTGGACAAAGAGGATACTCTCGAAGCTGGTGTGATGTCAACGATAATCTTGTAACCCAGCCTGCATGGAATATGTTATGAAAACCGATCAATTCCGGCCGGAACAATTTGACCATCCAATCTGAGCAGACACGCACGGCACAGTCGCATTCAAATGAGATTGAGCCTATCTTTCGTGTGTTGACACCTGGGATACATGCGTCTACACTAGTGCTTTGCTCGTGTACTGATACTAAAGTTAAAAGCACAAACAAATTTTGGGGCGATGCGGGCAGCGTTTAGAGGTTGACAAGGTGGAAACCAAACTCAAGACGCCGCATTTAGCTTAATTTGCGAGTCTGAAACGAATCATCAGGGGTTGGGATATTATATGAATCCCACTGGCGCCCATACTACTCAGCACGCCGAATCCGCGTTCCAGCCGGCCCGTCAGGTAAATGGACTGAGCGGTAAGTGTGCGACTATCGATAAGCCAGCCTTGGTTTGCTCCGACTTGGTCAAACGGTTTGGCGATGTGCAGGCTGTGGACGGATTGGATTTATCCGTGGCCGAAGGCGACATTCTAGCCTTGGTGGGCCCCAGTGGTTGCGGCAAGACCACTGCCTTGCGGCTCATAGCGGGCTTTGACCAACTCGACGGCGGGACCGTTACACTGCACGGACAGATCGTGGACCAGGTGGGCAACGGGCTCCCTCCGGAAAAGCGCCGCGTCGGAATGGTCTTCCAAGAAGGCGCCCTCTTCCCCCACATGACAGTCGAGCAGAATATCGCTTATGGACTGCCACGGTCGGACCAGCGGAAGGAAAAAGTTGACCAAGTCTTGGAACTAGTTGGCCTTACCGGCCTCAGGCACCGAATGCCCTACGAACTATCCGGAGGCCAGCAGCAGCGAGTCGCATTGGCCAGGGCGCTAGCGCCAAATCCCGACATTCTGTTGCTGGACGAGCCGTTCTCCAACCTTGACCCCAAGTTGCGGGAACAGGTCCGCCGGGACGTGTTGGAGATACTAAGAAGCAGCCACATCACTACGGTGTTCGTTACCCACGACCAAGAAGAGGCCCTATTTGTTGGTGACGTAATTGCCGTGATGAACCAGGGCAGGGTCGAGCAATTCGGTCCACCCGAAGAAATTTTCCATCACCCGGCCACCCGTTTCGTCGCCCAATTTATCGGCATGGTGGATTTTTTGCCCGCATGGCAGGAAGACGGTCACCTGATGACCGAAGTGGGCACAGTCTCGAGATCGGCCGTCGTGCCGCTCCAAATCAACCAACAGTCTTCTCACAACGGGAACCGAGTTGCACCTGAGCCTGACTCCGTGGCGCCAGAAACAGGACAAGAGATCGAGGTGATGGTCCGGCCTGACTGCCTGGACTGTTTTACATATACTCCAGGACCGGACACCAACGGAAGGGCTTATCAACCGCCGGGTGTAGTAGTTGAACGGGAGTTTCGAGGCTCTTTTTACCTCTATAGGGTGGCCTTGCCTTCAGGCAACACTGTCCGCTGCTTGCTTCCCCATACTGCGGACTTCGCCATCGGTGAAAAGGTAGGTGTGGCATTAAGGCACGGTCATAATCTCCTGCCATTCAGTGACCAAAGGCCCTTGATTTACTGATTTAGTGTTAAGCCTCTGGGTTTAGGTGTTTGCTTTTCTGACCGATGTGACCCTGCGGACCGCTTCAGTCAAAATCGCCACTAACATTTGATGGCCTTCCAAAATAAACTTGACAGGTCCCGTTCGGCCTGAGGTCCCTGCCTCATTCCCATTTTTTATGATCCCGGTAACAGAGGTTGTGGATGCCCCGACAAAAAAATGACCCCGGCCAATCGGTAATAGTTGACGGTGACCCCGGCTCCGACCGTCTTTCGTCTGGGACCGAGAACTACTTACTCTGCCTTTACAAGCTCTGGGAGGACTCGGAAATCCCGACCATCACTCAACTGACAGACACTCTCAAGCAGCTTCCTACCACTGAAGGATTGGGAACTTCGGTGCCGTCCGTGGCGGGGATGATTCGCCGCATGCAACGTCAAACTCTGGTGGAGATCGGGGGCGACAAACGCATCAGGCTAACTCGCAGAGGTCTTGAGGGAGCGGAGGACATTGCGCGCCGCCATAGGCTGGCAGAATGGCTGGTGGTTCGGCTGCTGGGCATGGAGCTTTACCAAGCCCACAATGAGGCTCACAGATTAGAACACGGCATGTCCAGAGAGTTTGAGCAAAAGTTGGTGGAACGGCTGGGCAACCCCAAGCGTTCTCCGTACGGACGGCCAATTCCCGGCTCCGGCGAGCCCCGGATGCCAGCCAACGCAGTGACGCTGGACCAGGCTACCCCTGGAATGGCACACATGGTTGACCGCGTGCCGGAGGAAGATTCGCAACTGTTGCGGTTCCTGTCCGATTCAATGATTGTTCCCGAATGCCAGGTGACCGTGGTGGAAGCCACGCCATACCTGGGAGTTTTGGAGCTCGCCACACAACTGGGAAACGTGTCGATTGGCTACAACGTGGCGCAGCAGATTCTGGTCCGCACTATCGACCAGAATTAACCCCGAAAGATTGGCCTAATCTCGGCTAACTCACGTCTGGAAGTAGTGTCTGGCGCACGGTAGCCCAACCCTCCGCCATGCTGCGTTGGGGCATTGGCGGTAGCTCTTCTTCCCGCACCACCTTGATCAACACAAAGATAGGTCCCGACTGGGCCATCACGTCTTCCAAGCCCAGAACCAACTCTTCTAGCTTGTCGAACTGGTAGGTTTTTACGTAGCCAGCGCCTTGGGCCATGGCTTGATAATCTATTGTGTCCAGCCCCTTGATGGGCGTCCCACCAGTGGACCGGAAAGAAGCGTCCTCAAATAACAGGTGGACCAAGTTCTCCGGCGCCGACTCCCCCACCGTGGCGAGACCGCCCAAGTCGGTGCGCAAAGTGGCATCGCAATCTAAAACCAGGACTTTGCTTTCCGGCCGTGCCAAAGCCAAACCCAAACCTACCGCCGGCGCGCGGTCCATACAGTCCATGAGGTCGACATCCAAATCCCTGCGCTCAGACACCTGCACCCAGTCTCGCAATGCCGACGACGTCGACACCACCAATGCGTTTTTACGGTGATAATTTACAGCCCTAGTTGCTTCTAGCGAGTCCATCAACTTGTTACTTTTCACCTGTTTCCGGTATTTTCTCAGCGATGGGCGAATCGACATTATTGTCGTTATTTAAGGGCGGGCTAAAGCTGTGTTCTGATTTTCGTGCTTGCACCATAAGATACATTCCCAAGAGCACCGCTGCCCCGCCCAAGACGCACAAGACCGCCTCTGGGCGGGAAAATCCTTGGAACAGCAGCCAGAAGCCCAACGTGAAAGCGCCGTAACTGAGAAATCTGCCGAAAAGGCCCTTCGCTAATAATTTCAACATTAGAAGATTAACTAATTGTTGTATCCAGTATTATGCTAAATCGGATTTGCAGCTTCGTTCCATTATCCCGAACATTTGGCGATCTATCAATTTCGAACGAAGAGATATCGGTGACAATCCGACTCACCGGCGAAGGCCGGTGTCCAAGAAATCATTCGGTTGCACCATATTCTGGATTCCGGCCTCCGCCGGAATGACGTGTTGGCGCCTAAGGCGCCAACAACGGGGCCTTTAACAAGTCGAGGCAACGTTTTCGCGTTGCCTCGCTAATTGCCCCTTATCCTCCAGAGTCCGTTGTTTAGCCGAACGCAGTTCCTTATCCTCTGCCGATGGCTTCGGGCAATTTCTTGATGGCCGTATGCACGGTCCGGCGTGCTGGCGCACGGAACTGGACGGGGGTGTTATCTATTTCAGGCTCTACAACCAAATGGACAAATACCGGGCCCTTGGCGGCCAACACTTGGTCAATGCTCGTGGTCAAGTCTTCCAAGTTGTCAAAGGAGAACGTGGCGGCATAGCCTGCTCCTTCGGCCAACAGTTTCCAATCGGCCTGGCCCGCTCCGGGTACCGGTTGGCCGCCGGTGACCGCATAAATACCGTTGTCGAACAGGAAGTGGATGAGGTTATCCGGCGCCTTGTTGGATACGGTGACCATCGTGCCCAGGTTCATTAGCAGGCTCCCGTCACCGTCCAGTACCATAATCTTCCGCTCGGGATGGGCCAAAGCCAACCCCAATCCCACGGATGACGCTTTGCCCATGCAACCCGACAAGGGGAAATCCAACTCGTCGTGGGTGCTGACGCTGGGCAGGCCCATGCGAACGTTACCTGCATTCATAGTGGGGACGATTACCGCCCCGTTGCGCTTGCTATCGAGCAGCCTGACTGCGTCGGTGTTATTAATCACCTTTATATTTATCCTTTTTGCGCGTTGCTCGGCAGTAATTAGGCGCCGAATTCGCTGCCTACCAGCACCGCCACTGGTTTCTGGGTACGGTCTGCCTCTTCGGCGGCCAAGCTTATCCGGTCTGCGTCATCGTCGGTTTCAATCAAAAAGTAGGTGATGCCCCAGGCATGGAGAATGTGCTCTATGAAGCGTGCAGCCGAGTCGTTGGTCAATCCATGGCGGCTCCAACCCCTGTAACCGATAAGCATGACCAACGGCTGATGGACGTCCAACGCCAGACCGCGGATGGAGTCGCCGGACTCGAAGATGCCCGTGTTCTGGATCAAGACCACCGGTTTCTTGCCGCCGACCCACAAGCCGGCCGCAATGGCCATGGTCTCACCTTCCCTACATACCGGGACCAAGTCCAGATCCGGCTCATTGGTCAGCAACTGGTACATGAAGTTCGTCTCGCTATCCGGAAGCCAGACGACATGAGTGAATTTATTCTTCTTAAGTTCTTCAACGATCGACGTTGGGTGCAAAACTGATTCATAAACAGTCATCATGGTCCTCTTCGTGTCCCATATAGGAAGTAGTCACCAAGTATTGCAAAGGGGAGTTGACACTGTTGAACCGTCATATTATATGGAGGTTCCGGATTGACCGTCAACAAAGTACCGGCGTGCCGAAGTTTCATTGATGCGCCGGAGATGCGCCAATTTAAAACTCGGCGCTTTTGGGAGTGCGCGGGAAGGGGATAACATCGCGGATATTGGAGACGCCGGTGACGAATTGCACCGTGCGCTCGAACCCAAGGCCAAATCCGGCATGGGGCACGGTGCCGTAGCTACGCAGGTCCAAATACCAAGAATAACTGCTTTCGGACAGTCCCGACTCTTTTAGCCTGGCCAACAGCACATCCCGGCGCTCTTCCCTCTGACTGCCACCGATGATCTCCCCTATTCTCGGGACTAAGGTATCCATGGCCCGCACGGTGTCGCCGTCGTCGTTTAAGCGCATGTAGAAGGCTTTGATGTCTTTAGGGTAGTCGGTGACTATCACCGGTCGCCCAATCTTGCTTTCAGTAAGGTAGCGCTCGTGTTCCGACTGAAGGTCCAAGCCCCATTCGACCGGGAACTCAAAACTTTCGCCAGAACTCTTGAGCAGGTTGATCGCCTCGGTATAGGTTATGCGCTCGAAACTGGAGCCGACGATATCTTCAAGAGTCGATATTACGGTGGGGTCATACCACTGGTTAAAGAAAGCCAAGTCTTCTGAACAGCGGTCTAGAACGTGGCTGAAAACGTATTTTAGAAACTCTTCAGCCAGGCTGGCCAAGCCGTCCAAGTCGCAAAAAGCCACTTCCGGCTCGACCATCCAGAACTCGGCCAAGTGCCGCGAAGTGTTGGAGTTCTCAGCCCTGAATGTGGGGCCAAAGGTATACACATCGCTCATCGCCTGAGCAAATATCTCGGCTTCGAGCTGCCCGCTTACGGTCAGGAAGGTCGGCTTGCCGAAGAAGTCCTCTTCGTAATCTACGGCGTCCCCAGTTTTGGGCAACTGGTCGAGGTCCAGGGTAGTGACCCTGAACATTGAACCGGCGCCTTCCGCGTCACTGGCTGTGATGATGGGTGTCTGGATATAGTTGAAGCCCCGCTCTTGGAAAAAGGTGTGGATAGAAAAGGCCACGGCGTTCCTAACCCGTGCCATGGCGCCAAACGTATTGGTCCGGGGTCTAAGGTGGGCGATTTCCCTGAGAAACTCGGGAGTATGGCGCTTTTTTTGTAATGGATAAGACTCGGGGTCGGAGCCGCCAACAAGTTCGATGTCGCTGGCGTGGATCTCGAACTTTTGGCCTTTCCCAGGGGAGTCCATTACCTTCCCAACAATGCTGACGCTGCAACCGGTGGTCAGGGAATCGGCCGTCTCGAAACAAGGCAACGCTTGGTCGGCGACTATCTGGAGGTCCTGAAGGGTGGACCCATCATTGACTTGGATAAAGGAAACAGACTTGGATGACCTCTTGGTCTTGACCCAACCCTGGACCAGCACCTCATCACCAGCCTGCTGACGGTCAAGAATCTCGCTAATCTTGCTGCGTCGCATGGCTCTCGTTCCTCCTGTCTGCAATTCTAGCATCAGTGTCGCCACCGTCCAACCCTTAAGCTGCACGAGAAGATACCGACCTCTCAGCAAGCCGACGGTTAATTACCATGCGATATCGGCTTGCGATTCCTGAGGGCGGCAAGGACTCGATTAACATCTGGTTCCCTGGCTGGCGCGGACTCGGTAATAGCGGTTGACGCTAATAGCGTGAAGCGCTATTATCATAACACGGTGATTAGGAGCTTTCGCGACGACGAAACCGAGAAAGTGTTTCTACGCAGTAGAGTGCGTAAGCTATCACTTGAGATCCAGCGTAGCGCACAGCGAAAGCTGGCAATCCTTGACGCAGCGGAATCCATACAAGACCTGAGAGCGCCACCAGGAAACCACCTAGAAGCCTTGTCTGGCGATCGAGCAGGTGAACATAGCATTCGCATTAACGATCGGTGGAGGATATGTTTCAGATGGGCCGACGGCGACACCTACGACGTTGAGATAGTCGATTACCATTAGGAGCAAATATGAAAAGCGGCAAATTGGCTCCAGTTCACCCGGGAGAAGTTCTATTCGAAGAGTTCATGAAACCTTACGGGATCAGCCAGTACCGGCTGGCAAAGGACTTGGGTGTCCATCCTCGCCGCATCAACCAGATAGTCCACGGCAAACGCTCGATAACTGCAGACACAGCCCTTCGCCTTTCCCGCCACTTTGGTACCTCGGACCGTTTTTGGCTGAACCTCCAATCAGGTTATGATCTGGAGGTAGAGAGAGACCGGCTGGGGCACCGGCTAGAAAAGGACGTACGGATACTGGCGAAACCAGCTTGAGCGGGATCAGTGCTAATTAGCCGCCAGCTCACCAAGGGGCCAACATACATAGAAGTTCAGGCGGTAACTTTAGCGGGAGCAGCGTCCATGCGCTCCCAATCGTCCGCCCATGATTGGATGGCGCTAACCACCTGACGCAAAGCCTCGCCTTTCTCGGTCAACGAGTACATTACGACCACCGGCCGCTGAGCGTACACTTGCCGGTCGACGATGCCCGCTTCTTCCAACTCCTGAAGGCGTTGGGAGAGAAGACGATCGCTGAGACCTGGCACATATGCCGAGATGTCGGAAAAGCGTCGAGGCTCTTCCATCAAACATCTGAGCATTATGCAGGTCCACTTTTTCCCCAGAATGTTCATAGCCCGCTCGTAGCGGGGACAGGGCTCTTGGCAGTCCATACTACCTCTCTGCTTTTCGGATTAACCAGAAGGTTTGCCGCTGGCCTCATACCGATCGATTGACGATGGTACATTCTAACTAAAAATTAGGGGCTTGACAATGTTTAGCGACTTCACTATACTATCATTATTAACTAGAGAATAGCAAGTAACAAATCAAATAGCACATGCTAATTAATTGTTTTTGTTAACTGCAAACTAGTCAAAACGCCTCCAAGTGGGGCAAATCATACACAGGATAGGTGAATCATGGCTACCCAAGCAACTCAGGAAAGGATCATTTCGAACTCGGCAATTACCCCCGCGCCCGCAGTACGGCAGAGCGAAGTTCAGCCAAAACAGAAGGAAATCCCAGCTGTTTTCCAAGAGGCATTGGAAGCCCCACAGGTTTCTAATGGATTTTGGGCCAAAATGTTCCGATGGGCTGAGGAATACGCTGAATACAAGCTCACGACCGGGTATTGGACCCAGTTTAGGATATAAGCCCGGCCCATCTTGTGCTTTAAATTCGGCTGATCCCACCCGGCCACGCATATTAACGAGGTGACTAAGAAGTTGACCAACGCAGTATTGGAACCAACGACAATTGAACCAATCACCGATGAGCCATCGGTAATCGCAACCGGCGTCGCGACACGAGCACCTGGGCCGGAAGTGGCGTTCAGCCGCATAACTTCAGATGAACTTAACGTGGAAGAAATCACCAAATCGCCCGAAATTCACGGCAAAAAGCCGGGCCTGTTTGGCAGGTCGTTTCAGGCGTTAAGGGCGGCATCATTCCAGGTTGGTCTTTCTCTTCCCGGAAAGTTCTGGTACCGCGAGTCCCGGAACCTGAACGCCAGGGAAATGTCCGCCATGGACGCAGTCATGCGGGGGTTCCTGTAGGGACGACTATGGGGCCGCACGTCGGTGCGTCCCCATAGTCGTCTACCTCTTGAATTGACCTCTTTTAGAAGGCGACCCACAACGGTTTGTCACACCTCCCTAAAGCTCCGGTGTGGCTAGGTGCCAATCAGTTTCTTGCTGGTAGGCATAGGCCACCCTGAGTAGAGTTTCCTCAGACAGATGGGGCCCAATTAATTGAAGTCCCACGGGCAGCCCTTGGTCGAACCCGCAAGGCACCGACATAGAGGGTAGGCCGGCAATATTGGGCGGCAGCGTGCAAACGTCGCTCAAATACATCTGCACCGGGTCGGAGGTCTTCTCGCCTAAGGCGAAAGCCACCGTGGGAGACACAGGAGCGACCAACGCGTCTACTTCTTGGAAGACTCGGGCAAAGTCCTCCCGGATTAATGTTCGCACCTGCTGCGCTTTCAGGTAATAGGCATCGTAGTAGCCGGTGGACAAGGCGTAGGTGCCCAGCATGATACGGCGGCGGACTTCCGGGCCGAAGCCGTGCTGGCGAGTCTTCTCCAGGTCCTCCCACATGTTGTCGGCATCCTGATAGGAATAGCCGTATTTGACCCCGTCGTAACGGGCTAGGTTGGCCGAGCACTCGGATGGGGCGATTATGTAGTAGCAGGCCAGAGCGTTTTTTGTCGTGGGCAACGACACCGGTTTAACGTTCGCGCCCATTCCCCGTAGAATTTCTATCGCCGCCTCCACAGCCCCCCGGGTGCCGTCTTCCATACCCTCCACAAAGTATTCTTCAGGCACTCCCAGCCTCAATCCCTCCACCCCTGACCCCAGCGCCGCAGTATAGTCCTTCTTATCCAGTGGCAAGGAAGTTGCGTCTCTGGGGTCGTGGCCGGCGATGGCGTTCAGCACCAATGCGCAGTCGGCTACGTCTTTGGTTACGGGGCCAATCTGGTCCAAGGAAGATGCGAAGGCCACCAAGCCAAATCTGCTAACCAAACCATAAGTGGGTTTGAGTCCGACCACACCGCAGAAAGAAGCTGGCTGGCGGATGCTCCCTCCGGTGTCAGAACCCAGGGAGAAAAGCGCCTCTCCGGCCGCCACCGAAGCTGCTGGGCCGCCGCTGCTCCCTCCCGGGACCCGTTCTAAGTTCCATGGGTTATGAGTTGGGAAGAAAGCGGAGTTTTCTGTGGACGACCCCATCGCAAACTCATCCATGTTCCCTTTGCCCAACAGCACTATTCCCTGTTCAAGCAGTTTCCCCACGGCGGTGGCGTCGTAAACGGGGACAAAGTTTTCCAGCATTCGGGACGAGCATGTGGTCCGAATGCCCTGGGTGCACATGACGTCTTTGACTTGCACCGGGATTCCGGTCAAGGGCCCGGCGGCGCCGCTGCTGATGAGGCGGTCGGCTTCCTCGGCTTGCTGGAGCGCCAAGTCGGGTGTCAAGGTGACAAAAGACTTTACCCGGTCTTCCACTTGGTTGATGCGGTCCAGGCAGGCTTGAGTCAGTTCCACGGAGCTCACTTCCCGCTGGTCTAAACTTTGGCGGGCTTCCGCAATGGTCAAATACTTAAAATCGGCCACCGGTTTTACTCCTCTAACACCGCTTTGACCCGGAAAAGCGGTCCCTCCCGGCGAGGAGCGTTGCTGAGCACTTGGTCTTGCTCGAGAGAATCCTCCGGCACGTCGTCACGCAACACGGTCTGGAGTTGACCGGAGTGGCCGGTGGCGGCAACGCCAGTGGTGTCCACGTCCTTGAGTGTCTCGAACTGCTCCAGAATGTCGGACAGCTGCTCCCGAAACATCTCCACTTCTTCCGATGTCAGCCCGATGCGCGCCAAGATAGCGATCTGCTCAACGTCGGCACGGTCTAAGGGCATGGCTAGTCCTCCCTTAAAGTATCAATTCTCATCACCAAATTTGCGGTGATAATTTCGGTTTTCTGTTGGATGCCCAAGTTGTGAAATGCACGGGCAAAATGGGGTCGCTGGCCGGTATAGCCGCAACCCGAAGTCAAAGCTAATAATCCGAACAGTCCCTTCTCACTCGAAGGGTGCCTTGCCCCAATAGTGTCAGAATACCACGGAGGAATAATTTTGCTCTAGAAATTGCCCTCTGGTGGGGCTAATCACATTTAATTCCCGTGCGGTTCCTCTCCTTCTTCGCCGTGGTGGATGTGTTCTCCGTCATGTTCTTCATGATGGTCCCCATTGTCCTGCGGCATTACTTGGTGGTGTTCCTCGCCGGAAGCCCCCATTGGGTCTACGTGTATCGTGGCGTTGGCCAAGTATTGCAAGCGGTCCAATAGCCTTTGATGAGTCTCTTGAGCAATCCGGTGACCTTCCTCCACCGACAGGTCCGGATTAACGGATATGTTCACCTCAGCCAGCAGGCTGTGACCTGACCATCTAACCCGGATCTGGGTCACTTCCTCTACACCGTCGGTGGCGTCTGTTACCGTCCGCACTTCATCCAAAACCTCGGGCTCTACGCCGTCCATCAGCCGAGAAATCACCGATTTGCCCGATTCGAGCACGATGCGGAAAATGGCCACGCTGATTACGACACCGGCTATCGGGTCCGCCAAAGGCGCGCCTAACCATACGCCGATGGCGCCAGCCAAAACCGCCAGGCTGGTCAATCCGTCAACTCGGGCGTGATAGCCGTCCGCTACTAGGGCTGCGCTGCCGATTTCTTTACCGATCTTGATTCTGAATAGGGCGACCGCTTCGTTGCCTATGAACCCAACGATTGAAGCCAGCACCACCGCCCAAATGTATTCCACTTCCGGCGGGTCGAAAAGTCGCCCAATGGAGACGACCGCAGCGATAATGCCTGTGGTTAAAATGGCCCCCACGATCAATAGGCCCGCCAAATCTTCCGCCCGGCCCAAACCGTAGCTGAACCGGCGGCTGGGAGGCCGCCTGCTCAGGGTAAACGCAGCCCATAGGGGAAGGGCCGTGGCGGCATCGCTGAAGTTGTGAATTGTGTCTGCCAGCAGCGCCACGCTTCCAGTGACGACAACAAGAACCACCTGCATGGCCGCCGTAGCGATCAGTACGACCAATGAAACCTTTGTGGCCCAGATTCCCCGCTCGCTATTTAAGATTGCTCGGTCCAACGCCCCGTGAGTGTGGCCGTGGCCGCGGTCCTCAGGACTTTGAGATTGCTCTTCGCCAGGGTGCTCGTGGCCTAACATGCGTTTGGCCTCATCTAGGTCTTTAATGAGACAATCATAAATCATCTCAAGTTTTGCCTTGGCGGTAGGATTATTTCCGGCTTGGACCAATCACATCGGGCATGAGGACGAAGCCGGAGACGGTCCATCGTAGCAGTTACGAGCCCAAATTAAGCAAAGTTAGGTTCCGATTTACTGGCTCAGCGGAGCCTCTGAGAGTATTATTGGTTTCTCTGGCCGAGGTTGGCGCCAAGTAGAATTGTAGAGACAAAGCAGAACCACGGCCTCCGAAATGACTCCCAATCTGGGTAATCCGGCATGAATTCTTTGCTGAATTCCGTTTCCAATTGGAGACCGGGCGCCCCTTTTTATTACGGTTGGCTGATCTTGGCCATCAGCTTTCTGGCTGCCTTCGCCGCATCCGGCGTCACTCAGGTAGTATTGGGCGGCATTCAGGTGTTCATAACAGACGATACGGGTTGGAAGGCGAGCAACATATCTATTGCCGTCACTGCGGGCACTTGGACCTCGGGACTATTAGCTCCGTTCATCGGTCACTTGGCCGACCGCCACGGTCCCCGTTGGTTGATGTCCATCGGCCTGGTTATAGCCGCAATCTCATTCTTCTCCATCGCTGGCACCCAGGCAATATGGCAATTCTTTGCGGCTTACATTGTTGGTCGGGCCATTAGCAATCCCGTGCTTGTGGGAGTCGTTCCAAGGACTGCCGCCGTTAACTTTTTCTTCCGCCGACGTAACATGGCCTTGGCCCTAATCTCCACATTCCGTCCCATTAGCGGCGCCATCAATATTCAGATAATTTCCTTTATCGCAATCCATTGGGGTTGGCGCGCTGCCTACCGATATATGGGGATTCTTAGCCTAATATTGATTGCACCAGTATTTCTGCTGATGCGGCGCCGTCCTGAGGACATCGGGCTGTTACCCGACGGGGCCGGGCCCAGTCAAGTCGCCAGCCAAGCAGAGGGAGTACAAACGGGACGGGCAGGTTTGCGCCGAGCGGGGCAGGCTGGAGAATATGAGTTTAGCTGGAGCGTCGGGGAGGCGCTCCGCACCAGGACTTTCTGGTTTGTGGTACTGACCGCCGCCACGGCCACGCTGGCATCAAGCACTATCGGATTTAGTCTGGTGCCCTACTTGGCCGACGATGTTGGCCTTTCCAAAGCCCAGTCGGCTGGTGTGCTAAGCTTGGGGACTTTTCTGGCCATAGGCAACTTAGGTTGGGGCTATCTGGCCGACTTGATCACTCCGCGCAAGTGTCTTGCCATCGCCATGGTCGCGGCGGGAGCGACGGCGCTTTTCTTAACGGCGGTTAACTCTCTCCCAACGGCCTTTGTGTTCGCATTGGTGTTTGGTGTCGTTTCCGGACCCGCTGGTTCGTTGGAAAGCATGATGTTAGCCCAGTATTACGGTAGGAACTCCTACGGTACCATCTTGGGTGCGTTTGCTCCATTTCAAACGGCCATGCTTGGCTTGGGGCCGGCGCTTGGCGCACTGTTCCGGGAGCAAGTAGGACCGTATACCACATTGTACTTCGCTTTAGCGGGTCTATATTTCTTGGCGGCCACCTTTGTGTTCTTGGCCAAAACGCCCCGGCTGCCTGCCAGGGCGACGCCGGAACCGCTTAAATAACGGATTTACTAACTGTTCTCGACAGTCAAATGACTGCAGCCCGTCAACTAACCCGCAGAGTGTCATCCTGTGTGTAGCGAAGGGTCTGGGGCTCGGGGTACTCCGAACCCCAGATACTTCGCCGCTGAGGCTGGCTCAGTATGACATACGAGGCTAAATAAACATCCCCTTAAATGTGATTTCTTCCCTACGCCCAGAATTACAAATTTGTGCCCGGCATTCCTAACACTTCAAGCCGAATTCCTGTGGCGTTAATTTTGGGAATCGTTAATTCATCTCGGTGCCGCCGGAGACGCTGATGGACAAGCCGGTCATGTAGTCCGATTCGGTGGAAGACAGGAAGGCAGCCAGGCGGGCGATGTCGTCCCCCTGCGCAATCCGGCCCAAGGGTATTATGGACTCCCGGTGCCGGACCATCATTGCCCGGTGCTCGGCCCCCGATTCTCCTTCCGGGGCCAGTGCGGCAGCGATAAAGTCCACCCGCTCGGTGTCTACTAGCCCCGGGCAGATGGCATTGACGTTTATGTTGTGAACGCCCAGCTCCTGAGATAAGGCCTGAGTGAAACCAATTAGCGCAAACTTAGAAGCGCAGTAGGCGGCGTACTTAGCGATGCCCTTTTTGCCCGCTCCGGAAGATATTACGATTATCTTGCCTCCGCCTCCCCGGGCGATCATGTGCCGGGCCACAGCCTGAGAACAGAGGAAAGTGCCCCGGACGTTGACCCGCAAAACCTCGTCAAGGGCTTCTTCTTCCAACTCCACCACCAGTACCCGGTCCTTGCCGGGCCTGGAACCGGCGTTGTTCACCAGAATGTCGATTTTGCCGAACCGGTCCAAGGTCCGGCCCATCATGTCGGCTACCTGAGCGGAATCGGAAACGTCGGAAAACAACCCCATGGACTGGCGTCCCAGCGCCTCGATTTCCTCTACAACGCTGGGTAGCCCGTTCCAGCCAGCCTGGCGGTCTTCGGGCCGAATCGCTTCCATGCTCTGCTCAATGTCGGTGACCACCACGTCGGCGCCTTCCTGGGCCAACCGCAGAGCGATTGACCGCCCGATGCCGTGGCGGCCGCCCGCTCCCGTAATCAACGCTACTTTGTTACTCAGGTCATACATTTATTTCCTCCATCTTTCTTACTGGTAAGGCGGATCCCATTACGAATCCGCCTTTCAATTAGCCAACTACAGCAAACCTTGGCAGTTTAACCAATCGCCTGCCCTTGCGCCAGGTGCGACTTCGTCGAGTGCCGATTTTATCGAGCATCCTCGACAACGTCGGGAACTCTCGTAGGAATCGGGACTGAGGGAATACCCTCAATTATATTGCGTGACTTCGCCACCTGGTGTGCATGTTGCCTATCTGTTATCGATAGGTATAGGAAAGGTAACGTGTGTGGTGAGGAAGTGTAGGAGATTAACCCGTTACTCGGGAGCAATTATAAAAATCGCTCTCAAAAACCAAAAGGGTTTTACCCTGATAGAACTCCAAGCTGTTATGGCAATCGTGGCCGTACTGGCTGGGATTATTTCTGTTTCCGTGGCGGGCTCCGGGCAGACCAGCAGAGATACTCAGACCCAGCTAGACGCCACTACGGTGGAGACCGCTGTCGCCAATTTCTTCGGTAATCAAGAAGGGACCGAGACCCGCAATCCCTTGGTGGTAGAAGTACTCGGCCAAAGAAACATCGAGCAAGTCACTAGCAACAAATGGCCTGAGAAATTCATCACCGTGACCTACCCCGAAGTATTTCCAGAGGGAACTTCATCACAGATAGGAAGTATCTTCTTCGAGGACAAAGACGGGGAGGTTTCGGACCTCCGAGTCAGGGGTTTGCTGCAACGTTTCAACGCCGTTGATTTTGACGTTCTGTCAGAAGACGGCTTCCTGACTGCCGTACCCAAGAACGCCTTGGAAACTAGTCGAGGATTCGCCAGCTATTTGTGGCTACTGGAGAAGTCGGTTACCTCCAGCAGCAATAGAGACATATCTTCCCGGGAGGTTGCCGTATTCAAGTTGCAGACCGTCAACTCACTGGTCGGCTCGGAAATCGTGGACCTAACCTACCGGCGTTTGTTCGGTGGCCTATTTGCCGACGCAATTCCCGAAGCGTCGTCCTTTACGATTGTCACCGACGAAGATACACCGACCACTGTGACCTTGGTGGGCACGGATTTGGATACATGCGAGCTGACCTTCACGATTGAAGCGGGCACCACCCACGGTTTATTGACTCATATTACCGACCACGAGTGTGTGAGCAGCGAATTTGAAGAAGAGCCCAATACCGACAGCGCCAGCGTCACTTATATCCCCGATCTTAACTTCAACGGCGAAGACAGTTTCACCTATAGCGTAATCGACGGGAACGGGGATGACCTGGGCACCTGTCACGGTGACCATCAATGTGGTCAATGACACACCGGTCGTCACCCTTTCAACCCTGAACGACATCAAGGTAAACGAAGACGCGCCAGCCGCTTTTATAGACGTTTCGAGCGCGTTTGACGACGTGGACATTGCCACAAATGCTGACAGTCTCACTTACGAGGTGGACTCTAACGACAACCCATCATTGGTCACGGCGTTCATGTCGGGAAGCATTTTGAATCTGCAATTCCTTCCTGAGCAGAACGGCTCTGCTGACATTACGGTGATGGCGGCTGACGACGCTGGTGCATTTGCCTTGGATACCTTTATCGTCACCGTGGACCCGGTAAACGATCCGCCCAGCTTCAGCACCGGACTGAGCCAAGTCGGTTCATTAGAGGACGCGGGCCTGCAGACGGTACTTTGGGCCACATCCATCAGCGCCGGTCCGCCGAATGAAACCGGTCAGGTGCTTACATTCAACGTAGACCATACCAATAGCCCACTATTCAGCGTGCCGCCCGCAATCTCATCCGGCGGCATTCTGACCTTTACTCCCGCCCAAGACGCCAACGGTTCCTCAACAGTCACAGTTGATTTGTCGGACGACAGCGGAGGCTCGGACACGAGTGGGGAGCAACCGTTCATCATTACAGTATTCGCGGTCAACGACCCGCCGGTCTTCACTCCAGGTGCGAACCAGACGATCATTGAGGGATCCGGAACTCAGACGATCACTAATTGGGCCACCAACATCGACCCCGGTCCCGCTAACGAATCCGGGCAGACCATAGACTTCGTTGTGACCGACAACACCGCGCCCAGTTTGTTCTCCATCGCGCCTGCGGTG
The DNA here is from genome assembly GCA_002816455.1 of SAR202 cluster bacterium Io17-Chloro-G4. Lineage (GTDB taxonomy): Bacteria > Chloroflexota > Dehalococcoidia > Lucifugimonadales > UBA3495 > UBA1141. The sequence goes on along the minus strand of MUCR01000062.1, from coordinate 6,318 downwards.
GCAAGCAACGGGACACTGACTTACTCTCCGTCCTCGAACGTCAATGGCAGTGCGACAATCACATTACACGCTCACGACGACGGTGGAACGTTAAACAGTGGCGAAAACAGGGGCGTCGACCAGACATTCACCATCACTGTGTCTGATCCTTTCAGAAACGGAAGTTTCGAGATTGGTCTCAGCCCCTGGACCTTCGTGAACATCGATCGCTTCAGAGATCCTTCTTGGATCGCTTCCGAAGGTTTCTGGCTCATCGATTTGAACGGGAGCGTACCAGGTTCAATCAGCCAGTCCTTTGAGACCGTGTCCGGAAGCCAGTACACAGTGCTATTTGACTTGGCTGCGAACCGAGGGTTACCCCAAACTGGGGACGCCATAGTGAACTTGGACGTGTCTGCGGCCGGTACGACACAGCCTTATTCGTTCGACGGTGCCGGTAAAACTAACGTCAGCTTGGGTTGGTTAGAGCAATCCTTCGCATTCACAGCCTCGGGCACTACCACCACGCTGACCTTTACAAGCACTACGACCGACGATTCTGCAAATGGTCCGCTCTTGGACAACGTCAGAGTTAACGCTATCCCATAATAACGGCCTTCCCGACGACAAGTACGCCCAGACCGTGATTCAGGCGCAATTCTCCTAATCCCTGGTCTCCCAGTGGGCGGCTGGCCAAAACGCTATAATTACCCGGTCATGCGACCGCGTATCTGGCTGCCCTCAGCAATTTCCGCGGTGCAACAAGTTCCTCATATCAACCCACTTGCCGATTTAATCTACGTCCAACGGGAGACTATCGAATGGCCGAGACACCTCTGCACTTTAAGACCATTACGGAATTAGCCGAGCAAATCAAGTCTAAAGCCTTATCCCCCGTGGAATTAACGGAGGCGATGCTCAATCGCATTTTGGCACAGGACGGGCACTACAAGAGCTACGCCACCGTAATGGCCGAGCAAGCAAGGTCCTCCGCTCAAGCTGCCGAGCGGGACATTGCCGCCGGTAGCTATCTGGGTCCCCTCCACGGCGTGCCCATCGCTGTCAAAGACTTGTGCTCCACCAAGGGCGTGGCAACTATGGGCGCCACCAAGGCCTTGAAAGACCACGTCCCAGATTTTGACTGCACGGTGGTGGAGAGGCTGAACGCAGCCGGCGCGGTCATCTTGGGCAAGCTCAACCTCACCGAGGGCGCTATGGCCGGGTACAACCCCGAGTTTCAAGTGCCGGTAAACCCTTGGGGCTCAGATCTTTGGAGCGGCGCTTCCTCCAGCGGCTCCGGCGTGGCCACGGCGGCTGGTCTGTGCTACGGGTCGTTAGGCAGCGATACCGGCGGGTCCATCAGATTCCCTTCCGCCGCCTGCGGAATCGTGGGGATTAAGCCGACTTGGGGCCGGGTCAGCCGCTACGGGGTGTTGGCCTTGGCAGAGTCCTTGGACCACATCGGCCCCATGACCCGCAGCGCCGCCGACGCCGGGATAATGCTTCAAGCCATAGCCGGTCTGGACCCCAACGACCCCACGACATTGCCCGCTCCAGTGCCCGACATGTTGGAAGGTATCGACGGCGGCGTACGCGGCCTTCGGATCGGCTTGGACGAAAATTACGTGACGGAGCATACGGACTTTGAGTTGGCGGAGAGCGTATTGGCGGGGATTAAGTTGATGGAAGGCTTGGGCGCCGTAATAATCCCGATACAAATGCCGGACATGAGCGAATACATGGAGGCATGGGGGGAGCTCTGCTCTGCGGAGGCCTTGGCCGCCCACCAGGCGACCTATCCGTCGCGCCGGGACGACTACGGACCCTGGTTCCGAAACTGGCTGGATTTAGGGGCAACTGTCACCGGAGCACAGTACGCCCGGGCCAACAACGTCCGCTCGGCCTGCCGGGGTCTCCTGAACAACGTTTTCCAGGATATCGACGTGATCGGCTGCCCGACGATGACCACTCCTCCTTTCCCCATCACGTTGGAGGAAATGTACGGGCCAACGTTCTTGCTGGAAAACCCCTATTGGGGATGGTTCACCGTCCCTTACGATTTTAGCGGCGCGCCCTCCATATCCCTGCCCTGCGGCCAGAACAGCGACGGTCTGCCCCTTAGCATCCAGTTCGTGGGGAAGCACCTGTCCGAGCAGTTGTTGTGCCGCGTGGGCCACAATTTCGAACAGAACACACCCTGGCATGAGCTGAGGCCGGACATCGAGTGAGGCGGCGAATGTTCATCATTTCCACGAGACGTTCGCCGGAAACGGCTAGCTAGGAAGCAGCCCCGCCAATTGGTTCCGGCTCCACACAATCCCCTTGGCTGGCGAAAACAAAAAGGCCAGCAGGAAAAGCCCGGTGGCTACCACCACGATGCTGGGGCCGGATGGGATGTCTGCGTGGTAAGACAGGTACAGGCCCAGGACGGTGGCAACCAATGCGGTGGCGATGCCGTAGGCCATTATGCCGGGGAGCCTCCGGGCCAGCAGAGCGCCGGTGGCTGGTGGCGTGACTAGAAGGGCCAACACCAAAATGATGCCCACCGCTTTTAGCGACACCACGGCGGTGATGCCCACCAAAACCGGAAGCAAGTACTGGATAAAGCGCACCGGTATGCCCGAGGCGGCGGACATCGTTGAGTCGTAGGACGTGTAAAGCAACTCCTTATAAAAGGCCACGACCACTACAAGAACCGCCCCAGCTATGCCGCCGATTAGGGCCACTTCGTTCCAAGACACGCCCAGGACGTTGCCGAACAAAAAGCCGAATAGATCGGCCGTGTAATTGCTGACCCGGCTCATCAGGATTATGCCCACGGCGAACCCGCTGGCGAATATAATGCCGATGGACGTGTCCAGGCTGAGATTGGTCCGGCGGCTGATGCCGGTCATCAAAATTGAAGCCGGAATGGCCCAAGCGAAGGCACCCCAAAAGATGCTGCCGCCAAAGAAGTAGGCCACGGACATTCCAGCCAATGAGGAGTGGGCGACGGCATCGCCCATGAAGGCCATGCCTTTCAGTACCACGAAAGTGCCCACCACGGCACATACGATCGCCGACAGACCCGCAGCCAGGAAGGCCCGCTGCATAAACCCGAACTGCAGAGGGTCAACTATGGCGTCGATCATTCTTCGGCTTCACTATCAGGGTCTGGCTCATGGCGGTGGTGCTGGTAGGCGTAGGCCCGGCCGTCGGTATGCACCAAGAGCAGATGAGAGCCAAAGGTTTCGCTGAGGACCCTTTCATCCAGGATTTCATTGGGCGGCCCATAGGCAATCAACGTGCGGTTTAAGCAGGCCGCTTGTCCACACCACTCGGACACGCAAGAAAGGTCGTGGGTACTGAGAACCACCGTCTTTCCCTCTTGTCGCAGCTCGTCCACTGTGTCCAAAAAATTGTGCTGAGCGGTGGCATCCAAGCCGGCCACGGGCTCGTCTAAAAGCAGTAGCGCCGGGTCGTTGGCCAAGGCCCTGGCCAGCAGCACCCTGCGCCTCTGCCCACCGGAAAGCTCACCGATTAGCCTTTCTCTTAACCCATGCATTTCCACCCTGCTCAGAGCTGCGTCGGCAGCGTCTCGGTCTACCTTGTTGGTCCGGCGCAGGAGGCCCCGGCCGGAATATCGCCCCATCAGGGCCACATCCCGGACCGTGACGGGGAAATCCCAGTCCACATCTTCCATCTGGGGCATGTAACCAACGATGCGCCGCTGGGTGGCGGCCGGTTGACCCATGACGAAGGCTCCGCCACGCCATGGCTTGACCAAGCCCAGGATTGCTTTCATTAAGGTGGACTTGCCGGAGCCGTTGGGTCCAATCACGCCCACGATTTCACCCCGGGCTACCTGGAAATTAATATCTTCCAAAGCGGGATGACGGTTGTATCCGGCCCAAAGACCCCGCACCTCCAGGGCTGGCGCCCGGCCTTCCTGAGAACTTACACTGGTGTCCGAAGAATCTTGGCAGGCGGTCTCGATGTGATCACCATTTGCCAGGGCCACGCGCGGGCCATCGCTCTCATGACTTTCGGTTTCTATTGAGTTGTTTTGGCTTGTATCTTGCAAGGTTGCTCCCTTAAATTCTCGCTTGTGTCTAGCGCAGGTTTCTGACGAGGGACCCGGCGTTTAAGCGCATCATCTCTATGTAGCTGGTGGCCCCCTCTTCGGCAATACCCGAATACAAAGTCCCGACGGCAATTCCCGAGTCTTCAGCGGTGCGGCGGACAACATCGGAGCTAAGCTGGGGGCTCACGAATATTGCCGGGATACCTTGCTGGTTGATGCGCTCAAGAATCTCCGCCACTGCCTTGGGGCTCACTTCATCCGCGTCGCTGGCCACGAAGGATAAAGCCTCCCATCCGTAGCGCTCTGCCAAGTGACCAAAGGCGTCGTGATAGGTGATCAGGTGTCGAAGCTCGGGTTTCACCTGGCTCAATGTTTCTTCAATTTCCAGCTCCAACTCCCGCAACTCGTTTATGTAATTCCCGGCGTTTACTCCGAAATCAGCCCCATGCTCCGGGTTGGCGGCGACCAAGGCTTCCCGGATGCGGTCCACGTAACCGATAGCAAAGGCGGGGTTTTGCCAAAGGTGAGGATCGGTTTCACCCGGCAACAGTCTTTCTGCCGCAACCACCCATACCGAATCGTCGTCTCTGGCGCTGTCCAGCACCGGTTCTAAAAACTCGTCCAAGCCATAGCCATTCAACACGATCACCTGAGCCCGGCTGATTGCAATGCTGTCTTCCGGGGTCGTCTGAAACGAATGCACGTCGGCGCCCGGAGGCACCAGAGGACTCACATCCACCCATTCTCGGCCCACGTTTTCCACAAAATCCGCCAGCAGCGCCGTTGTGGTAACCACCCGCAGCTTGGTTTCGTCAGATGGCACAGCGATGGATTGAATTTCGCCACCGCCACAGGCCGTTAAAACGAAAAGGACGAGAACGATTGCCCAGTATCCCGGATTGATTTTAAGTTTGGCAAAGCCGGTTTCGGCTCTCAGGTACTTATTAGATTGCTGTATCAACTATAAATCTTAATGATACACAGTATCAATTGAGGGTAAAAAAAGAGACTTATGCGGTAACGGGCTGGTCTATTTCAGTTTGGCCGTTGTCTGTTTCGGTCGAAAGACACTGGCGGCAGCGCCCGTAGACCTCCAGCCAGTGGCCGCTCAATTGGAACTCGTGGGCCGACGAGACTTGTCGAAGCAAGTCCTCAATGTCGCAGCCTAGCAAGTCCTCTGAAGCGCCGCATTCCACGCACAGCAGGTGATGATGGTGTCCCCGGTGACTTAGCTGGTAGTGCAGGTCGCCGTCTTCCAATAGGACCCGGCACAAGACGCCAGCTTCCACCAACAACTTGAGGGACCGGTAAACGGTGGCTCGGCCGACGCCGGTAAGCCTTTCCCTTAGTTCCTCGGCGGTGAAGTGGCGTTGTTGGGAGGCTATGGCGTTGGCCACGGCGCGGCGCGGCGACGTAGACCGGTACCCCTTCTCTTCCAGGGTATCCAGCAGTTGCTCAGCCAAGGAAAGTCCTCTTCGCCGCATAGTTATTGATACCTAGTCTCTTTAATAAGCTGAGTGTAACACCGGATGGGGATGGAGTCTAGGGTGATGCGGGGAAATCCCCTCAACCCCCCTTTACGAGAGGGGGGATTAGACAGGTTCCTCACGATCGACAAATTGGAGTATTCCACGTGACCCAGAGAGGGAAGATTCCATGGCGAATTTCCCTTCCTTCGTAAGGAAGGGACTAAGGGGAGGTTGTGACCTGAGCGAGTATCCACGCCAACGAGGCAACCCCCTATGGTCCCCCGTATTATTCAGGCCACTTGTGCCCGAACCATGTTCATCGGGCACCCGCCATCCACTGACACTATCGGCGAACGGTGTTCGTTAACCCTTGGCCTTGCAATCCGTGAACAGCCGATCCCGTCCGTCTCCCGTAAGCTAGTTCAATGTGTGTAATCTGAACTTTCATTTTCCGACAACCATAGGTTAATAATGGCGGGGTCCCGGGCTAGGCCCAAAGTGCCGTGCCTGACCGATAAAAGATATTAAGGGGCCATTTTGAGAGGGGGGCTTCGGCCGAGGAAATTTCGACGTAACAGCGACTACACATTCTTTTCCTTCTTTTGGACTCTGATGGGTCGATTACCCTTACTGTGGGACCCCTTGACAAACTATTATCTCAGACGTCTATATATTGGGAATGTTGCTTAACTTCCCAATCTTATCCCCATTTGACCTGCCCCCATTCTTTGTACCAGCATTCATGTTAGTCCCATGGGCTCTAGGACGGAGTAGTCGGACAAAACAACCTGGGGTGCTGGCGGCCTG
>MUCR01000061.1 GCA_002816455.1 SAR202 cluster bacterium Io17-Chloro-G4 | reverse complement strand
GATGCCGCTGGTCCCGTCCATGCTAATTTCCGCGCCTTCTTTTATTGTCTGGCCGTTTGCCACCATCAGGCCGCGCTCTGGGTCCACCTGTAAGGCTTCACAGCCGACGATGCACGGCTTCCCCATGCCCCGGGTAACCACGGCTGCGTGGCTGGTTGCACCGCCCCGGCTGGTCACCACGCCCACGGCGACGGCGATACCGTGGATATCGTCGGGCTTAGTTTCCGGTCGCACCAGAATTATAGCCTCACCTTGCTCGGCGGCTTCAACGGCCCGGCTAGCGTCAAAAAACAACTTTCCGGTGGCTGCCCCCGGCGAAGCACCGGAGCCTCGGGCGAGAATAGCGTCTCGAATTTGGGTCGATTCAACGTCGGCTGTAAACTGGGGCACCATCAATTGTCCGACGTCTTCCGGGTTCACCTGTAATAACGCCTCATCCTGGCTAATTGAACCTTCCCGCACCAGTTCTACCGCGATCTTTACTGCGGCCGGAGGCGTGCGCTTTGCGTTGCGAGTTTGGAGGATGAACAACCGGTTGTTCTCTATGGTGAACTCAATATCCTGAGCGTCCCGATAGTGGTTTTCCAATTGGGCCGCCAGCTCCATTAACTGGCCCGAAGCTTGGGGCATATCATCCGCCAAAGCCGAAATGGGCTGAGGGGTGCGAACCCCGGCCACCACGTCTTCTCCTTGGGCATTAGAAAGGTATTCGCCGTAGATCTTGTTCTCTCCAGTGGCCGGGTTTCTGGTAAAGAGGACACCCGTTCCGCTGGTGGGGCCGAGGTTGCCGAACACCATGGCCATGATGGTGACGGCGGTACCCATGTCGTGGTCAATGCCATTGTGGTTGCGGTAGAAGATGGCCCTGGGGTTGTTCCAACTGCGGAACACCGCTTCCGTGGCGGATAAAAGCTGGTCCCAAGGGTCAGTCGGTATATCGGATCCAGAGGCTTGCCGGATAGCGCTTTTGTAGTCCGCTATCACCTTATGAAGCGTCTTTGGCGTGAGTTGGTGGTCCTGTGTTACTCCGCTGCGGCTCTTGTGATGGGTAAGGACTTCCTCAAATACACCCGGGTCCACTTCCATCACCACGTCAGCGTATATCTGTAGGAACCGCCGGTGGGCGTCAAGCGCCGGTCGCAAGTCGCCCATCTCCGAGGCAAGGCCTTGAGCGATGGAGTCGTTGATGCCAAGGTTGAGAATGGTATCCATCATGCCCGGCATAGACACCCGGGCGCCGGAACGTACGGAAACTAGGAGGGGATGCTCCGCAGAGCCGAATTTTCGGCCCATCGCTTCCTCCACCTGGCCGACGTTGTTGCGGATGCTTTCCGAAAGTCCGTCGGGCAACTGGTTCCCGCGCTTAAAGTAGTCCAGACAAGTCTCGGTGGATATTACAAATCCCGGAGGAACCGGAAGCCCCAACCGGACCATCTCGCAAAGGTTGCTTCCCTTGCCGCCCAAAAGTGCGGTCATGGAAGCGTCCCCTTCACTAAACTGGTACACCAGTTTCTTAGTTCCCGGGATTCCAGTGACCATCTTCAACCACCTCCCTCGGGGATTCCCTGCGGTTATGGGCAGATCATTTTCGTGATGGTTCGGGGGGCCGGGAGTGATTATAGCCTAATTAATTACGATTTCAGGCAAACCCATGACAAACTACGAGCTGTGCATGGGGTGATTTTCTACGAAATCAGGACAATACCAAGATTTGTTACCATCGCCAATTTGCCCATTGCTAACCCGCGGATGCTTTGGGCGAATAGTTAAATCTCACGGAATTGGGCTGCGGGCTCCTCCAAGTCGAAGCTATTATTCCACAAGTCATCAATGCGCGTTTGTTCCTCATCAGTCAGGTCTGGAGCTTCCGATGCCGACGTATATTCATTGATCTCGTCCAAATTGGTGAAATTCGGAAGGACTGAGATGATGGCGGACTTGGCCAAGGCGAACTTTATGGCAGCTTGGCTCATGCTGCGCCCAGCGTTTTCTCCGGCCAAGAACTGGACCTTGGCTGCCTTCCGTAGGGCCTCTGTCATCCATTCGGCTTTGCGGCTGGCACGGTGGTCGCTGGCGTCAAAGACCGGAGGCTCGGTGAACCGGCCCGTCAACACCTCCGAAGCGTGGGGGACGCGGGAAATTAAACCCACCTGCTCTTCTTCGGCTATGGGAAAGAAATCCAAGGCTGGGTCTTGCTCCAGAATGCTGTATATGATCTGGGCGCTATGGACATGGCGCTCCCGCATCGAGTACTCGCCCTCCTCAAACCACCCGATGTCCGGTCCAATTGCCGCTCCGTAGTAGCGTATTTTGCCGTCGAATTGAAGCTGTTCTAAAGTCTCGAACAGTTCATCCATCTCCAGATGGTTCATTTTGGGATTATGGATCTGGTAGAGGTCTATGAAGTCCGTGTTAAGGCGCTTTAGGCTTTGCTCACAAGCGAAAGTTACGAATTCCCGGTCGAATTTCTGGGGACGTTCCTTGTGGCCTTCTCGGGGAGTCTTGTCGTAAAAGTCGTAACCGAACTTGGTGGCGATCACAATATCTTTTCGGCGGTGGCCCAAAACATTCGCCAATATTTCTTCGCCATATCCCTCGCCGTAGGTATCAGCGGTGTCGAAAAATGTGACGCCCAACTCCAGCGCATTTTCCAATAGGGACGCTTTTTGCTCTTCTTGAATTTCACCCCACCAATTGGTGGCCACAGTCCAAACGCCGAATCCGACTTCGGGCAGAACTAAATCCGTGCGCGGTAGCTGCCGGTATTTCATCTAATTTACGTCCTTATTTTCTGGCGGATTACTGGGAAAACCTTATTTAGGAGAAGATCCGAGAAGCTCCCAGAAATTCTAGGTGGTAGCCAGGGCGGTGCCCAAACAACCTTTTATTGCATCCACCTGCCCCTGGAAATCTTCGTCGTTTAGCACCGGAAGCATTTGGCCCAGGGAAACCCGGTCCAAAATGTCTACCCAAGACGTGCAGCCGCTGTACTCGGGAAGATAGGGCACGCTCACCGGCGTTCCCAGTTTGTAGACCCGCAACAGCAGGATGGACAGGGGTAGCATGTGCTTCCAGCGCAACCGGGACTGAGCGTATTCATTGGTCCAAATGTGGTGCGGCGAAAGATCGTCCACCGTACCCTGTTGCGAAACCTGGATAGTTTCTTCCACCTTGGCCCAATGGGTGAACCGAATCTGGTCAGGTTCTCGCGGTTCTTCTAGAATTTGGCGCAGGTCCGCCTGGTAGCCAACTTTGAGCAAGTCTTCCTTCTGGTGTTCGTAGGTGGGGTAAAGCAAAAACTCGGGATGGATGACTCGGAAGTCCTTATCCGTTTCGTGAATCCCGCCCTTGCGCAAAAGCAGCACCTGTGTTCCTTGGGCCAGGGCCCGCACGGTTACCGCCCATTCTTTCAATGCCATCTGGCAAGTTTCTGGCAACATTTAATCTCCGCCTTTCTAGGACTTGGATGAGACGGCTCGGACCTTCCCGAGACCCCGAGTAACGTAAGGTCACTCCGCCACAACCGAACGTGGCAAGTTCGTGGTCCAGGGATTGGGACACTGAATGAGCGCCTACGGTTGTGAATGTTAACATCGGCGAGTGTCAGTGGGAATCCCTGAGGCTATTGTTTCTCTAGGTGGCCTTTCCTAGAATATAGCTGGCAAGTCGTTTAACGGCCACTACTTAGCCGGGATGCCCGGCCGGTGTTCGATCAGGAACTCTCGGAATGCTCGTTGGGCCGGGGATAAGTACCGGTCTTTGGGATGCACCAGAGTCAGAGGGCGACGGCAGACCCATCCTTCCACGTCCAGAACGGCTAGCATGCCAGCTTCGACCTCAGCCACGATCCCCAACCGTGAAATCACTCCTATTCCGCCTCCCGCTCCCGCCGCTTGCTTTACCGCCTGGTTGCTGCCCAACTCAAGCTCGACTCGGGGTTCAGCGCCCAGGCTTTGGAACAGCCGTAACGCAACCTGGCGAGTGGCCGAGCCCTCTTCCCGGACTATCAACCCGTGCTCCACAACCTGAGCTGGCGACACGCCGCTAATTCCTGCTAACGGATGGTCCGGGGAGGCCACCAGGACTATTTCGTCGTCAACGTAGTCCACCATCTCCAAGTCGTCCGAATATCCTTCGCCCCGGTCTCCCACCATACCCAGGTCAATTTCCCGGTCCAAGATACGCTGAATGATGGACCGGGTGTTCGATATCACCAGTTCTACACGAATGCCAGGATATGACCGGCGGAACTGTCCCACGGCCAAGGGCAGCACAAACTCTCCAGGTGTGGTGCTTGCGCCGAGAGTCAGGTGGCCTGTTTCCAATTCCTGCATCTCCTGCACTGTGGCCATCATCTTGTTGGACAAAGAGAAGATCTGCTGGGAATACGCGAAAACAATCTCACCTTCCTGGGTAATCCCTAATTTTCTGGGTCTTCTGTGGAAAAGAGTAACTCCCAGGGATTTTTCCAGCTCTTGGACCTGTATCGACACGGCCGGCTGAGTGAGTTCCAGGGCTTTGGCGGCGCGGGAGAAACTGAGGTGGGTTGCAACGGCGTGGAAAATGTAAAGTTGGTGGAAGTTTAGTTGCTTAGGGGTGAGCTCGCCGAACCGCGAGTGTTCCGCACTTGCCCCGCTTCCCGAATCAAGGCCTGCCATTCCGGCTTAACTATGACCGCTTGATCGAGGACTGGAATCGAGGGCGGATCGATCTTCCAAACTGAGTAGCTTGGCCAAGTTTCGTGTGGTCACTTCCGCCACTTCTTCCACGGAAATCCCTTTGAGCTCGGCCAGTTGTTGAGCCACGGCCTGGGCGTGGCGTGGCTCGGTCCAGTTGTAGCGGTGTTTCTTAAATGGCTGGGGAGCCGCGTCTGTCTCCAGAACGATGTTATCTAAGGAAATGGCCCTGGCCGCATCCTGTAACTCCGGCAGCCGCAGTAAGGGCCGGGCTAGGGAAATGTAAAAGCCGCAATCAATGGCCTCCCTAGCGGTGGCCTCGTCTCCTTGGAAGTAATGCATGGCCCCACCCACTTGGCCGGCTTCTTCTTCCCTCAGTACCTGGAACACTTCTGGGTGAGACTCTCTGGAGTGAAAGATGATGGGCAAGTTTAGGGCCAATGCCAAGCGGATTTGTTCCCGAAATACCTGAAACTGGATTTCCCGGTCCGGCGAAGTTGGCAGAAAATCCAGGCCGACCTCGCTGATGCACACCACCTTGGGGTTGTCTCTCGCCAAGCTTTCTAATCGACTATACGTGCCGCTATCGACAATTTGGTTGGCTTCCATAGGGTGAATTCCCACGCCAGCGTACAAAGGGCCGAATTCTTGGGCCATGTCTATGCAAGCGGCGCTAGATTCCACTGTCGTTCCGGCGCAGATGATGAACCCCACGCCTGCCTCATTGGCCCTTCCCAGAATTTCCGGTATTTCCTCCCGGGGATATTGGTCCAAATGAGTATGGCAGTCGCCCAGCGAGTATCCGGTTGCCAGGGAATTTGTTTCGGAATTGGTCTCCATGGGGGAATGATATACTATCGCCCGTCTGTGACGTCAACCAGCTTCAATCCACGCTCGCTACGAATATCGTTGACAGCTAGGGAAGCGAGTGCTAGGATAATTGTTGACTTAATTGGTCAACAATCTATATTAATTAATACCGGCTGACATACTGCGCCTGTTTACAGAAGACAGCCTGACAATTACAACCGTTGGAATCGATGCAAGGACTAAATCTCTAGGCGAGACATAAAAAAGTACTTCATTTAGGAGAGCCAATGGCCTCGTCCGTAACTCCACCCAAATCGAAGGCAGAACCGAAGGTAATTTCCAGGACATCCAGCGATCTGGACGCCGATTACAAATGGGGATTTACCATCGACATCGAGTCGGAAGTAATTCCCAAGGGCCTCAACGAAGATGTTGTGCGGCTCATATCCCAAAAGAAGGGCGAGCCCGATTGGATGCTGGAGTGGCGGCTGAAAGCCTATCGCCATTGGGTTAAGCAAGATTATCGGGAGCCTACTTGGGCCAACATTCAGCACCCGCCCATTGACTATCAAGACATCATCTACTATGCCGCTCCTGGCTCCAAGGACGACGCTCCGAAAAGTTTGGACGAAGTCGACCCGGAAATACTGGAAGCCTTCGACAAGTTGGGCATTCCCTTGGCGGAGCGGGAACGCTTGGCTGGTGTTGCCGTGGACGCCGTGCTGGATAGCGTGTCCGTGGCCACTACCTATCAGGACATGCTGGAAAAAGCTGGCATTATCTTTTGTCCTATAAGCGAAGCCATCAAGAACCATCCGGACTTGGTAAAGAAGTACCTGGGTTCAGTGGTTCCCTTCGCCGATAATTTTTACGCAGGGCTAAATTCGGCGGTCTTTAGCGATGGTTCTTTCGCCTACATTCCGCCGGGAGTCCGTTGCCCTATTGAGCTCATGACCTACTTCCGCATCAATCAAGCGGACTCCGGTCAATTCGAGCGGACATTGATTATCGCCGACAAGGGCAGCTACGTGAGCTACTTGGAAGGCTGCACCGCCCCTGCCAGAAAGACCAACCAGTTGCATGCCGCAGTTGTAGAGTTAGTGGCGCTGGAGGATGCCGAGATCAAATACTCCACCCTCCAAAACTGGTTCCCAGGCGACAAAGATGGCAATGGCGGCGTGTACAACTTCGTGACCAAACGGGGCATCTGCAAAGAGCGCAACTCCAAAATCTCCTGGACCCAGGTCGAAACTGGCTCCGCCATAACTTGGAAGTACCCCAGTGTCATCCTCAAAGGCGATAACTCGGTGGGCGAGTTCTACTCGGTGGCCCTGGTGAACAACTTCCAGCAAGCCGACACCGGGACCAAGATGATCCACCAAGGCAAAAATACCAAGAGTACCATCGTGGCCAAGGGTATTTCCGCTGGCAAGGGCAACGCCACCTACCGGGGATTGGTGAAAATCAACTCAGGCGCTCAGGGCGCAAAGAATTTTACCCAATGCGATTCGTTGCTAATCGGAGACCAGTGCGGCGCCCACACAGTGCCATACATTGAAGTCAAAAACTCGTCGGCTCAAGTGGAACACGAAGCCTCCACTTCGAAAGTGAGCGACGACCAGCTTTTCTACTGCCAGCAGCGGGGCATATCGGTGGAGGACGCCCACTACATGATTATTAACGGCTTCTGCCGAGACATATTCCAGGAGTTGCCCTTCGAGTTCGCCATGGAAGCAGGCCAGCTACTAAAGGTCAGCTTGGAAGGGGCCGTCGGCTAGATGACCAGTAAAAATACTCCTCTATTAGAAATACGCGGTCTCTGTGTCTCTGCTGACGATTTAGAAATCCTAAAAGGGGTGGACTTCACTGTTAATACCGGGGAAGTCCACGCCATTATGGGCCCCAACGGCTCCGGCAAGAGCACTTTGGTCAGCGTTTTGGCAGGCAAGCCGGAGTACACCGTCACCGCCGGCACCGTCCGCTACCAAGGCCAGAACCTTCTGTCCTTGGAGCCGGAGATGCGAGCCCGCATGGGAGTATTTTTGGCATTCCAATACCCCTTGGAGCTTCCCGGCGTCCGCGCCTGGCAGTTCTTAAAGGCGGCGGTGGACGCACTGCGGCAGCACCGGGGCGAAGAAGACATGTCCGCCCGGGATTTCGACCGGATGCTTCGCGAAAAAGTTAAATTGGTGGATATTGACCCCGACTTGGTCAAACGGGCGGTGAACGAAGGGTTCTCCGGGGGGGAGAAGAAACGAAACGAAATACTTCAGATGGCCATCATGGAACCTAAACTGGCCTTGTTGGATGAGACCGATTCGGGCTTGGATATCGACGCATTGCGGATAGTTTCCGAGGGCGTCAACCGGCTCAAGAATCCTGCCAACGCCACCGTCTTGGTCACCCACTACCAACGCATTCTGGACTACATCGCTCCAGACCACGTTCACGTGTTGCTAGACGGCAGAATAGTTCAATCCGGCGGCCCGAGCTTAGCCATGGAGTTGGAAGCCAAGGGTTACGAATGGATCAGGGAGGCCGTGGAAGCCAGCGGCTAGCTAATGGTGTGTGCCCGACGATTCTCCTGAAGTTTCGATTGTGCCTTGGTTTTACCTGACGATATATGACTCAAACCGCAACAAAAATAAGCAATTACGAAGCCGACTATCAAGCGATCCGGGAGCAACGGGCGGCGAGTAACCCTGCGTGGCTGACGCAGTTGGGCGACCAAGCTTGGACCAGATTCACGGAGCTAGGTTTCCCCACCGCTAGAAGGGGCAACGAGCGTTGGAAGTATACCAACGTTGCGCCCATAGCCAATGCCAGCTTCGGTCTGAGCAGCGACTTGGTAGCCGGATCAGACCATGAGTCAGAACTCCGAAGGGCCGCTCCGTGGGACGATGAATGGATCAATTTGGTATTTCTCGACGGCCGCTTTTCCAAAGTTCTCTCCAATCTTAACGCCAGTGATTCTGGCAATGGCCGCATATTAGTCAACAACTTAGCCGAAGCCATCAATTCTGGCGCAGCCAACTTGGAACAACTCCTGGCCAAGCACGTCAAATTCCAAGAAGACGGGTTCGCCGCCCTTAACACTGCGTTTCTGGGCGACGGCGCGTTTGTCCAGGTTCCCGATGGCTCCGTGCTGCAATCGCCCGTGAACTTGATTTACCTAACGTCCACTTCTAACCAGCCGACGGTCTGTTATCCCCGGACGCTGGTAGCCGTGGGAAAAGGCGCTCAGGCCACAGTGATCGAATCCTACGTGGGCATCAAGAGCGGAGCGCTCAACCCTGAATATTTCACCAACGCAGTGACGGAGATCTCTTTGGCCGAAGGGGCCATCTTGGATCATTACCGAGTAGTAAGCGAGGCCAAGCAGGCATTCCACGTCGGTACCAGCCGCATTAGCCAAGGCCATGACAGCGTATTTTCCTCAGCGTCCTTCGCCATCGGCGCCACCTTGGCCAGGAACGATTTTGAGGTGCTTTTGGACGGGCCCGGCGCCTCCTGCAATTTAAACGGCCTATATTTAACCGCCGACGCTCAACACATGGACAACTTGATTAGCATCGACCACGCCCAGCCTCACACGTCCAGCCAATTGAACTACAAAGGCATTCTGGACGGAAAGTCCCGGGCGGTGTTCGGTGGCCAAGTATTGGTTCGGAAAGACGCTCAAAAGGTCAGCGCCCACCAATCCGATAAAAACTTGCTCCTTTCCTCCCAAGCCGAGGTGGACAGCAAGCCGAGTCTGCTTATCTACGCCGACGATGTGCAGTGCGGCCACGGCGCCACGGCCGGACATGTCGACAAGGACTCCCTTTTCTACCTGCGCAGCCGAGGGCTGGACGCGGACACGGCAAGCCGCATGCTGGTTCACGCCTTCGCCCGGGAAGTTATCGAGACGGTAAAAGTCGAGCCTCTTAAGCAATTCTTGGACGAATTGTTTTTAGAGGCCATCCCTGAAACCGGCCTTAAACTCGGCGGTGCGGCATGACCGATCGAAACGCTTCAACCCAGAAGGGAGACCCTCTGTTGGAATTCGACGTTGCCAAGATCAAAGACGACTTCCCCATCCTGAAGCAGACCGTCAACGGCAAACCGTTGGTCTACTTAGACAACGCCGCCACCAGCCAGAAGCCCCAGTCGGTCATAGACGCGTTGGTGGATTATTACTCGGCTGACAACTCCAACGTTCATCGCGGAGTGCATACGCTGAGCCAACGAGCTACCGACCATTATGAGGAAGCCCGCAGCAAAATTCGGCGCTTCATAAATGCCGACGATGACCGGGAGTTGATCTTCGTTCGGGGCACCACTGAAGCGATTAACCTGGTTGCTCAGACTTTCGGTAGGGAAAATATCCGCGAAGGGGATGAGATAATCATCTCGGCCATGGAGCACCACTCGAATATTGTCCCTTGGCAGATCCTCTGCCAGGAGCAGGGAGCAACTTTAAAGATAGCCCCCATCGACGATTCCGGGGAACTGCTCCTAGATGATTTCGAAAATCTATTAAACCCCAAGACCAAGCTAGTCTCCCTTGTTCATGTGTCCAACGCCCTGGGGTCCATCATCCCGGCGAAGCGCGTCATTGAAATGGCCCACGCCCATGGGGTGCCGGTGCTTCTGGACGGCGCTCAGGCGGTCGCCCATTGCCGGGTGGACGTGCAGGACTTGGACTGCGATTTCTATGCGTTTTCAGGCCATAAGCTTTATGGGCCCACCGGCATTGGTATTCTTTACGGAAAAGCGGACCTGCTGGAAGCCATGCCGCCATACCAAGGCGGCGGCGAAATGATCCGGTCGGTTACCTTTGAAAAGACACTTTACAACGTCCTGCCCCATAAGTTCGAGGCGGGCACGCCCAACATTGCGGGCAGCATCGGTTTGGGCGCAGCCGTGGACTACGTTAATGAACTGGGAATTGAGCGCATCGGCGCCTACGAGAAACAATTGCTGGAGTACGGGACCGAGTTGCTCTCCCAAATCAGTAGCGTGCAATTGATCGGCACCGCCCAAGATAAATCCGGCATCCTATCTTTCGTTATGGATGGAATCCATCCCCACGACATCGGCACGATACTGGACGCTGAGGGCATAGCCATACGAACCGGGCATCACTGCGCACAGCCGCTGATGGACCGCTATGGCATCGCGGCAACTGCCAGGGCTTCTTTGGCTTTTTATAACACGAGAGAAGACCTGGATGCTTTAGCCGAGGCGATCGACCGGGTAATAGAGGTGTTCAGCTAGTGCCCGGTCTAAACGATCTCTACCAGGAAATTCTCCTAGAGCACAACAGCAAGCCCCATAATTTCCGAAAAATGGAAGAGGCCACTCAATCGGCTGAGGGCTTTAATCCCCTTTGCGGAGACATCATTACCGTCTTTCTTAGCGTGGACGACGGCGTCATCACCGATGTGTCCTTTCAAGGTTCTGGCTGTGCTATATCCCGGGCCTCAGCTTCCATGATGACCCAAAGCGTCAAAGGTAAGTCCACTCAGGAGGCCGAGGAAACCTTTGAGGCATTCCGGTTGATGATGACCGACCTAGACGCCGAACTCGACTACGATACGCTTGGAGACCTGGAGTCCCTATCCGGCGTTGTTGAGTTCCCCACCCGCATCAAGTGCGCCGTGCTGGCTTGGCACACCCTCCGTGCCGCGCTGGACGGCCAATCCGAGGCGGTCACGACCGAGTAGGTTATTTCCTCCCCTTTGTGGGTGGCGGCACCCGGTTCGTGCCGTCAATCACTGATGTGGAGCGCCCATCTCCTCCGCAATTACTTTGGAATCATTTATTGGCGTAATGACACGATGATCGTCAACCCCGTCTCACCGGCGAAGGCCGGTGTCCAGGAACTCTTGAGGTTGAGACGATTCCTGGATTCCGGCCTTCGCCGGAATGACGGATATGTTCTTGGCGCACAGCATAACCCCTTTGTGTTGCTGTGTTACGCTATGCGTGACTAATCACTCCGGGAAAAGCATAAAAAGCCAATGCCGAATGTCCCTGATGTTCCCCTGGATGGCCTCTACGGAGACTTGATTCTCGAGCACTTTCG
Source organism: SAR202 cluster bacterium Io17-Chloro-G4 (assembly GCA_002816455.1). Taxonomy (GTDB): domain Bacteria; phylum Chloroflexota; class Dehalococcoidia; order Lucifugimonadales; family UBA3495; genus UBA1141. The sequence continues at coordinate 29,113 of MUCR01000061.1, read as the reverse complement.
GGGTCCCCGAAACCGCGCCGTCCTTCCCGATGCCGACCTAGAAGCCGAAGAGTTCAATCCCTTTTGCGGCGACCGTATAATCTTGCAACTTAAATTGGACGACACCGGCCGAGTAGTCCAAGTAGGGGTTCAATCGGAAGGCTGTTCCATCATCCAGGCTACGGCCTCTTTGATGTCGGAAGCGATGAGGGGAAAAAAACTGGAGGAACTGGAAGACCTGGCAGGGCTTTTTCGGGAGACGATGCGCGGTAATACCGAGGACGAAAATCCGTCTGCGGATTTGGGTCCGCTACAATCGCTCACTGTTGTCCGGCGATTCCCGGTGCGCATAAAGTGCGCCCTGCTCCCTTGGGTTGCGCTGGAAGAAGGTATCAAGAATTACCGGTCCAGCCAAACCCGGGACCAGTAATGATATTCGGACAGCGCCGTGTTGGGATGAAAGCCCTGAACCATAGGGTCGAAAACCCAACGGGATGCGCCGGTCACCGGGCTGAATAAATATGCTTGGTCCAGCACCCGGCGCTGGATTTCTTTAAGCATTTCTCCCCGCTTAACAGGGTCAAACTCCGATGCCTGCCGCTCTATCATGGCGTCCAGTTCCCGGTCTTGATGCCCCGAAAGGTTCCACCTCCCTTGGCTGTGCAGCAGGGCAGTCAAAAAGCTGTTGGTGGTGGACGTGGGAGGCAACACCCCCAGAGCAATTTGATAGTCTCTCTGATTCAGTACCGATTCGCTGAACTGGGATGGATTAAGCCGCCGTATGACCGGATTGAACCCCACTTGGCGCAGGTCGTCGCTTAAACGTTGCTCAAGGCCCAAGTAGGCATCGCCGAAGTATTCGGTTCTAACCGTGATCTCAATTTCTCCGGCGCCAAGCGGCCCAGACAGCGCGTCCCTGGCCATGCCGGGGTCTGCGAAATATTGGCTCCTCATTTCGTTTCGGTCCAGTAACGATTCCGGGCTGCGCACCGGTATTCCCACGCTGACAAACCCTTGCCCGGACCACACGGTGTCCACGTAATTCCAGGGGTCGATGGCTCGCAGTATAGCCCGGCGCACCGCAACATCGGCTAACTCTTGCGATTGGACGTTGAGGGCCAAGGCTACGCCGGTCCCCGATTGGCGGGACAAGACCGATCTAACTTTAGCGCCCGAATTCTGGAGCTCCCTCCACTCGCTGGGAGGCAGGATTGCCATATCCACCATGCCTCCTTGGAACGCAGCCAGGCGCTCAATGCCGGGAGAATTGGTATTACCGTCCGATTTAATAGGCCTGAACGCCAACTCTTCAAGGAAAGGCAGTCCAGCCTCAAAATAGTCCGGATTGCGGCGCAGTAGGGTGGCGCCAGGGTCTGTGGATTCAACCCAAATCCAGGGGCCGGTCCCGACCACCGGGCTCTTCCGAAGGTCACCGAACTGCTCCACTACCTCTCTGGCGACAATCTTGCTGTGGCCGTCAGCCAAAGACAGCAAGGCGTCGGCATCGGCCGATGTTAAATCGATCTTCAAGCTATGCGGTCCTAAGGTTTCAACTTGGCCCAAGGACGCAAAAAGACCTGCGCTGGCCCAGCCCGGAGTGCGCATCCGGTCGTAACTATAAACCAGGTCGTCGGCCACCAAGGCGCGACCGTTCACCGGGGCGATGTTTTGCCACCGGACATCCTCCCTGAGTTGGAACCGGTAGGCGAAGTCGGAAGTTAATTCCCAGCTCGAGCACAAGTCGCATTCCAGCAACAAGCTAGGCTGGTCTTCTCCCGAGCCCGGTTGCAACCTCAGCAGGCGGCTGTAAGCCAACCCCGGCCCTAGTGATGCCAATGTTTCCTGCACTGTTTGATGCACGTCCCGGTGAGGCACATCGGCGAATCCCGCCACGGTCAGGGAGCCACCTCGATTAACCACTGCGCCGGGCAGGGACTCCGGAACAGGCGTTGATGTTGGCACGACGGTAGCCACGGGAACGGTTGTGGGAGCGGGAGCCTGTGTTGCCGCTGGGACCGGATTTTCCAAAGTGGGAGCTGGCAAGTCTGTGGGAGTGTTACCTGCGCCATTGGAGCCGCAAGCCAAGACCAAAATCGCCAATGCCGCTATGATATAAGTCCTGACTTTGCTTGCGGTATTCATCCCGTCTCTCCCACCCACCCTGGACCGTGCTTGACACGACTACCGAGTCTAGAATCCTAATTATTAATTATAGGCAATAGCGCGCAATCCGCCCTCGTGCTTACCCGACGTGATACCGGCAAAACCGCGCCAGGGCTAATTCGAGTTGGCTCTAGATCGCGCCGGAGCGAGCCAAGCCCTTTAGATAAGAAATATGGCCCTGATGCTGGTAAAACTCGCCGACGATTTGCCGGAAGATTTGTCCTACCGACATCTCGGGTCGCCTTTCCCTGGGAACCTCCTCGAAATCGCTTGGACTCAAACTTCTTAGATATTCCAGAGTTGCGGACCGCACGGATTCGCCGTAGTTGAGGAGTTCCTTTAGGTCGAGGGTGGGGAAAGCGGCTACTTGCTCCGGGGTGTGTTCAAAACCGTTATCCCTAGTAGGCAACCCGAATTTTTCGTGCCAGCCGTCCCTCTCCCATATTTCGGTTTCTTTTTTGATGAAAAACTGTATCCACATGTCTTCCACACGAGTCATGTGCCAGAGAATCCAGTTTATGTTGTTGGCCTCGGGCCCGGCCCGCCATACTTGTTCCTCAGTCGTCAGGTCTCCGACGGCTTCCGCCAGAAACTCATGCTCTTTTTCGAAAGACGCTTCAATAAACTCGTTGAGGTTCATTTCTTCACTCCTCAGATCCACATAGTTGACTATAGCCTCCTCCCCCCTTGCGGGGGAGGATTGAGGTGGGGGGTGGCTCTCACCCCCATCCTAACCGTCCCCCGTAAAGGGGGAAGGGACAATGTCCCCAATATATTACATCGAATTTGTGTGACGGCGACTCTGATTACTGGGAAAGCGGAGGATGGCCGCTATGCCATCCCAGTAGATAGGCTTCTATGCTAAACTGCTTCTGTCTCCCCGACGCCTGAACCACACTCATTCACCGACTATCTTCCGATGGACTGCCCACTCAAACTAGAATAAGGAACACAGTCTATGGCTTCTGAATTGATCACCCCAGAAGTGCTGGCTCTTATAGGCCAGGAAACTCCGCCCGAGCGCAACCGCTTCGCCATCAGCGACGAAATGGCCTACGACCTGGCCGACGCCACCGAAGACCCCAATCCATTGTACGTCGACCAAGACTACGCTAAAAACAGCCGTTTCCGCGGCCTATTGTGCCCGCCCTTGGCTACTTGGAAAGACATAGCACCACCGATCGGATTTTTTGGCGCAGGCCAAGAGTCCCACTTTGAAGTGCCGCTGCCATTTAACAGTTACGGCCTCAACGGTGGCAGCGATTGGCAGTTTCTACGACCTGCCTACGTAGGCGCCTGGGTGACTCGCCAATTCCGCATTAGGGATATCTTCGAAAAGCAGGGCCGCTCCGGTCCCCTGGTGTTCGTGATACGCCAGGAAACGCTGACCGACCAGGAAAACCGGAAAATTAGCGTCGCTGACCGAGTAAGCATACATCGCGCTTTGCCGGTAGAGGACCAAGTGAGAGCCGATGACGTAGGGGCGTTTCGCGAACCGCCCCTACAGGATGTGCCGGTTTCACCGCCTGCATCCGACGTGGTGCTGCCGAAACCCCAGTCCGAGTCTGGGCAGCAGCGGCACTTCGAGGACGTGACGGTTGGCGACGAACTTCCTTCGGTGGTGAAAGGGCCCATTACAACCACCCACTTGGTGCGGTGGGCTGCGGCCAACGGAAACTACGCACGCATACACTGGGACCTACCCTTCGCCCAGCTACGCCAGGGCCTCAGCAACGTTGTGGTCAACGGCTCCCTCAAAAGCCAGTATGTGGGAGAACTGCTGGTCAAATTCGCCGGAGAGGAAGGATGGTTCAAGCGCTATCAGGTGCAGCACCGCGGTATGGACTATCCCGGGGATGTGCTGACGGCCCATGGCGCGGTCACCGGCAAACGGGAGCTGGGCGAGTTTGGCTATGTCGATTGCCAAGTCGGCCTGCGCAACAACCGGGGTGAACTGACGGTGTCGGGCCAGGCGACGGTGATTCTCCCCAAACGAGGCCAGACGCTGCCACTGGTTTGGGACTTCGAAGAATGACGGAGAGCGCCGGGTCAAGTACAAGTCCGGCCAATCCCGGACAAGGAATCCTGGAGGGCGTTAGGGTCCTGGACTTGAGCAGCCACGTCTCCGGTCCATTTTGCGCCAAACTGATGGCCGACTACGGTGCTGATGTAATCAAAGTTGAGCAGCCGAGTTTGGGCGACGTTGCCCGACGTTCCGGTCCTTTTGTCGGCGACGACCCCCATCCAGACAAGAGTGTGCAGTTCCTGTATCTAAACTCCAATAAGCGGGGCATCACGCTGGACTTAACCTCAAGCTCCGGAAAAGCAATTCTTAAGGAATTGTTGGCGAAAGCAGACGTGCTGGTGGAGAATTTCTCCCCGGTGGATTCGAAAAATCTGGGCCTGGATTACCACTCCTTGGGAGCAGTCAACCCGGAATTGGTGCTCACTTCTATAACTCCTTTTGGGCAATCGGGGCCGTACCGGGACTTTTCCGCCACCGACATCATCACCTGCGCCATGAGCGGGCTGATGTACCACTCCGGCGACTCGGACCGGAAACCCCTGAGAAACGTATTGGACCAGTCATTTTATGTGGCAGGGGCCAACGCCGCCGCAGCCACCCTGGCGGCATTATTTCAGCGTCTTAACACCGGCGAAGGGCAGCGCGTTGAGGTTTCCATCGTTGAGTGTTTGGCGTCCCACTTAGTGCAAGCCGTGCCCTATTACACATACATGGGAGCCATAAAAGGCCGCCGTCCGGTGCGAGGCTCCGGTTTCGAGGAACTCATGCCCGCCAAAGACGGCTACGTTGTGCCCTCGGTGCAAGGCTCCCAGCCTTGGCCGGTTGTGGCCGAGCTCATCGGCTTGGAAGAGCTCAAAGATGAGCGGTTCGCCACCGGTGCCGGCCGAATTGAGCACGGCGAAGAATTGAAAGAACTGCTGATTAAAGGTTTGGCCAATTGGGACCGTAAACCTTTGTTCCAAGCGTCGGGGGAGCAGCGGCTAGTCTTCGGCATGGCTCAAGACGCCGGAGACCTGTTTGATTGCGAACACTTGCGGGAACGAGGTTTCTTTGTGGAGGTAGATCATCCGGTTTCGGGAAAAGCCGAGTATCCGGGCATGGGACCAAAGATGTCGGCCATGGATTTCGAATTTAGATACCCTGCCCCGTTATTGGGTCAGCATAACACCGAGATTTATTGCGAGGAATTGGGATATACCCCGTCCGACTTGGTGAATCTACGGTCAGGAGGGATTATCTAGCCTGGTAATAGCGATATGGATCTAGCTTACGCCCCCCCATCCTAACCTTCCCCCGAAATGGGGGAAGGGACTTGTCCTCTCCCCTTTACGAAGGGGGAGAGTTAGAGAGGGGGTTAAATCGTAGATACAACATCGGTATTGATTCGGCCTGAGAATCCGATTACAGAGGGCCAAACGTGTCGACTCAACCAAACATAGATGAAGCCAAACAAAGGGCCTTTGTCCGCAAGGCTCTCGGGGACATTAGCGGCACCAACGCAGTGATTATGGCCGCCATCGGCGATCGATTGGGCCTGTTTAAGGCAATGGACAACGGCGCGCCGACTAATAGTCAGGAACTAGCGTCTCAGGCCGGCGTCAACGAGCGGTACGCCAAGGAATGGCTGGGAGGTATGGCCGCTGCCGGTTACTTGGAGTATGACCCTGCGGATCAGCGGTTTTCCCTGCCGCCCGAGCACGCCATGGTCTTGGCGCAGGAAGGCGGGCCCAAGTTCCTAGCTGGCGCTTACCAAGCCCTGCTGGGCATGCTAGGTCCCTTCGACCAACTGCTAGAGGCCTTTCAGAACGGCGGCGGAGTCCACCAATCGGCATACGACGATAACTTGTGGGACGGCCTGGAAAGGTTCAGTGGCGGTTGGTTCGAGAACTTGCTCCTGCCCGAATGGATGCCAGCCATGCCAGCCGTGCAAGCCAAGCTGGAAACCGGCGCATCGGTGGCCGATGTTGGCTGTGGCCGCGGCCGGGCCATGATCAAATTGGCCCAAGAATACCCCAATTCCAGCTTCACAGGCTTCGATGTGTTCCCTCCGACTATTAAGCAGGCCGCTGCCAACGCCCAAGCCACCGGTGTACATGACCGCGTCAGCTTTCAGGAATTGGACGTAAGCCAAGGCCTTCCCGAACAATACGACATCATCACAACCTTCGATGTGATCCACGACGCCGCCGACCCTCTGGGTCTCTTGCGGTCCATCCGCCAGTCACTGAATCCCGGGGGCTATTATGTTCTGCTGGACATTAATTGTTCGGAAAACTTGGAGGAAAACCTGGGTCCGTTGGGCACAACGTTCCACGGATTTAGCCTAATGTACTGCCTGACCACTTCACTAGCCAACGACGGCGCCGGATTGGGCACGTTGGGCCTTCACCCTCCCAAGGTTGAAGAGTTGTGCACCCAGGCGGGGTTTAGCAGCGTAAACCTGCTACCCCTGGAGAACCCTTTCCACAACCTTTATGAGATAAAGCCATGACGGGCTCCGAGTCTGGACAGATATTCAAGAAGCGGCCCCTCGATGGCATACGTGTTGTGGACCTGAGCCGGGTCTTCGCTATGCCCTTTGCCGGGGCCAACCTGGCCGACTTTGGCGCTGAGGTAATCAAGATAGACACCCACCACACTCAGTTTATGGACACGACCCGGACCATTACCGGACCCTTTCCGGACAACGACCCTGGCGAAGCGTATTGGGAGCGGGCTGGGACTTTCCATACTTTGAACCGGGGCAAAACCAGCCTGACCTTGGACCTGCGCTCCGAGGCGGCCCAAGACTTGCTGAAAGACTTGGTGCGAGTCAGCGACATCGTCTTGGAAAATTTCACCCCAAGGGTCATGGCCCGCTTCGGTCTGGACTATGCCAGCCTCCGGGCGGTCAGGCCCGATCTGATCATGGTGTCCAACACCGGCTACGGCCACAGCGGTCCTTGGAGCAACTTTGGCGCCATGGCTTCGGCCTTGGAGCCCACCCATGGCACGGGGGCCTTTATGGGCTACTTGGAAGATAGTCCAAATGGGCGAGCGCCTGAAGACGCACCGAACAAGATGGGGAATTCCTACACCGATTTTCTGGCTACTTGGACTGCGCTGACCGCCATAATGGCCTCCCTGCTTTACCGGGCGCGCACGGGGCAAGGCAATTGGGTCGACCTGGCAATGTACCAGGTAGGCGTCTCATATGCCGGCGAAGGAATATTGGATTATGCCTTTAATGGCCGCCGCACCAGGCGCATGGGCAACCGCCACCAGTCCATGGCGCCCCACGGCTGCTACCCGTGCCAAGGTGAAAACCAGTGGGTCACCATCGCCGTGCGTGACGACGCCGACTGGCGGGCCTTCAGCCAGGTTCTTGCCGTTGAAGAAGGCTTTGGCGGTATTCTGGATGAAAAATTCGAAGAACCCTTGGGCCGGTTGAATAACCAAGACGAGTTGGACGATATCGTGTCCCGCTGGACTTCGACTCAAGGCCAGTACCAAGTCATGGAGGTTCTCCAGAAGGCTGGAGTGCCAGCAGGGCCGGTGCTAAACGCCCGGGGACTTTTGACCGACCCACATTTCCGCGATCGTGGCTACTTCGAGGCGGTGGAGCATCCTCCGGAGACCGGCCTGGGCCGCCGGGAATACATCGGCCGCGGCTGGCGCTTATCGAAAAACGACCTCTCAATCACCAAACCCGCTTCCTTGCTGGGTGAGGAAAACGACCTTGTGCTTCATCAACTCTTGGGTTTAACCGAGGCACAGATTCAGTCCCTGGAACAGGTAGATCTAATCGGCAAAACCCCGGTGGGCGGAACGGCGCCCGCCACAGTCTCCTTGGAGCGCCAAGTGGAGCTCGGCTGGACAGTGGAGCGCGACCCGGATTTTCTGCCCCGGTGAAGGATTAATCTAGTCAGGGCAGAATGGATCAATGAAATTACGACCCCTTGCATTTGGACTAAAGGTCTTCCTTGCTTCTTTTCTCCTTGCCGCATGCCAGGGGGCGTCCACCGAACCATTTGCTCCAGCTACGACTACTCCCACCGGAATAGCCACCCTCCCACCGACTGGAATATGCATTTAACTTTGCGACGGCGTATCTTCAATTGTGATCTCTATGAATCTTGCCAAAGCGGCGCTGCTAATCTGCCCCGTGTGGTTGTTAGGATAAATCTGTGCGCCTCCACTTGAACACCATTGGTCTCTTAATATTGCTGGCGACGATGGCCCTTACAGCCTGTGGAGGTCCCTCCGCGACTCCGATAGTTAGGTCCACCCCAATCACTCCCGGTTCCCAGCCAGAATCGGCTCAGACGCAGGTATTTACTCAACCACCTGGACCGACCAGTACTCCCCAGAGCGTCGCTACAGTTAGGCCGACGCTACCAACCATCGTTGTACCTGCATCTTCCCCCACGAAGGTCACAAAAACGCCGGTTGTGCCCACGTCCACTCCAGCCATTATCGCCAACGCCCCAACGCAGAAGCCGGTAATCCTTCCATCGCCTATGCCCAGCCGATTGGAAATGATGTGGAATCAGAGAGTTGAGGAAGCTTTTGCCGCTTCGGACTGCCCAGCGGCCAGGAAACTAGAACTAGAGGCCTCCGATTATAAAGGTCCGCTGATCGACACTCATTTCCACATGTCTCCACTGTGGGACGCTCCGTTGGAGGCGGATGCGGATGGTGGCAGCTACGAAAGAGATATAAGTCGGGGTAACTTCCCCATTAACCTGCCGATTTTGGGCAAGAACATCACGATGACCGAAATAGCTTGCAGGCTCGGACAAGAGGGCATCGTTGGTGTCTTTGCTTTCTTCTACGTTGAGTCCGAGAGGCCTGGTCAACTTCGGCCTTCCTTAGACGTGGTACGAAAGACCATGGATTTATAGCCAATACTATATGTGCCCTTTATTCAGTCTCTGTGTTGCAATGAAACGGTGCCAACGGTCGATGCAAAAACTCTGACCGAATACCTCGAAATTTATCCGGGACTGTTTCAGGGACATGGGGAAATTGTTTTGTACGACCAGCCACGGGAGGGAGGCGGTCGAAAAGCGGAAGATTACCCTCCGGACGCACCACTGTTGCTTGGTGTTTATCAAGTTGCGAGGGAGCGCCAGTTGTTAGTGTGGCTCCACCCTGGAGAAGGGCATCAAGATAGTCTGGAGCGCGTATTAAATCGGCACCCCGACCTGACTTTCATCGTTCACGGCGAAGAAACCGAAAGCAACATCGGCAATCTGATGGAGAAGTATTCCAATATTTATTTTGCGTTAAATGACTTGCATGGAAGGGAATACCCCTTGGGAGACCGAAACAGCAAGAGCCGTTTCCTAGCTATTCTCGAAGATTATGAACCCTTGATTGAAAAAGACCTTGCCACGTGGCAGGAACTCATCGAAAAATATCCCGACCGATTCAGGTGGGCGACGGACCGTGGCGGTAGTGCAGGTCTTTGGTCTTATGACGCAGACGCAGGACAGATATTGGTGGATTATGCCCGAGAGTTCATCGGGCGACTTGACCCAGAGGTGCAAGAAAGGTTCGCCTACGAGAACGCTCAGAGGATACTGCAAGATTAAGTTATAACTCAGAGCATCTAGCGCCGTTCTTAACGCCGATTTATGTGGACCGCAGGGAAGCTTAATATGACCTTGGCGCAATTGGCAATGCGCTTCAATACGGTTCTATGCGCCATAGCATTGCTGGGATTCGTCGCATGTGGCGGAGAGTCTATAGATGCAGTGCCCACCGAACTTGAAACTTCTATTCCAGCACCGACTACGGTAATCACTTCAACAACTTCCCCGACTAGTGCGATCACCTCAACTACTATACCGATCCCAACTCGATCGCCGACATCAATTCCGTCGCCAACATTAGCCCCCGGCCGCGCTGACGCAACAATTCCAGTTCCGGCATCGACTCTCAAACCAGCCTTCGCTGCTAACTTAATGCCTACTCAAGCACCTTCGCCCTCGCCTTCACCAGTGCCGACTACGACACCAGTGCCTACACCGACTTCTTTACCATCGGCGCCTGATTGCCCGACTGACCTGAGCAAGCCGCTGTTTGAAGTCTCTCCAATGCAGATGTCGGATATCCGGGGAATCGTTCCGCTTGGCAATTTAAACCCGCCTGGACATACCTTACCGACTCAACATATCTACTTTTATATTCGCACCACTGGTGCTGAGCCATCGACGCCTGCCTCCGTTCCGATTTTCGCTCCAGGCCATATCTGGATTACCAGTATTGAAAAAAAACTTTATGCGAGTCCGCCGACCACTGATTACTCCATTACATTTAAGCCTTGCAACCAGTTTGCGGCCTATTTCCATCACGTCCAGCAGCTTTCTGCGGAACTGCTTGTGCGAGTTGGCTCTTTCGAAGGCAGTAGTTGCCATACTTCCTCTCCGACCAATAGCTGTAGGAAGTTCGTGATGATCGAAATGCAAGCGGGCGAAGTCATCGGCGTTGCTGGAGGGGAAGGGCATTTGGCGCTGGATTTAGGCGCCCATGATGGTCGAGTTCCACCATTGGTCTACGCTAACCCGGCACGCTTTTGGTCGAGCCCGTCGGGACTGGACCAATTTCACATGGTTTGTCCAATTGACTACTACGTTCCGGGGCTCCGTGCCGAGCTTCGAGGCCGGTTGGGAGATTTCACAGGGCAAACAGCTAGGACAGCCGAGCCAATCTGCGGCGAGGTAGAACAAGACGAACCGGGCACCGCTCAAGGCAACTGGTACCAACGTGGTACCGTGGGCGGACCGCCTTATCCATACGGTTCTGAGATCGCCCTGGTCCACAGTAACTTCGATCCATTGTTAGGCGCTTTCTAAATTGGAACCTCAGTTCCAGGACTTGAAGGCGTCGCCTATTATTTCCGTCCTGAGACGTCTGGTGGGGTTAATTTTGACTTTAACCGCATGACTGCCGATGACCAGGTGTATTGCTACGATTCAATGTTCGGTATCGGTGGCTACGCAGTATCCCCTGCGCAGATTATTCTGGTTCAACTTACCACCGAGGCCACCTTGCGTATAGAGAAAATAGACGCTGCGGAATGCGGCGCGGGTCCTTGGGCATTTCAAGCGAACTTAGCCGATTTTGAACGGTGACCCACTTATCAAGTCTCGAACATCTGAACTAGAAGCTAACCACTTTGCAGGAAACTAGATGACAGCAATAATGATCCCGACTCCTATTCTTTAGACTTGGGGGCAACATGAAAAAGAGACTGGCGATAATAGTCTTCTTGGTAGTTGCACTCGCGGCGCTGTGTGTAACACCGGCGATGGCCGCCCAGCGGCAAATTACAGAGGTTAATCCATCGGGCAGAATCAATGTAGTCGATGTGATCACCGATGCTGGAGTCATCGAATTAAAAGAGGCCGAAGTCAACGACAAAGGCTCGAAAGGTGGAAAGACTACGGAGTCGACAGGCAGTAGATAGTCCGAGTAAGCACGCTAACGAGGAAGCCCCCAGTGTCGCAGCTGGGGGCTTTTCTAATTCAATATAGTAACCACCTGGTGGGACAAAAATACGATCAGTCCCCTACCAACTGCGTAATTTTGATGCTCACACCTGACGTTAGGCCCGTGGAGTTCGTTATTATCAGTTGACCAAACCCGGAAAACTCGCATGTATCTGTATAGCTTTGGGTTCTCGGTGATTCACGGCAATCGGAGCCTACCCAATTTACGGCAACCGAAGCGCTGGCGGTCAGTTGAAATTCATAGGTTCCTTTCTCAAATCGGTAAACCAGATTCTTCCCGTCTTCTAGATCGACCATTTCGTCCTTTATCGCGACTTCCCCGTCGATTCTGTCAAAGAATCCACCGGACCCGCACCCGACGAGGCCCAGAATAAGAAACATTGCTAGAAGAACCCGCATCATCTTTCCTTAATAATACTTGGGGTATCATCCTCGAAGTCACCGTTTATGGCAATACCAGAGGGCACCCGAGATCCCGTTTACCGATTGTCCGTCTATAAGTTAGTCAACTAGCTTGCCTCCGCTCCTTCACCCTCTTAGAATGCGAGTCATGTCATTCTTTTTTGCTATTTGTTCGCTCGGTTATAACTGGGATCAGGCCCGCGAGACTGATCTTTAAAAACTATTAGTTGGAGAGGAACCATGAAATATGACGTTGTTATCGTCGGTGGTGGAGCAGCTGGATCGGTGTTGGCCAGCAGATTGGCTGAAGACCCAAATACCTCCGTTCTTTTGCTGGAAGCCGGGCCGGATTACCCGGATCCTGCCTACCTTCCAGACGAAATAAAGTTCGGCGACACAAGTTATGCTGAGTCCCCGGAATCGGAACACAACTGGGCCCTGCGAGGAACCCTCACCGAGGAGCAAGGGGAGACACACGTGGCGCAAGGCAAAGTGATTGGAGGAGGGTCATCCATAAACGGCCAGGCGATGCAGAGAGGGTTACCCGAGGATTTCGATTCCTGGTCCGCAATGGGCAATGATGAATGGTCTTACGACAAGGTCCTCCCGTTCTTTAGGAAATCAGAACGCGACCTCGACATTCGGGACGATTTTCATGGGACCGACGGGCCGATGCCGGTAAGGCGTCGTCGATCAGGCCCATGGCCAGATATACAAAAAGCCTTCCACGCGGCCTGTTTGGATCAAGGTTACGGGGCAGTTGAGGATACCAATGGCCCGAACCCCGCAGGCGTTGGCGTGTGGCCGTCGAACAATCTGGACGGTTGGAGGATGAGCGCTGCTATCACTCACCTAAATCCCATGCGCCACTGTCTTAACCTTACAGTGAGGGGAAAGGTTTTCGTCAGGAAGGTGTTGATCAAGGACCTAAAGGCCGTCGGAGTGGAAGTCGAAAGCGGAGGCGAGGTTTTCAACGTTGAAGCAGACCGTGTTGTGTTGAGCGCGGGAGCTCTCAAGTCGCCGCACCTTCTCATGCTATCGGGAATCGGCCCCAAGGACCAACTCCAACAATTCGGTATACCTGTCGTTCATGATCTTCCTGGAGTGGGGCAGAACCTATTCAATCATCTGAGCGCCCAGGTTACTTTTAAAGTTAAAGACGGATTGTCCCTCCACGGCGATGCCAACGCAGTGCACTTCGGCCTGCACTACACTTCCGACGGGTCGAGCGAAGTGAATGATATGTTGCTGAGGACTACGCCAATGGTGGACGAACGACCAGAGCGCGTTCCCGGTTTGCGGACCAAATTCCTAAATGACGACGTCTCAGCTGACCGAGTGGCGAGACTCTCGGTTACTCTTGGGTTGCCTGACGGAACGGGATACGTCAGGCTTGGGTCTGCTGATCCCTCGGTGCAGCCAACTTTTAATTATCGCTATCTCCAACATCCCAATGACAAGCGTCGGGTTCGGGAAGGTATACGGAAGGCGGTTGGATTCCTTGAATCCGACGCGTATAAAGGTGTCTGCGATTACCGCCTCCATCCCACAGATGAGATTTTGGCCGACGACGACGCTTTGGACCTGTACGTACGCCAAACCGTTGGATCAGCCAGGCACGTATCCGGGACATGCAAAATGGGACCCGATTCAGACCCAATGGCCGTTGTTGACCAATACTGCAGCGTCAAGGGAGTACAGGGGTTGTCGGTGGTTGATGCGTCGGTGAAGCCGCGAATTACAAGGTCAGGTGGTAGCCATGCAACGGTTCTCATGATTGGGGAACGTGCCGCCGAGTGGATCGCGTCGGGTTAACCCTGCCCGACAGCTGTCTGATGTCTATGATTTAAGATTTGGCCGTTCAGGCGCCAGATTGCAGAGTGTTTGCGAAGATTTTGCCGAACTGACAGCCACCAACACTGCCAGCCCGTGATTCTGGGGCAGTTCGACTCTAATCTTGCGGCCTTGCGCCTGTTAACCTGGGGAGCGGATGCTAGGCGGTAAGTGGCGCTCCCAGTCGGGAGTCAGGCGAGAACTAGGTGAGGGCAACATCAAAGCAGAGACTAGGCCCATCAGACTAAAACCAATTGACATAAATAATGGAGCTGCATAGGTGTCCGTTATGTCCCACAGGATTCCGGCGAGCACCGGCGCCATTCCCATGCCGAGGCCATTGCCTATGTTCTGCCAACCGTAGAGGCTTCCTTGAGGGACGTTGCCATAGTACTGGCGATTGGCGATGGGAAAGGTAGGTACCTCACAACTTTGGCCTACACCAAAAAGGATTGAGAACACGTAGAAAGCCCAGGCGTCGTGGGCAAAGAGAATGATGAGTAGCGGGAAGGCTTGAAGGGACATACCTGCGACCCAAACGCTTCTGCAGCCAAAGCGCTCCGCTATGACAGGCACCGCACCTCGTGCGAAGACCCCGGTGCCCTGCTGAACTGCGAGGACTCCAGCAGCTACTCCCAGCGACAGGCCACGGTCCACGGCAATTGCCACCACAAGCACATTTATTATGTTGTGGCCCATGCATCCCCAGTAGTGGATGCCGATAAGGTTCCAGAACGTGGCGGTGCGTTGAGCCTGCTGGAGGAACACGCTGGACCTGACTTTGGCCGCCTCATCCTTATGCGTCCTTTCAATGGGATCGTCACCAGGAGCGCCCAGAGGCCGCAATCCTAACTCAGCTGGCTCATTGTAAAAATACCTGACCAGCAAGAGTATTAGCACCCCGCCAACTATGCCCGGGAGCCAGAAAATCCACTTCATACCCAGTTGGTTGAACGCCGCGCCTATCAGGAAAATGAAGCCAATCGTGCCCAACCCCTGGAAAGACCACACGGCCCCCATGGCCACTCCAAGATATTTCCTGAACCACAAGGTGACACCTGATATCAGTAGTACCGTAAAAACGGTGGAGGCTAGGCCCAGCAAGACGCCGAAGTAGAGGTAGAACTGCCACAGGTTGGTCATGGTGCCTGTCAACAACATGCCAGCGATGAATAGAATAGCTCCAAGCAACAGAAGGCGGCGGACGCCATACCTGTCCCCGAGCCAGCCCACGTAAGGGCTCACGATTCCCAAGACGAACCACTGGAGGCTAAAAGCGAAACTGATGGCAGCGTAGCTCCATCCGAACCCAGAGTCAGGGTCGTTCAGAAAGGGCACCAGGGTGGCGGCAGCAAATCGAACTGAAGAGGTGATGAACCCCATAGTCGCGGCTATGGCTACTATAATCCAGGCATAGTGAACCTGCCGTGTTCCGACGGTGAGGCCGGTTGGGCTCAAGTTTATAGGGAAGCCGTTGAGCTTTAACATTCCCGGTCCTTGCGTTCGTCACTGGGCTGTAATTGCCACTGGAATTATGCCGTTAGCAAGCATCATCGCACACTTTCGGGTGAAGTGTGAGGTAATTTTAAAGCTATTTCTCGATGGGCTCGATGCAATACATCCGGTGTGGCATGCGGAGCAACTGAATCCGATTGATGTGAGCTAGCACACCGTTGACAATAGTTGACTTCACCCCCCTTTCACATCCATAATCGCCAGCGCTCTGAATTCTCGTTTTCGTGCTTGGACCAGGTCTGATACGGCTGCAGGCTGGGGTTGATCAACGACAATTTCTTTGGCTACTCGTATGCTTGATAGTTAAACGTGACGCGGCTTTGGCTTTAATCAGCAGTGGAGACAACACTTGCAGTTTGACCGACGGATAGAATCCGGAATCACAGTTGGAGGTCCGTTATGAAATATGATTTTGTAATTGTCGGAGCCGGTTCGGCTGGCGGTATACTCGCTACACGGTTATCCCAAGACCCTGCCCGGTCCGTGCTGCTCTTGGAAGCCGGCCCGGACTATCCAGAGTTCGAACAGCTACCCGACGAGCTGAAGTACGGCTATGAGACGGGAGGTGAGGAGCCGTCTCTTCGCACCCCCGGCGGGCACCCCATCGCCCTGACCACCAGCAAACACAATTGGCAGTACGTGGCCAAGTCCACGGAAAAGGCTCCTCCCTTGCCGGTACCCAGAGGCAAGGTGACCGGCGGGTCTAGCGCCGTCAACTTCTCTGGGTTTTTCCGCGGCATTCCTGAAGACTTCGACTCCTGGGCCTCGATGGGCAACGACGACTGGAGCTTCGACAAAGTGTTGCCCTACTTCCGCAAGCTAGAGACCGACGTGGACCAGCACGGAGACTACCACGGTAGCGATGGCCCGATTTTCGTGCACCATGCCAATAGAGAAAATTGGCACCTAGCCCAAGTCGCTTTTTATAACGCCTGCCGGGCTGCTGGATTTGCCGACTGCCCAGACCACAACAGCCCCGGCTCTACGGGAATCGGCCCGTCAATAACCAACAACCACAACCGCGTTCGTTTCAGCACTGCGCTGGGCTACTTGAGCCAGGGCCGCCACCGCCTCAATCTAACCATCAAACCCGATTGCACTGCGCACAAGGTTCTGTTTGAAGGCAAGAAAGCAACCGGAGTTCTAGTCGAGAGCGGCGGTGAAACGTTTACCGTGGAAGGCGAGCAAATCATTCTCAGCGCGGGAGCCATTGGTTCGCCTCAGCTACTCATGCTCTCTGGCATTGGGCCGGCCCAGCACCTCAGCGAGCTCGGCATTCCAGTAGTGCAAGACCTGCCCGGCGTGGGCAGTCACTTGAAGGACCACCCCAAGGTGTACACGACATGGCGGATCAGAGAGGATTACCCAGCGCCTTCTACAAGGGCGCAACGGGGCGCCGCGCTGCGCTGCTCCGCGCCGGGGTCGGATCTACCCAATGATCTGAACATTACACTGGGCGCGTTTGTATCGCCGCGCGCAAATCCATTGGACACCCACGTTATGGCCCAAAATGCGGAAGATTCGGCCGACCAACGGATAGAGATGATGATCGCGTTATTGCTGCCGGAGAGCACTGGAGCGCTGAGGCTGGCGTCGACGGACCCCAACGTTCAGCCGCAGCTGGACTATAACTACTTGGACAAGCCTTTCGACCGAGAGCGGCTTCGGGAGGGCGTGCGCTTGGCTCTTAGGTTGGCCGAGCATGAAGACTTGAAGCCCCTCATCGGAGAAAGGGTGGAACCCAGCGCTGAGGACCTGGCCTCGGACGAAGCCTTGGACGATTGGATGATGCGGGCAGCAACCACCTATTCTCACATTAGCTGCACCTGCAAGATGGGCCCGGCTTCCGACCCGATGGCGGTGGTGGACCAATACGGGAACCTGCGGGGTATGGAAAATCTGAGAGTCATAGACGCGTCGATCATGCCCGATTTAGTCCGGGCTGCAATCAATCCCACTGTCTTGATGATGGCGGAGCGTCTTTCCGATGTGATCGTAGACCTTCCCTGAAAGTACACCGCATTGGAACTACAGGCACCAGAGATTGACAGATCGCTCCGATGGCCTAAGAATGTCACTGTGCATGGGAGGTGGATTGCAGGGAAGAAATTGTAAGGCTTAGCCGAGCACAGAGGGGCTGCCAATCAGATGTTGGAAAATTCAATACCATGGACAGAGGGGACAGTACACGCCGCAGGAGCTGACCTCACGATTATCAAAGGGGGATCGGGCAGGCCGCTGTTCGTTCTGCATGAAGAGTTGGGTTTCCCTGGTTGGCTGAGGTGGCATGAGGCATTGGCCCAGACACATACGCTGCATATCCCGATTCACCCGGGTTTCGGCCAATTGCCAAGGGTCGATTGGGTCAGCAGTGTTAAGGACTTGGCTTCCTTTTACTCCATCGCTCTACGTGATATGGCTCTCGGCCCCATCGACGTTATCGGCTTCTCTCTCGGTGGTTGGGTGGCTGCTGAGATGGCGGCAAGTTGCGCTCATCAATTCCGCCGCATCGTGCTGGTCGCCCCAACCGGCATCCGGCCAGACGACGGTGAGATCATGGACCTATTTACCGTGACTGCGCGCGCCTACCTGGACGCCAGCGTGCACGACCCGGAGAGCAGCCCCGAATTCGCCACCTTGTATGGCGGAGAAGCCACCCCCGAACAGTATGAGGCCTGGGAGGATGCCCGCGCCGAGTCCTCACGCCTCGCCTGGCAGCCATACATGCACAATCCCAGTCTGGCACCGATGCTTAGAGGTGTTTCTGAACTGCCTGCGCTGTTGATTTGGGGGGAAGAAGATAAGGTTGTCCCCATCAGCGCCGGGCACATCTATAACCGGAGCATTGCGGGTTCCGAACTGGCGATATTTGAGGACTGCGGACACCGTCCTGAGACCGAAAAAGCCGATGAGTTTATCGCACGGGTCGAGAGCTTTTTAAATTAAGGCTTTCTAACTTAACGGACCCTAACTTAACGGACACCGAAGGAGGATTCATCATGCATATTATGATGTTTACGGAGCGCCCTTATTACGATGTTCCTGAAGACGAAATCATCAAGAACGCCAGCTACTTCGGCATACCCAACACTCACTTCGACCCGGCTAAAGGCAGCGAACTCCTAAACACATATTTCGACGAGGTACTCTATGCCGAAGACAGGGGCTTCGACGGGGTGATGCTCAACGAGCACCATGGCACGCCCTTTTGCATGGGCTCGCCGATGAACATCGAAGCCGCCGTTCTGGCCCGAATTACCCAGCGCCTCAAGATAGTCCTCCTTGGCAATCCGCTCCCTGCGGCGGATCCCCTCAGGTTGGCGGAAGAGCTGGCCATGATCGATATGATCTCCGGCGGACGGTTGGTACCTGGCTTTGTGCGTGGCGCCGGTAGCGAGTCGCTGTTCAACAACGCCAACCCTGCATACAACCGCGAACTCTTCAATGAAGCCCACGACTTCGTTATCCAAGCCTGGACTAAACCTGGTCCCTTCCGGTACGAAGGCAAACATTATCACTACCGGTTCGTGAACCCCTGGGTGTTGCCCTTGCAGAAGCCGCATCCGCCTATCTGGATACCGGGGCTAGTGAGTCCGGAGACAGTTGTCTGGTGTGCCAAGCACCGTTACCCGTACCTGGCGCTGGCTACATTTTTGGATCCAACGCTTGAAATGGTGAAACTCTACGCAGACACTGCTGCGGAGGAAGGATATCAGTCCGGACCGGAGAACTTTGGCTACTTGCAAAGGATCGTCGTGGCAGAGACGGAGGAGAAAGCACAGGAATTGGGCAAAGGATTCATGTACGGCGGTGGAATTAACTCTTTTGCACGGCCAGAATGGATGTTCCCGCCCGGATATAACTCCAAAGCGGCAACCCGGCGGTTGGCGAAAGTGTTCACCGACCCCGAGAGTGGGGAAGAGTTAATACCATTTACACCGGTGGAATCCGAAGCAGACATCAAGGAAAACAGAGCGAAAATATACGGCAGATACCAAACAGAGCAAGATAACTTGCAACTGATAGTGGGCACCCCAGATTCGGTGATTCCGAAGATCCGCCACATTCTTGAGAGGGTACGCCCAGGCATTTTTGCTATGTGGCACCACCACGGACCCGTTAGCCATGAAGACAGAATGACCAGCATACGGCTCTTAGGCGACGAAGTGTTGCCAGCAATGCGGGCCATTTCCGACGAGTTGGGTCTCGCAGGTCCTTACGAGACGGAACCGGGCTCACGCCCTCTCCCGGCGTCTGGAGTGCGGGAGCCGGTCGCCGGCGAAGTCTAGAGCCCTTTGGATTATTTGTTAGCTTCGTATAGTGGTCCGCGAAGTACCTGACCGGGCAAGGCTCCGGTGTGCTCTCCGTTTTCAAGGAGCACCTCTCCGTTGACAATCACGTAGTCAATCCCCGTGGCGCCCTGCTTAACGTGCATCTCTCCGCCGGGGAAGCTGTACATGGGTTCGCGAGGGGTCGACGTAATGGTATCCGGGTCGAAGATGGTTATGTCAGCGGCCTTGCCAGCAGCGATGAAGCCCCGGTCATGCAGGTCGTGCATGATGGCGGTTTTTCCAGTCATCCGGTACACGGCCTCTTCCAGGGACATTACCTGCTTTTCCCGGACCCAGTAGCCCAATAGATGGGTGCTATAAGTGGTCCGGTCTCCCTTGTCCGGGCGGGCGCCGCCGTCGGTCGTGCCGATAACGGTGTAGGGCGATCCGAATATCTCCCGCTGGGACTCGGCGTCGTTGTTCCGGTCGATGACCTGGAAGCTGGTTCTTAGATCATCATCCAAGACCAAGTCCAAGAAGGCGTCCATAATGCCTTTACCCTGTTCTTGGGATATTTGTTCGATGCTCTTGCCGCTGTATTGCCGGTTCCTCTCCTCGTGGGCCATGTAGACCTGGACCAAGTCCCAGCGCCGGTTGAAGCTCATCTGCCGCGTACCCCGCTCGGCCTGGTAGGAGTGGGTGCCTTCGGTCTCGACGCCTTCTAGGCTCAGCGCCCTGCGTATTTCCGGGTCGCGGAAGGACTGGATTCTCTCCCGGACCGGCTGGGCCATCACCGAGTCCCAGGTCGACATGCCCTGGAACACGGTTGTGGGACTGATCATGTCCTCATCTTCTAGGCCGCCTAGTCCGGCCCGCAGGTCGAAGATGGGCCCGGCGGTGGCGGACAAGCAAGACGCATAGGCCCGGGTACCCGACTTGAAAGCGTCCTCCAACATTTGAAGGTGTTCCTTCCACTCGTCGGGTTTGTTTAACTCTTGGGCAAGGAGATTGTACATTGCGGGACGGCCGGTCCTGCGGGACAACTCTTGGGCGATGAGCGCCGGAGTTTTGTACCCGCCGGCGGCGCCGCCACTCACTTGGAAGACGCCAGTGCCCAACTCGCCCAAAACGCTACCAACCGCGTATCTTTCATCATCATTAGCGACTGAGGATGGCACTTTGACGCCGAAAATCTCTTCGCCTTGGTCGGCGAAGTTGCCCACGCTGAACCCCAGAGCGCCAGCCAGAATCCCCTCCCGCACTAGATGCCTCATAGCCTCTATTTCTTGGGGAGTAGCCTCTCGCTCTTGGGCTGCCTCGCCCATAACGTAACGCCTTACCCCGGAATGACCCACTAGGGCTCCCACGTTAATGCCGCGATTTCGGCCGATGGCATCAAGGTACTCCCCAATGGATTCCCAAGAAAAATCCACACCCTTTCGCTGTGCCGAAAGAGGAATGCCTTCCATCTTATCGAACATTTGCAGGTACCAGTCTCCATCCCCTGGCCGGGTAGGCGCTATCACAATCCCGCACTGACCTACGATGATGGAGGTATTGCCGTTTAGGGAGGTAGAGTTGACAATCGGGTCCCACATACACTGGGAGTCGAAGTGAGTGTGGTGATCAATGAAGCCGGGAGCCACCACTCGGCCCTCGGCGTTGATGGTCCGCGTCGCAGACTCGTTGAACTTGCCGACCCCTACGATTTTGCCCTTGACAACTGCCACGTCGGCATAAAAGCCTGGACCTCCTGAACCGTCGATGACTCGTCCGTTCTTAATAAGCAGGTCGTATGCCATTGTGCTTCCTCGCATTGGCCCCGATGTTATCGGGGCAATTTCTGGATCATGTTGCCAACGTCGCAATTGCGGTTGCGACAAATGAGTCAGGTGAGATGGGCGTACTCTACGGTACTGGTGAGCGCACGTCAACGAAGTATTTAACTTCTTGGCTTGGGCCAATCGGGCTGTGGTCGCTTCCTGGCAGAAGGTCAATGGGGTGACGCCATGCGGTTATACGACCTGCCAGTAGCGGCGGTCGTGCAGGCGGACCACGCGGCCGAAGTGCTCGTCCTCTTTGAAGTGGCCGGCGACGATGAGCATCCCTTCCTGCTCAGACAAGTCAAGCAGGTCTTCCCGGCTCTTCAGTCCAGTCGCCTTGTCCAGGTCAACCACCGCGCACCAGTTGGGGTGCTCGATCTGCACGCTCATGTGGATCACGTCGCCCACCACTGCGCCGCATGCCCCCTGAGAGTTGATAAGTACGCACTGATGTCCGGGTGTGTGGCCGGGTGTATGGATGGTGGAGATTTCAGACGTAATGTTATGCCAGCCATCGATTAGCTCCATTACCCCGAGGTTCTCCAAGGGCACAACGTGGTCTCTTATGTGCTCGTTTTGGGGCAGGCTCAATATGTCCGGCTGGCTAAAATGCTCCCAGTCGGCACGCGGCACAAGGTATTTGGCCATGGGAAAGGTGGGCTTGGCCGAGCCACCCTCGTAATTGATGTTCCATCCCACGTGGTCGGCGTGAAGGTGGGTATGGACCACAACATCCACGTCTTCAGGGCTGATGCCAACGCTCTTGAGGTCATTAAGCAGGTTCCCGGTCCGGTTGCCCCTGGTAGGATGTGGCCCAGCCCCCATGCCCGTGTCCACTAATATGGTGCTTCCCTCAGAGCGTATGGCAAAATGGCAATACGGAAGCACTATTTCCCCTTCCGGGTTCAACTGCTCGTCCCGGTATGGGTCCCATGACTCTTCGGGCACGTCAGGGAAGAAAAAACTGGTAGCCCGGCCCGGCGGGTACATGTCCAGCACTGCCAGGACATCTACGTTTCCGATGGAGACTCTCTCCTGCATTCTGCCCTCCTTCCTGTGTCGGTTGACTAAGATGCGACTCACTAGGATTGGGGTAAGGATTTATGCCGTGGGAACAACTGGCAACTCAAGGCGCTCCAACCAATGAAGCCAGTCCTGTACGGCGGCTGCCGGATCGTACTGCGCCTCGTACCCCAGTTCCTTCTTGGCGCGGCTGATGTCGAACAGCCATGGTCCGCCCCGCCCGATCCCCCGATCGCCGCGGCCGGGACCGACCTCTATGTTGGCGCCAGGAATGACTCCCTTCACTCTTTCGCAGAACTCTCTCAGGGTATAGCTGCCGCCGCTCCCGATGTGAAAGATGCTATGCTCCAAGGACTCGCTAAAACAGGCTAGGACGACACTGCGGGCCACATCCCGAGAGTAAGTCATGTCGTGGCGTTCGTCTCCGCCATTTTCAAATATTAGCGGGTCTCCATGTAATGCGTGCTCCACTATCCGATTCCACACTACATTAATATTGCCGTGTCGCGGAGCGTGCTTGCCCGGACCATAAATTGGGGCGAAACGGAGCGCCACAAACTGCATACCGTATAGGCGTTGATAGTTCATCCCCATCAGCTCGCTGGCAACTTTGGTTGCGCCATAGACACCCCCTGCGCTCGGGTAGGCGTTGTAGTCCTCGTTTACAGGTATGCGCTCAGGGAACAGGTAATCTTCGGTGACTGGAGAGAGGGCAGCCACAGAGCTGGTAAACACTACCCGCTCGACCTCCATGATATGCGCCGCCTCCAAAATGTTTACCGTAGCCATTGCATTGACCTGGAAACCCAGCAAAGGGTTCGCGTCGGCAGCGTCGGGATAAATGGCAGCCAAGTGGCATATTCGCTGAACATGATGGTCTTTCAGGGTGCTGGTGATGGTGGCAAGGTCCTGGATATCGCCAACTACCACGGTGATCTCGTCTGCGATGTCCGACACCAGCGAAAAGTCCGGGCGATTATCCAGAATAATCGGCTGATGCCCCATCTCGAGAAGTTGCCGCGTGACCCAGCAGCCGTTCACTCCCAGTCCACCCGTAATCAGGATGTTCATCAGGAAACCTCGCTCGCCTCGCCACTCCGAAGAGCAGGCAGGGTTGTGATGGCGATTATGATACCCCATATTCGGTACTGCGGTGGACACTCGATCCACCTTGAGTCGAATGTAAGAGCCGGACCCGATCAGGTTAGTAGTGGCACGTCGCCGGGGCGAGATTAGGGTTTGCCGGTGCTCGCCAACACTTTTCTTATCTAATCCCCAAACAGCTTGACGTAACTGGGTTTTTCAAGGAGTATGTGGGGGACAATCGGCCCGTCAAAGCAACTAACCACTGGAGGCTGAAATGGCGGATTTAAATAAAGACGAAATTCGGGCCATGGGCAAAGCCGTGGGCCTGGATATTCAAGACCCGGAACTGACGGAAGTAATGTACAGCCTGAACGCCCTCCTCGAAGCGCTGGACCAGATTAACCCCCCGGGATTGGACAGCGTAGAGCCGCTTCCCATCATTCTGCCGCCAGCATAAAGCCGTTAGCGTTCAGCAATCAGCTTTCAGCGGTCAGTCGAAGACGATAATTCCCATGACTGGCCGCACCGAATTTCGCATTCCCCGCAGGTTGCTGGTTTCTCTCTCGTTTTTAGGAAAAAATCCCTCTCTCAAATCTCTGGGCCTCTGTGTCTCTGTGGTTTAATACAATTCCCGGAGGAGGCATCACCATGGACCAAGCACAAATTCCCTATCTCTCGGCATCCGACCTGTCCCGTTTAATCGAAAAGAAAGAGGTTTCTCCGGTTGAGGCTACTGAGGCCTATTTAGACCGGATTGACACCCTGGACTTCAAGTTCAACTCCTATATTACGGTCATGCGGGAACAGGCAATGGAAGCCGCCCGGGAGGCCGAAGCGGCCATTGCCAAGGGCGATCACCTTGGCCCCATGCACGGCGTGCCGGTGGCGGTCAAAGACCAGTTTTGGAGCCGGGGCGTGCGCTCCACCGGCGGTTCCCGGTTTCTGGCCGACTTCGTTCCCAACGAGGACGCCACGGTCATCGCCAACTTGAAAAAAGCCGGGGCCATCGTCTTGGGTAAGACCAACCTCACCGAGTTTGCGGTTACCGGATTCTCCCACCGCTTCAGTACCCCAAGAAACCCTTGGGACCTGCAAAAATACACCGGCGGCTCCAGCAGCGGCTCAGGAGCAGCCACGGCCGCTTTCCTGTGCGCCTCATCTTTGGGTGAGGACACCGGCGGCTCGATACGCTTCCCGGCAACCTGGTGCGGCTTAGTAGGTCTCAGGCCAAGTTGGGGCCGGGTGAGCCGTTACGGCGTCATGCAGGGCGTTTGGACTATGGACACGGTTGGTCCAATCTCCCGGACCGTGGAAGACGCAGCCATCACCTTAGGCGCAATCGCTGGCCAAGACCCCAAGGACGAACACACCTGGAACACCCCGGTGCCGGACTACCGGCGGGGGCTGGACGGAGACATCCGGGGAATCCGGATAGGAGTTGTCACTGAGCAACTCAACAGCGACTTGGTGGAAAGCGAGACGCGGGAAGCAGTAGTCAAAGCCATTGCGGTTTTGGGTGAGCTGGGAGCTACGGTGGAGGACGTTTCTTTGCCGCTAACTGCCGGAGCCAGCGTCGCTTCGTCTGTGCTGCTGGCTGTGGAACCGGCCTTCGCCCACCGGGACTGGGTCAAGGAGCGAATCGACGATTACGGCCACGACGTGCGGGTCCAGCAATTGGTGGGCAGCATCATGCCAGCCCAGGCTTATTACAAAGCCCAAAAGCTAAGGACAATGTTGCGGGACCAAGTTCAAGAAGCCTTGGCGAAATACGACGTGCTGGTGCTCCCCACCTCCGGCAGGCCAGCCCAACTCATTGAAGACGACCCAGCCATCACCAGCAAAGAAACCGCAGCCCGGTTGCCCTACCTGCTGACCCGGCTTTTCAACCTGGCCAGCTCTCCCGCCGCGTCGGTCCCATGCGGGTTCAGCGCCGACGGCCTACCCATCGGTCTCCAGATTGGCAGCCGTCCCGGCGGAGAGGAAACCATCCTGAAAGTCGCTCACGCCTACGAGCAAGCAACGCCCTGGCACAAAGAGCGCCCACCCGAGGCCTAAAGTCTTTGGAAGGGTCTTAATTCCGTCTCGCCCGCGGGAGGCGGTGTCTAGTAACTGTTGTGGATGAGATGATTTCTGGATTTCGGCCGTCGCCGGAATGACGGGGGACTAGTTTACTCGCTGTTACAGGCTAACGTTGATGGTGGCAAGTGGCATAATCGGCAAAATGTCCCGCACCGGAGAAGAACCAATCTAGCTCTGCACAAGCTCTCTCACCGCTGCGGTGAAAGCGGGTATTATCTGCTCCCAATCCCCGACAACGCCGTACCGGGCTTCGCGGAAGATGTTGGCTTCGGAGTCTTTGTTGATGGCGACAATCACCTTTGCCCCTGAACAGCCGGCCATGTGCTGGCTGGCCCCGGAAATGGCGACCATTATATAAATTTCGGGAGTGATGGTCTTGCCGGTCAGACCCACCTGGTAGGCAACGGGAACCCAACCTGAATCCACGGCAGCCCGAGATGCGCCTACCGCTCCCCCCATGACTTTGGCCAGCTCTTCCAAATGGGCAAAGGGCTCCGGTCCGCCCAACCCTCGGCCGCCGGAGACAACGACCCGGGCGTCTTCCAACTTGATACCTGTGGAGGTTTCTTCAACCCGTTCAACAATCCGGGTGCGAGCCTGAGAACTTTCCAACTCCACCGGGAAAGACACGACCTGACCCTGGCGGGAGGGATCAGGTTCCAGAGGTTCGTAGACCTTTGGCCTCACCGCAGCAATCTGGGGCGTCAGGTCGCAGCTAATCACAGCTATGGCATTGCCACCGTACACCGGCCGGTTGGCCAGTAAGCGTTTGGCCGCAGGGTCCACCGACACTTCCAGGCAATCCTGGGCTAAACCTACGCCCAAGCGAAAAGCCAACCTGGGAGCTAGCTCTCTGCCTGACTCGGTGCGAGCTATGAGCAGGACATTAGGGTTGGTTTCTTGGCAGAGGGATTCCAGAGCTGCCAGGTTGAGGTCGACTTGGTATTCCTCAAGTAATGGATGGGTAACGGCGTAGACCCGGTCGGCCCCGTAGCTGATGGCCTGCTGGCTGGCGCCCTCAACGCTGGCGCCTAACAGGGCAATGGTTAACTCCTCACCCAAGTCGTCGGCTAACTTGCGGCCTGCCGCCAAAAGCTCCTGGGAGACCGACGCCAGTTCGCCCCCAGCCAATTCGCCCAGGACTAAAACACCCGTCGCCTCTGCCATCATTCCTCCTAGAGGTTTTCAACACCAGCTCAAAGTTGAAACCGAAAGTTCGTCCAAACAATCTCTGTGTATTCCACCCTGGGGCCGGAATTGGACCAGCTATTCCTCTGCGTCCATCCATCGGACGGGAATAGCTGATGCTTAAAATTTTTATTAGCCCCCAGACCCACCGTTGCTAATTAGATAAGTTTGTCTTCCCTGAGCTTCAGCGCCAGTTGGCGGCCAGCATCGGCGGCATTCTCGCCCTCAATGTACTCGCAGTCTTGGCCGGTCTCGGGAACAAACAGGCTGCGCAACGTCACTCTGGGCTCGAGCTCTGCCGAGTCCATACCCAAGTCGCTCATGGTCCAGATGGTCGGCTTCTTGCGAGTGGCTGCCATGATGCCCCTCAGAGTGGGGTAGCGGGGTTGGCCCAGTTCGTTGCTGACCGTGACCAATGCTGGCAAGTCGGCCTCCACCACCTCATATCCGTCGGGTGTGGTGCACTCGGCGGTAACTTTGCCGTCGCTCACGTCCACCTTCCGGCACAGTGCGATGCAAGATAGGCCCAGAAGCTCGGCTAGGCCCAGCGGCACCTGTGCGTTGTCCCAATCGGAGGCTTGCCTACCGCAAATAATCAGGTCGAATCCTTCGAGTTTGCGGACCGCCTCGGCCAATACCCGGGCAGTGAAAAAACTGTCTATTGTGTTGCCAAAGGCGTCGTCCTGAAGCAAAATCAACTCGTCCGCGCCCATAGACAGAGGCTTTTTCATCACGTCCAAGGCAAACTCGGTGCCACTGGATATAACCGTGATAGTGGCTTCTTGGGCGTCCTTCAGTAGTAAAGCCGCTTCTACGGCGTTTTCGTCGAAGCCGTTCACTACCGGTGGAATGTTGGGAGGTGTTACCACCTTGTTGGCATCCGAGTCCACCCGGAATGCCGCCATGGGCATTTCCGGGTCTATTACTTGCTTGGCCAAAACACCGATTTTGAGGGCCATGAGGTCTCCTCCCGTGCCTATATCACAGAACAGTGTGAAATGTATCACTAACTATTAATTTGTGTCAAACGTGCCAACGTGGCACCCGAGTCTACTTGGGCCGCTCTCGGTGTCGTAATTTAGCCGTCACTTCAAGCGATTTTGGGCGCCGCCCGGAATCCGGCGTGCGTCCTAAATTCGTAATCCCCTATACACCGGACTCCCCGCCTCGGCTCAACGAGCGGATGCTATAATCAGGCTATTATAAACTGTGAGTTCCGAGTATCAGCCCAACTTAGCACGCCTATTTCCATAAAGACGGCCAAAAAGCCAGGAAAACTACGCCATGAATACTATAAAAACCTTTGTCTTGATGATGATCATGAGCGGCTTGCTCTTGGTGATCGGGTTAATTCTGGGCGGTATACCGTTAATGATCGTGTTTTTGGTGATCGCTCTGGCTATTAACTTCTTCATGTATTGGAAGAGCGATACCTTAGCCTTGAAAATGGCAAACGCCCACCAAATAAGCGAGCAGGATGACAGAGAACTTTTCGGCATCGTCTCCGAGCAAGCGACCTTGGCTGGCTTGCCCATGCCGAAAGTTTATCAGATTGAATCTGATTCTCCCAACGCTTTTGCCACCGGTCGTAACCCGGAGCATGCCGCAGTGGCCGTAACCACCGGCATCCGCCGAATCCTGGACCGGGATGAACTAGGCGCCGTATTGGCCCACGAAATGGCCCATGTGGGTAACCGGGACACCCTGATTATGTCGGTGGTGGCCACCATGGCCATGACCATTATGATATTGGCTTCAGTCGCCAAATGGGGCGCATTGATGGGCATGATGTTCGGTGGCCGTGACCGCGGTGGCGGTATAGGTTCCATAATCGGGACTTTGCTGGTGGCCATGATCGCAGGCGTGGCCGCAACCATGATCCGCTCCGCTATTTCCCGCACCCGCGAGTTCCAAGCCGACGCAACCGGGGCGCACACCTCCGGTAACCCATACGCTTTGGCCAGCGCTCTGGAGAAACTGGAACAGGGAAGTCAAGCCAGGCCCATGAAAATTGCTGAGGGAGCCTCCCACCTGTTTATCGTAAACCCCTTGAGTGAGGAGAAGAACAAAAGGGAGAACCAGTTTTCCATGGCGAACTTGTTCTCGACCCACCCGCCCATAGCTGAGCGGGTCCGGCGGCTGAGGGACGTTCGGCCCAATTTCTAGGATTTAGGGCTCGCAACATTCTAGTGAGTGTCTTTCCTGATTACCAACAAGCGGCCAATCATC